>DAXETV010000025.1:0-46442 GCA_051155775.1 Cyclobacteriaceae bacterium | reverse complement strand
CTTCGTTGGTGATCCTTTACCCGGAAAATTCCGAGAATAAATCCTCGCTGTTCCAGCTATTTTCTGTTTTGTTGACTTCATTGAAGCAAGCTTCACACCGTCCAAAAACAGAAAATCCCGTCAGCAAAGCTGACAGGATTTATTCTCTTGTCGGGGTGGCAGGATTCTAACCTGCGACCCCCTGGTCCCAAACCAGGTACACTAACCGGACTGTGCTACACCCCGAACAATAGTTGGTCATTTTAGACCATTTTCTTCAAGATATCTTCTGATACCTCTTTTCTTAATTATCTTCTCTAACCTGACGGCTTCAGGTCTCGTTTTAAATTCAATGGTAGTTACCCATTTCCTGGGAATCCACTTTCTGGTGAGTTTGCCCTGAACGCTATTATGTCTATAAAGTTGGGCTTCAAAATCTTGCGTGCTACCAACATAGTATTTATCTAACTTTCTACTGTAAAGTATATGTAAGCAAAACACATCTCAGCACTACCTTCCCTCCAGAGGCGGGATACACTAACCGATTATGCCACACTCCGAACTCGAAAAATGAGTGCAAAAATAAGGATTTCTCGGATATTATCAATGCATGACCTATTTATTTTTTAAATACCAAACGTAATAAACTTCCGGCCATATCCAGGGATGCACCATCCATCGGGACGCTTTCTAAAATACTTCCTCCAGTAACTATGAATGTATCCTTTAATGTTTTTATCAATTGCTCAATTATATCAATACGGATTCCATTTCTGCTTGTAACTTTTACATGTGGAAACTGATCTGTGGCTAGTATATCCAGATCAAGGTGAATGTAAATATGTTCAAAACCTTTTTCGTAAAGCTTGACCGGTAACTCCAGAATATTATCATCAGTCAATAATTCAACATGATTTTTATAGATATAATTTTGTTCGGAGCGGTCAAGATCCCTGGTGCCAACTAAAAATACTTGTTTAGGAGTAATATTGGAAATTAGCGCTTTAAGAAAGGTCTCATTCCCTTCACCTAATAATGTCCTTAAAGGCATTCCATGAAAGTTACTACTAGGTGAAGATTCAGGGGTATTTAAGTCGCCATGCGCATCAAGCCACAATAAAGCCATGTTTTTATATCTGGAATTTAGATAGGAGACAGGAATTAACTCAACACCGCAGTCACCGCCAAGGGTAAATATTTTTTTAGGTGTTTTTTCATTGACCAAATGCTTACATCTCCTTAATTGGTTTAACAATACTTCAAAATTGTTAATCTCATAAAAAACACCTGCTTCTTTTTCCCGACTTACTTCGATTTCATGGAATGGATAATCTTTTTGAACAGACGCTAATAATTGCTTTGCGCCATAAAAAATTTCAGTAGAGTCTCCTGAGCCCTGCCATTGAGGGAAAAATATGTATTGATTCATGGATTAAGTATTTGATTGATCCATTCAGAAGTTTCAACTGCCAGACGATCAGAAGTCTCTTCCATATCCTTTCCGCGTACTTTAAACGAATGGTCCGCATTTTCAAAGAACACTATTTTACTGTCAGGGTTTGGGATTTCTAACTGGTTGATCAGTCCTAACTCCGCCAATTTATCTTTCGTTCCCTGAAGGAAAAGCATTGGACTTGATATTTCTTTAAGATGTTCGGCACGTTTTAATGATGGTTTTCCTGGTGCATGTAAAGGAAAGCCAAAGTACACCAGGCCCTCGATATTATCCACATACTTTTCATATACAGCATGAGAGGACATTCTTCCGCCGTAAGATTTTCCTCCTAAAAATAATGGAGTATTAATAGCACGTTGAACATATCTAACGATTTCCTGAATTGCCAGAATGGATATTAATGGTGCTCCCGGACTTTTTCTGCCATTTTCCATATAGGGAAAATTAAACCTTACCACCCTGAAATTGTGAGAGATTAATCCATTTGCAAGTGTTTCCATAAATGGATGCTTCATTCCTGCACCTGCACCATGACATAAGATAATTGTTGCCTTAGAATTTTCCGAGCCTTCAGTGATTGCGCTAAATTGATAATCTTTATTTTTATACTGGAATGTTAAATTCATTTATAAAGTGTTGAATTGTGATTAAAATTTTAATATAAAAACAATATAGGTGATTATCTTCACCAAGTACCAATTTTGATTATGGCAAAAGACTCATATAAGAATAAAAAGGCATTAATCGTAGAGGATGATCTCATTACCTTGATGTCTTTAGAGGTGATGCTGCATAATTATGGTTTTGAGTTGGTAGGAAAAACAGATACAGGGGAGAAAGTAATAGAATTAGTGAAGGAAACATCTCCTGATATAATTATTATGGATGGTATACTGGCAGAAAGAATGACAGGTTTGGAGGTAGCGGAGGAACTCAGAAAATCCCACAACACACCAATAGTTTTTATTACTGCTTTATCTGATAAACATACCAGACTTAGAATGCTTAACATAGAACATTGTGATTGGGTTACCAAACCGATTACTGAAGAAAGCCTCTTTACGAAAATTGCTGAAGTTATGCCTTAATAATGGCTTAAGGAAGACCTGAGTTTATCGATATAATAGGTGTAGGTCTCACTGGAAATATGTTCAAGATGGTCTATAAATTCAGATAAAAGATCATGCTTTTCTTCAGCCGGTAAGCTTTCAACATCCTCCAGAAACTTATAAAACAGATCGTCATATTTTATAAAAAAGTTAAATTCAAAATGACCGATCTCTGACAATAACTTTAGTGCTACCAGGTCCTGGTAGGCTGTACTTGTAGAATTTTTTAATTCCAGAAATATAGTTTTTAGATTTTTTACAACCACATCCTTTAATTGAATCGGGTATTCTTTTTCCAGTATAAGGAAAGAGGTATCATTCAGCTGGTCGATAAAGATATTTATGTGATGAAATATCAATGAATCCTTATTTTTCAGCTCAGATTTTTTGATATCCTCCAGGTATCCGTGAAAAACTTTAAAAGCACTGTCCACTTCCTCGGTTTGTAATTCTGTGAAGCCTTGTATTTCCCAGTCCTGCATCTTATGATCCGCAAATGCCCGGTCCAGCATCAATTCTTTGGTAAAAAAACCGATGTTGTTGATGTCCGTGAAGTTGAATGCAAACTCAATGGTTGACCTTATAGCATTGTAGTGGTACATCGGGTTGAAAGATTCCATTTTAATGATGTGGGTACATGCCTTCACTTTTTCAAAATTATCTTCATCACTGAATAAGAAAAATAACTTTGAGACTTCAGCAAATTTTTCTCTAAACTTTTCTTTCTCTTTTGAGGAAAAAGCATCACTTTCAAATTCTTTCTCAGCATATTTTACTTTTTCTGTTAGGGTCATATCTTTTCTTTCCACAAGCATCGATATGATGGTTTGGGATTTAGGGTCAAGATAAGTGCCGAATATGGAATGAATGATGCGATTAAGTGAATCCCTCTCGATGCCTTCAAAACGGTCTTTCACCAATTCATATTCTGTTTCTGCCTCGCTAAATGATTCATATACCTTTTCTTTTAGATCTTCCGGGGAGCTGTAAAACTTCCCAAAAAATACCAGCTGTTCCCACCCTTTATGGATGTCTCCAGCTTTCAGGAAATGAACCAATAAGCCGGTGAATAATGTGGTTACCACAATATAGGCAATGAATTTAAACGTTTTTATAACTAATTTAAGAGACATGCTATGCTGGTTTTTTCTTACGATTTATAAATATAGTAACACAAAAAGTAGCTTTCATTTTTTTAAGGTTAATTTTCTGATGGAATAAGACATCGACGTGTAGAAAAACCAAAGGATATGAAAACATCAGGATTAATTGCGCTGATTACTGATTTTGGCACAAAACAGCATTTTGTTGGGGTAATGAAAGGTGTTGCATTAACCATTAATGAGGATATAAAGATCATCGATATTACCCATGAAATCGAACCATATAACATATTGAACGGTGCCAATGTGTTATCTGAAACCATAAAATATTGGCCACCAGGTTCTGTATTTACCGCAGTAGTGGATCCCGGGGTAGGAACAGAGCGAAAAGGTATAATAGCAGTAACTAAGGAAGAGCAGTACATTGTGGCACCGGATAATGGATTGCTGACTCTTCTGGTACAGGAAGGTGTTATTCAAAAAGTATATGATATTGATGACAAAAGGTTCAGACGACCGGGATCGAATAATATTCATACGTTTCATGGCCGTGATGTTTTTATTTATGTTGCATCTTTAATTGCGTCCAATAAAAATGTTCCGGAAGGAATGGGACAAGAAATACCAATTACCAGACTTGTCTTACTCTCAGGTATACCAGATGTTCGAATTAAGAATAATGAACTCTGGGGAGCACTTGCTAATGTTGAAATGCCTTTTGGGAATGTTTCCACAAATATCTCTTCAGCTAAATTCCATGAATTTTGTGATATCGTTGAGAAAGCCATATTCACTATTGAAATATGGGAAAAGGATAAAAAAGTATTCGATAAAGACCTGTTTTTTAGTAAAACCTTTGGCGGTGTGAGCGCAGGGGAGCCCATGATCTATTTCGATTCCTCTGATAAAGTTGGATTAGCCGTCAATAAAGGAAATTTTAGTCAAAAATATGATATAAGCTACGGGAACGAGTGGGGGATAGGCATAAAAAAAAGGAGCCCATAGAGCTCCTCTTTAATATTTAGCGTATTATGAAAAAAAAGTTGTTTAAAATCTCTTGTAGATGAATGTATTATATCCTTCCACGATTAGTTCACTGTCTTTCATGATATCAGCTATGGTAGCATCTTCAGTGATTACATCAATATATGGAACTTCAGCTTTCATTACGATTTCGTTATGCTCGTTCATTAGAATAACGTGAACATTACTGGATTCGGCATTCAGTTGCTGTAAAACGTCTTTATATATTTTATTTTCTTGCTTTAATGTGATTTTGGTAGTTTCTTCTTTTTTGTTTTTCTTTTCATCATCTCCGGTTTCAGCCTGGACATTTACATAGAAAAGTGAAATCAGAGCAATAAGTACAGCGATAATCTTCATTTCGGTAGTCATAACAGTATTTTTCATTTTGTTTGTGTATTAGTTATTAGATGCTTCCTTAAATGCCAAATGTGTGCCAAAACTGTTAACAATCTGATAATCAGTGGCTTGAAAAAAATCAAAACATTATTTTGTGTTCATTTATGTACAAAAGTGTACATTATTGGGATATTCATGCTTTTGAAAAGGTTACAAAATCAGAATGAAATTTCGTAAATCATTTATTAAACTTTATATAATAATTATTTGCGCCTTTTATTATTGTAAATCAATATATAATTCGGATTATGACTAAGTATAAGTCGTTTTGTCTTTTTAATTCAATAATAACACTATGAATATATATTCTAAAAAATTTGAAGTATTATGGGCTAGTATTGATGCAAACAATCATATGCGGCATTCGAGCTATAATGACTATGCCGCACAAGCCAGAATTGCTTACTTCCATGACCATGGTTTCCCAATAAATATGTTCAAAAGATTAAACCTTGGCCCAATTTTATTTAAAGAGGAAACATATTTTATCAGAGAAGTAAATCTTAATGAAAGTATTACGGTAAGTTGCAGTTGTGCCGCTTTACGGAAAGATGGTTCTAAATGGAAAATTTTCCATGAAATCTTTAAACCTGAGCTTACATTGGCTTGCAGGATTTATGTAGACGGTGCATGGCTGGATTTGCAAAAAAGAAAAACAGTTGTACCACCGGAAGCGCTGAAGGATATGCTGATAAACATGCCCAGGACGGATGATTTTTCGTGGATACCAGATAAAAAAAAGTTATGAGTTGTTCAAGTGATTATGAAAACAGATGCTTGAAGTACTATTATTATCAAGCATTTGTGTTTTTTACCATTTGACATTAAATTAAAATCCGATGTTATTATTGTCCCACCAAAAATTTTTGAACTTATGAAAGTATTTGATCAAAAGCATATTAAAAATATCGTCCTTCTTGGAGGCACAAAATCAGGGAAGACCACCCTTGCGGAAACAATGATTTATGAAGCAGGATTAATCAACAGAAGGGGAAAAATCGAAAGCCATAATACGGTTTCTGATTATCATCTCATCGAACATGAGCGGGAAAGCAGTGTTTATACAACCCTTCTTCATACAGAGTGGAGAAATTATAAGATTAACATTTTAGACACCCCGGGTCTGGATGATTTTATCGGGGAGGTGATCGCTTCGGTAAGAGTAGCAGATACCTGTGTTTTTCTAATTAATAGCCAACACGGGGTTGAAATCGGTACTGAATTGATATGGAACTATGTTGATCAGTTCAGCAAGCCAACCATCTTTACCATCAATCAATTGGATCATCCGAAATCATCCTTTGATAGCACCTATGAGTCTATCAAAAAACGTTTTGGAAGTGCTGCCACATTAATGCAATACCCGATAAATGAAGGGGAGGGTTTTAATCAGATCATTGATCTGTTAAAAATGACCTGCTACAGATTTCCAGTGGAAGGCGGAAAACCCGAAAAAATACCAATACCGGATTCAGAAAAAGAAAGAGCTGATGAATTGCACAATCAACTGGTCGAGAAAGCTGCAGAAAATGACGACGGCTTGATGGAATTATATTTTGAAAAAGGCACACTCGATGAGGATGAGATGCGGGAAGGATTAAGGATAGGCATGCTCAATCATGACGTTTTCCCAATATTTTGTGTTTCTGCTGAGAAAAACATGGGAAGTGGCAGATTAATGGGCTTTATTGATAATGTCGCACCATCAGCTGTGGATGCAGCTCCAGATCATTCCCTGAAAGGAGAGGAGATACCCAGAGATCCCAAAGGGCCGGCTGAGTTATTTATTTATAAAACATTAGTGGAACCCAACCTTGGCAGGATGACCTTTTTTAAGGTCGTCTCCGGTGAAATTTCCGAAGGGACTGAACTGATCAACCATCAGACAGGTCAGATGGAAAGAATGAATCAGTTATTTATAATTGACGGACAGAAACGCGAACAGGTCGATAAACTGGTAACCGGTGACATTGGTGCAACGCTGAAGCTTAAAGACAGCCATACCAATCAAACACTACGAAGCAAAGATGTCAACCAGGCCATCGCGCCTATGGATTTCCCTGAGCCAAGATTGAGAATGGCTATCAAGGCCAACAATCGGTCTGATGAAGAAAAACTGGGGGAAGTTCTGCATAAAATCCAGGAGGAAGACCCCACCATAGAAGTGGGGTTCTCCAATGAGCTGAAGCAATTGATCATTGGTTGCCAGGGTGAGCTGCACCTCAATGTAGTGAAGTGGATACTGGAAAACACCTATAAGATGGATATCTATTTTGAGTCGCCAAAGATTGCTTATCGCGAGACCATACATAACAGCGCTGAAAGTGTCTACCGGCATAAAAAACAATCGGGTGGTGCAGGACAGTTTGGTGAAGTAAGCATGAAGATAGAACCCTATCTTGAGGACATGCAGGAGCCTGAGGGGTACAACATCAGGGGTAGGGAAGAGATTCCACTGGCATGGGGCGGGAAATTAGTCTTTTACAACTGTATCGTAGGTGGTGCCATCGATGCCAGGTTTATTCCCTCCATTCAAAAGGGTGTGCTTGAGATGATGGAACGCGGGCCACTAACCGGCTGCTACGTGCGCGACATCAGGGTAATCATATTTGATGGTAAAATGCACCCGGTAGACTCAAATGATATGGCTTTTAAGATCGCAGGGAGGATGGCTTTTAAAGAATCATTCTTTAAAGCAGATCCAAAAATTATGGAGCCACTTTATGAGCTGGAGGTTTTGGTGCCTGAGGAATTGATGGGTGATGTGATGACTGATCTGCAAACCAGGAGATCGGTGATCATGGGCGTGGATGCCAAAGGACATTATCAGCTGATTAAGTGCAAAACACCGCTGGCGGAACTGGATAAGTACACCACTACCTTAAGGTCCATTACTCAGGGTAGGGCTAGCTTTACCAGTAAATTTTCAGCATATGCTTTAGTGCCTTATGATGTTCAGAAGCGCCTGATCGACGAGTACGAACACCAGCTGGAAGAAGCGTAAACCTTGCAAAAATTATCAAATTGCATCACATCCCTTCCTGGTTTGATGCGCTGGGGCAGGGAAGTTATTGCTAGGTTTATGAAGTTTGTAAGAAATTAACTAAGGCAGACTGGTTCATAGATTTTTATAAACCACACCAACCGCCCTCAAATATCCACCCGCTCCAGCCTGCCGCCGGCCAAGCCACCTACCACACAATCCCACAACGGTCTTGGCCCGGCTCCATCAGCCACGAGTAAGGCCAGCTGCCTCTTGTTATCCGCTTTGGACTTACCAAAGCCGTAATGCTTTTATGAACAAGATTGTATACATGATTTAGAAGCATTGGATCTTTATAGAAGGACTAATACCAATGGCTTAAAGTTTTTATTGTGGAGTCAACCTGCTGTTAAGCAAGGTTTTAAACAGTTGTTTGTCATGGCAGTTGATGAAGCGGTTCAGGATAAAGACCTGAAAGGTTGCTTCGTGGTCAATACCATTACTGAACTGATTCCCGATAACAGTAAAATTCTTGATCGCCTGGAGGAAAACCAACAATCTTTTGAAAATATTATTTATGATTATTTAAAAAAAGGACAGGGTAGTGGACAGCTAAGTACTGATCTGGATTTAAAACCACTGGCTACACTGTTATTTACCATTTATAATGGTATTAAAGTTGTTTCCAAAGTACACCCGGACAAGAATGAATTACTAGCGTCTGTAAATTTGGCTTTATCATTACTCGAGTAATCAGAAAAATTAGACTTCCTTGATAAAAAATCATGATAAACAGTTAAAATAACCAAGCAACACATTGCCAGCTTCATCCAAATCCGCCCCCATTGTGAATATCCCCTCCTCGTGACCAGCCATGGTTATTATTTTTCTGTCTGATAGGTTTTCTTCCCGGAATAATCGTTCAATCTCCCTGGCCATTTCCGGTGTGCCATAAGGGACATTAGCCTTCGTGGTTGGGACATGATACAATAGTCGATTCCACAGGGCAGGGTTGTGGATATGCATCACAGCATTAAATGAATCATCTAATCTGTAAATCGTACCATGGCTCATAGATTCCGAAGATGCTTTTATTGGCCCGAAACAGTGCAATTCGTTTTTACTGATATCAAAATCAGAGACCAATGAAAAATGTTGTTCATTTAATTTTTCCAAATTACCGGTGGCTGATCCGGATATGATGAATTGATCCTTTTGATATCGAACACTGATATTACCGAAACCAATACCACTAGGATAGGCACCAATCAGCTGTTTTTCATACAAAACATTTCTCCAATAGATTAAACCCCTTAGTCTTTCCCGAGGTAATGATGCACCATTTGTCCAATGGCATATGAATTTGATGTAACCTTCATCCATGTTTTACTACACCTCTCTTTTTTCAGGGAAAAGGCTTAAAATGCTTGCTTTGTTAGCTTTACAAACACCTCTTTCAGTGATTAAACCGGTTACATATTTTGAAGGGGTCACATCAAAGCTGTAATTGACGGCATGGCTATTTTCCGGTGTTAAGAGCACTTGTTTAATAGTCCCTTCATGGAGACCTTGTATGTATTTCACTTCATCTTCACTCCTCTCTTCAATAGGTATTTGCGACAAGCCATCATCAATCTCCCAGTCAAAGGTAGATGACGGAAGGGCTACATAAAATGGAATATTGTTGTCATGAGCTGCTAAAGCTTTTAAATAGGTGCCAATTTTGTTGGCTACATCACCACTATAAGTGGTCCTGTCGCTCCCGGTGATGACAAGATCAACCATGCCATGTTGCATTAAGTGTCCACCTGTATTGTCTGCAATTATTGAATGCGGAATGCCCATTTGTGAAAGCTCCCAGGCTGTGAGACGGGCACCCTGGTTTCTGGGGCGTGTTTCATCCACCCAAACATGTATATCTAATCCTTCCAGAAAAGCCTGATAAATAGGTGCTGTCGCAGACCCAAAATCCACAAAAGCCAACCAACCGGCATTACAATGAGTGAGTATATTGATGGTTCTCTTTTTCTTTTGACTTAACTCCCTGATTATTTCAACACCATAGTTCCCAATTGATTTACAAAATCCCGCATCTTCATCCGCAATTTGTTGGGCTTCATTCTTTGCCAGTTCCACCATTTTATCGACAGATGATTCGGCCTTCAATATATTTAGCTGTCTGTCCAGGGCCCATGACAGGTTTACCGCGGTCGGTCTGGTCTTTCTGATTTTTTCTGCTGATTCAAATAAATGTGTGCGATTTTTGCAAAGCCTTTTCATTTCTAAAGTAGCAATGTACATTCCATAGCCTGCGGTGGCACCAATCAAACCGGCACCTCTTACATGCATGTCTTTAATCGCTGTACTAACATCATCAACTGTGGCCAATTTTTCTATCACAAATTGATGTGGCAGGTGACGCTGGTCAATTATATTTATTAGGTTGCCATTGTCATGATCAATCCAGATTGTCCGGTAGCTTCTATTATTTACAAGCATTGATTAAATAATTTTTATATTGATAGTAGTAAATTTCATATAATCGCATAAAATTATCGAATAATTCAATGATGAATGAATATATCGCTGAGGTTGTTGGTACTGCTGTGCTTATACTTTTTGGATGTGGTGTTAATGCAGGAGTAAGCCTGCGTAAAAGTTATGCTCATCAGTCAGGATGGCTGGTAATTGCACTGGGTTGGGCTTTTGCCGTAGCCTTTGCTATTTACGCCGTTGGACGTATAAGTGGCGCCCATATCAACCCGGCCGTTACCATAGGTTTGGCAGCCTCCGGGGACTTCCCCATGGAAAAAGTTGCCGGTTACGTGTTGGCACAAATGATTGGTGCGATTTTAGGCGCAACTTTAATATGGCTACATTATTTTCCTCATTGGAAAGCAACAGAAGATCCGGGTACTAAGCTGGGTGTATTTAGTACTGGCCCTGCCATTAAAAGTAATTCGGCTAACCTGTACTCTGAAATGTTAGGCACTTTTTCTTTGCTATTTGTGATACAAATGATAGGAGCAAACAAGCTTGCTGACGGCTTAAATCCAATACTGGTTGGTGGCCTGGTTGGTGCAATTGGATTATCATTAGGAGGGACCACAGGTTATGCCATCAATCCTGCCAGGGACCTGGGTCCACGAATAGCTCATTTTTTCCTTCCAATTCACGGAAAAGGACCCTCCAACTGGAAATACGCCTGGATTCCTGTATTTGGTCCCATATTAGGAGGCATACAAGGTGCTATGACCTATCATGCGCTTTTTAGCGGTTTTACTTACTGGTTTTTTTGGTTAATAACAGGTATAAATTTTTTATTAATAGCATTAATAGTCTTTCAAAGTAGGGATTAATCATCGCAAATTGTTTATTTTTACAGGTTGATTGACCAGTAAAAACGGCTTAAATGAGCAAAAAGACTTACTTACTAATAACTGGCTTACTCATAATCTTCATTGCTGCAATAGAAGTTCTTAAACCAACTGATAAATCTATTAGTGATAGCAAGTCAGGTTCCAGCGATTCCATAAAAGCACTTTGGAAAAAGAAATACGATCAGGCTAAGGATTCATTGTTCGTATTGGATAATCAGCTTTACACCCAAAATTGGGATCAGTTGCCTCAGCCATCTTTCTGGTACAAAATAATAAACATGGATGAGGAAATCAGCATCATAAATCTGGAAACTGATCGGTCGGTAAAAGATACCATTGCAACAGATTCTTATTGGGATTTACCAAGAATAAAAAGGGAAGCATTTCTTGACAGCCTGAAAGAAAAATATGGTATGTCCGGAAATGATGATGTTTTTATAACCTCCGGCAAGCAAAATTATTATCAGTTTGATCAGGTAATCCCATTCATACCCAAAGCGGTATCGATTTTCAAAGAAGAGGATGTTGATCCATGGTTTGCACAAGCGATCATGCTTATTGAATCCCCTGCCAGCTTGCAGAAATCTCCTTATGGAGCTTACGGGTACTTTCAACTGATGAGCAGGGTAGCCAGGAGGTATGGCCTTAAGATCAATCGTTATGTGGATGAAAGGGAGGACCTGGAAAAATCAGCAAGGGTGGCAGCCAGGTTGCTTAAGCATGAATACATGCCACATGCCTATAAGCTTCTGGATAGATACAAAATACCTTATAATCCAAATGAACTTTGGGTAAAGTTACTTGTTTTGCATGTTTATCATGCCGGGCCAGCTACTATGAGAAGAACATTTTGGTACTTGCAACCTAAACATGGTGGTCAGGAGTTAATAAAAACCCTATGGATCACCAACTACCGTAACTTTCAAAACGCATCCCAGAACTACTCACAAATTGCACTTGCTTCCCTTATGCACTTCGACAGGATTATGAAGGCGCGTTACAATATCGATAGTTAGGTAAATATTGTCATCTTTAATTCATTTGGTCAGCTTTACTTATTAGCAGATTGAAAACCTCTTTAGTTTAGGGATTCATTTGGTCTAATTGTAAGTTACGGATGGTTTACAGCTATTCAGATCCTGATTTGGATGCATATTTTTTAATGAGCACTGACTATGTTAATGAGCATAGAGAATTTTACCACCTAAGCTTTAATCATATTTTCTGGAACAAAAATGATGAAGAAATTATATTAGAGGTGGATGCCAGGGACTATATCATAAAGAAAAATCAAATACTCACTACCACAAGCTATCATAAAATCAGCTATGAAAAAGTGAGGCGGCCATTAACCACCTTTGCGTTTAATAAGGAATTTTATTGTGTTCAGACGAATGATGAAGAACTATCATGCAACGGGATAATTTTTTATGGTAGCCAGGAAGTGCCGTTAATCACACTTTCAGAAGCAGAACAGAATAAGTTTGAATTGCTATATCAGGTCTTTCTGGATGAATTTCGAACACGGGATAATGTACAGGGCCCAATGATGGAGTTGCTTTTAAAGCGATTAATCATCAAAGTAACCCGATTGGCCCGGAATCAATTTATGCCTAAGAAACTGGATGATAAGCAAATTGATATAATTCGTAAGTTTAATATGCTGGTTGACTTACATTATAAATCCAAAAAGCAGGTAAGTGATTACGCTGCTATGCTATTTAAATCGCCGAAAACCCTCTCAAATCTGTTTGCCAGGTACAACCACACCTCACCGTTAGTCAGTATCCACCAAAGGATAGTACTTGAAGCCAAACGTCTGTTAAGGTATACTAATCTTTCTGTTAAGGAAATTGCTTATGAATTAGGTTACGAAGACGTGGCTACGCTTCACAAGCAATTCAAAAAAGTGACTGGTAAAACGCCGCAGCAATTCAAAAACCATTTACAAAATGACTGATGAGGATTATTATACCTGAAAATGGGAAAAATTAACAACAAACAGGGAAAACCTTCCTATTACCGGCCCTGAAACTTGCCGTTAAGACTATCAGAAACCAAAAAAAAATTAATAATTATGGCAAATTTTAATGTTCCAACAATAGACGAGATTAGCGAGGCTAACCAGGTAATTTTTGAAAACCTTAAGAAAAGTGTAGGGTTTGTACCGAATTTATATGCAACCTACGCTTATAACAACACAGCGCTAGGTGATTACCTGACTTTACAAAACAGAAAAAGCACATTATCTGCCAGGGAAAGAGAGGTCATAAACCTGGTAGTTAGTCAGGCAAATGAATGCCAATACTGTCTTTCTGCACATACTGCTTTAGGGAAGATGAATGGTTTTACTGACGATCAGATATTGGAAATTAGATCAGGCAAAGCGGCATTTAATCAAAAAATCGATGCTTTGGCAAGGTTTGTAAGAGATATCACACTAAATAGAAGTAAACCCAGTCCTGAAGCTGTAGAAGGATTATTTACTGCAGGATATACCAAAGCAAACTTAATAGACATTTTAATAGTGATAGGAGATAAAACAATCAGCAATTTTCTTCATGGTACCACTCAGGTACCCATTGATTTCCCACAAGCACCGGCATTAGAAGCAGTAGAAGCTTAAGCCGCTAATTAAAGTCTGTGATGTAAGGTCTGTACAATTTTCGTGCAGGCCTTTTTTGATATTGGCGATAAATATTTAAAATAAATCCAAATGTAATCTATTTGTAAAAAGCACTTTTTCATCTTTATATAATGGGTTTTTGGCCGGTGTGCGTTTTATGCACTTTATAAAGCAAGTTTATTTTATTAAATTGTAAATCAAACCAAAAAAATCTGTTCTTATAATTCAAAAACCAAATCAATATAGGATATGAAAAAGGATCAAAACCAGGAAGATCATAGATCGGCTGGCCCGGAAATAAAGTCTGGTATTAGTCGTCGTGGTTTTCTCAAAGGTGCTGGTATGACTACCGCGGGAGCTGTGGTACTACAATCTTGTAGTTTTGAAGCTTCGTCTGATGACCAGGGAAAAACTTTTGGGCCTAACGAGGTAATCGTAAATATGAAGGTTAATGGAAAGCAGAGGGCTGTGACCATAGAACCAAGGCTTACCCTGGCAGATGTACTTCGGGAAAAATTAGACCTAACCGGGACAAAAGTAGTCTGTGATCGAGGGTCATGTTCTGCCTGTACCGTATGGTTGGATGGGAAGCCGGTAAATGCCTGCCTGACAATGGCCATGGATGTTGTAGGTAAAAATGTGACTACTATTGAAGGATTGGCTCAAAACGGCAAGTTACATCCTGTACAGGAAAAATTCATTGAATATGATGCATCACAATGCGGGTACTGTACACCCGGTATGGTAATGAGCTGTGCTCATTTGGTTAATAACAACCCTAATCCAACACTTGAGGATGTGAAACATGCTACCCGAGGTAATCTCTGCAGATGCGGTACCTATCCTCATGTATTTAAAGCAACATTAGAAGCAGCTAAACAAGTTTAAAGCGTAATAATATGGCAAATAAAAATATAAGAGTACCTTACGGCATTCCAGGTCATAACCTTAAGACCATCACAAGATATGTTCCGTCAGACGAACCTGATGGCTGGCCGGTTAATGACGATTTAAGAGTTGTAGGTAAACGTATAAAGCGCACTGATGCACAGGCAAAGGTGATAGGCGCAGCAAAATATACCTCGGATAAAAATCTTGCCGGTATGTTGTATGGTGGTATGCTCAGGTCACCCCTCCCCAGCGCTAGGATAAGATCTATAGATATCTCCAAAGCAGAAAATTATCCCGGAGTGTATGCGGTCCATGTCCTTGAAAGGGATGTGAATATGGCCCAACCCCAGGATAGCGGAGATGATAATAAATATCCCGATATAAAATATGCAGGTCAGCCTGTCGCTGGTGTTGCTGCCAGGGATATGAGAACAGTTAAAGAAGCGTTAAAACTCATAAATGTTGACTATGAGGAAAGACCATTTGTGGTGGAATTGGAAGAAGCCATGAAAGATGGAGCCCCTACAGTTTTTGAAGGTAATGTAGAGCAGGAAGACTCTGGTGGTGGAGGTGGTGGAGCTTCTGGCCTTAAAACTAAAGGCAACCTTAGAGGGCCTTCCACAGGTAGTTTTTATGGTGGGCCAAGAGGGGATGTTGAAAACGGTTTCAGCCAGGCAGATATTGTCCTGGAGCGTACCTACAGGACGCAGGTTCATACACACTGCTCACTGGAAACGCATGGAGTAGTGGTGGATTGGAAACCCGATATGGTAACCGTATATGCCTCTACACAAAATACCACCAATGTACGGGATGAATTTTCCGAACATTTTGATATTCCAAGAAGCAAAGTCCGGGTTGTTTGCGAGTATATGGGCGGAGGTTTTGGAGCCAAGCATAGTTTAGGAAACTTTGGCGTAATGGCAGGTAACCTGGCTAAGAAGACAGGCCGCCCGGTTAAATTAATGCTGGATAGAAAGGAAGAGCATATTTCTGCGGGCAACAGGCCTAATTCGATTCATTATCTAAAAGTAGGTGCTAAAAATGATGGCAGGCTTATTTCAATAAAACAAAAATCTTACGGTACGGCAGGAGTAGGGCTGGGCGCCGGAGTCGGAAGAGTTGCTCAGGCACTTTACAATAGTGATAATTTCTTAACTGAACAATGGGATGTTTTTACCCATGCTGGTCCGGGGGCTGCCTGGAGGGCACCGGGTAATGTTCAGGGTGCCTGGGGACTGGAACAGATGATCGACGAACTGTCTGAAAAACTGGACATGGATCCTATCAATCTAAGGGATAAAGTAGATGGCAGCGAAATAAGAAAAGTTGAGCGCATTAGGGGAGCAGAAAAGTTTGGATGGAATAGGAGAAAGAAACCCGGGTCAGATAAAGGCCCGGTTAAAAAAGGAATGGGTATTGCGCAAGGACATTGGTCACGATTTACCAATTTGAATTCCACAGTAGAGATAAGGGCCTTTAAGGATGGCGCCATTGAAGTACGTTCAGCGGTGCAGGACATTGGTACGGGCACCAAAACCGTTCTGGCACAGGTGGTTGCCGAAGAATTAGGCATACAACCGGAAGATATTGGCATTAGAATTGGTGATACATTGTTCCCGGATGCACCAGGTTCCGGTGGAAGTGTTGTTACAGGATCTATAACACCTCCGGCCAGAAATGCTGCTTACAGGATCAAAAAAGAAATATTTAAGATAGCTGCCAGTCAGTTGGGGGCTAGTGAATATCAATTGGATATGAAGGATGGAAAAGTATTGGTGAAAAATAACCCTTCTAAATCCATCACTTTAAAAGAAGCATTAGGAGGGATGCCAACGGGCCAGATAATGGCCTCAGCCAGCCGGTCAGATGATTATGGCGGCTTTAAATCGGGTAAGTGGCTTAGCAAAGGTGAACTCGGTTCTGTGCAGTTTGCCGAAGTATCTGTTGATACTGAGACCGGCTTTGTAAAGGTTGATAGGGTAGTGGCAGCACATAGCTGCGGCAGACCACTTAACATTGCTCAGGTGGAAAGTCAGATCAATGGTGGTGTGATTCAGGGTGTTGCTTATGCACTTTATGAAAACCGTATCATGGATAACGAAACCGGTCATCAAATCAACCCAAACCTGGATCAGTATAGAATTCCTTATTCCTTTGAAGTACCTGTGATAGAGCCGGTAATTGTGGAAGAATATCCGGCCAATACCTCTACCGATGCTTTTGGAATTGGTGAACCAGCCAACATAGCAACAGCCGCGGCTGTGGCAAATGCTGTATATAACGCGATAGGTGTGAGGATTTTTGATGCGCCTATAACTCCTGATAAAGTTTTAAAAGCCTTAAATAAAGCCTAAAAAATTAAGTTATGAATAAATTTAGTTGGTATGAAGCCAGTTCAGTAGATGATGCTTTAAAGCAGTTGGATGCTACAGTATCCGAATCTCTGACGGGTAAAACGAATACTTCAATATTGAAATCCGGTGGGGTAGATGTTATTGACTTGCTGAAGGAAGGTCTTTTACAGCCCAAACAAATTGTCAATATCCGAAATATAGCCGGACTGGATAAGATCGAAAACTCCTCAGGTGGGTTAAGGATTGGCGCTAATGTTACCCTTGCCATGCTTGAAGAGGATGAAACAGTTAAAAACAATTATCAGGCGTTTCATCAATCTATCAAACATGCTGCAACCCCGCAATTGAGGAATATGGCCACTATTGGCGGTAATCTTGCCCAAAGAACCAGGTGTTGGTATTTCAGATCCGAACATCATAATTGTTTGAGAAAAGGTGGCTCAAAATGCTACGCCCATGAGGGAGAGAATGAGATGCATTCTATCATTGACAATGAGTCATGCGTTAGTGTACACTCCTCTTCCATATCAACAGCACTCCTGGCCTTTGATGCAAAAGTGGAGATTAAAAACAGGAAAGGAACCAGAGAGATAGATCTGGAAGAATTCTTTATTGCACCTAAAGAAGATGTGAAAAGAGAAAATATTCTGAAATCAAATGAAATAATAACCGCTGTCATATTGCCAAAAAATAAGAATGGTACACGCAGCTACTATTTGAAACACGGTCAACGTGAATCTTATGATTGGGCCCTGGCTGATGTGGCCGTAAAGGCAGAAATTAATGGCGGATCAGCTAAGAATGCAAAAGTTGTCCTTGGGGCTGCAGCGCCTGTTCCTATGGTTTCGGAGGAAGCCTCGAAAAATATTGAAGGTAAGTCAATCAATGAACAAAATGCTATTGCCACTGCAGAGGCAGCAATGCGTATAGCAAAACCACTTTCTAAAAATGGGTACAAAGTACCGATCTTCAAGACATTAATTAAAAGAGCTCTAATGGAAATAGCATAGATTATGGATATGTTCACTAAAAAATATTGCAGATACTTAAAAGCAAAAAATGCATTTGGAACGCTAGAGGGCGGAAATAGCCCTGCTTTTGTCGTGGAAGATGCAAATTCAATATGTTGGTGTGTTAAGACAATGAACCCTATGGGACCCGATAATGGTCCAGTGGATCCATTAAGATGTACCGAAAAGAGGCGTTGTTACGCACCACCAAAAAATTAATCATTGGTAAAGCTCTTCACCAATGGAGGGCTTTATTTTCTTTCAATACAAGAAAGGCAAATTATCTTTTCCTCCTCATGGTCGTATGCATAATCCTCTCCAATAGTGATTTCATGCATGCATTCATCACAAAGTAAATCCACCTCCGCTGTAATCATTTCTAATGTTTTAGTATCTTCTTCCATAATCACAAAAAAATTACCGTCAGTAAAACAATAATAATCAGCTTAATTAAAAAATCCTCAAATGATTGTTAGTTTTATAAGTGAGGTTTATCACTAAAATAAAAATCACGATTTATTTAGCAATTTTATAAGACTTTCCAATTCCTGCTCATTAACGGACATAAAAATATCCAGAAAAAGCCTTATCCCCCTGTCAGTATTATGAAAATATATTTCATTGAACGCAGGATCAAACCTGGAAACACCCTCAGGAAGTTTGGATGCCAATCTTGATCCCACTTTGTTTTGTATAAAATCAATAATTATTCTTTCAGCAACTTTATCCATAGTGGCAGTACCTTTTTCAGCCACTGCGATTTCTTTCAGGGAAGGAACCAGAAAAAGTGTGTCATTGGTTACACCTGGAGTCAGCAAAACGTCAAGGACGGCGCTCTGCCGAAGCAGGTTGGTTTTATAGTCATCTCCGCATTTCCATTTCTCGAACTGGACCGCAATTTTCAGCTGTGCATCAGGATTTTTGGAGGTAAATCGTGCGTTTGTAACTTTCAGTCTGTTACCGCATTCCTGCGATTCTCCAAGCACATTACTCAGTATGGTGGTGATGTTTTTTTGTAGATTGTTAAAATCGGCCTCCATTTGAACGTTTACATCGGTTATTTTTTCCCTGGTTTGAAGGTTAGCGGTGGAGGCTAATGGGATGACCACATCCACCCCTCCAATATTCATAGAAATTGATCTTGAGACAAGGGGAAGTGATACCTGTGCTTCAGATAGGTTATACATTAAAACTAGCGGTAAAACAACTAATCTTATCATATGGATCATCAATAAGAATCTGAAAATAAAAACCTTTTAATGCAATATACCAAACATAAACGATTGATCATTGGTGATTCTTATTAACTAAAGCGATAATCAATTGAATTTTTAAATTATTTTATGGATTTTAAGGTTTTATTACTATCAAAAAATAAATAGATGCTGGAATCAATAGTAACATATATCGGCAATATTTCCACTTTACAAAAACTGATGTGGGTTATGATCTGCCTGGCATTGATGTGGTTTTTTGAAGGCCGGGTACCTTTGTTCAAATTAAGCTATAAAAAATGGAATCATGCATTGGCCAATTTCGTGTTTTTGTTTACTTCGATAATTGTCAACGGCATATTTGGATTAGCTACCGTAAGTCTTTTTTACTGGATAGATGTAAATAATTTTGGATTCTTAAACTGGATTTCTTTGCCATTGATGCTGGAATTGTTGATCACGGTATTAGTTTTTGACTTTTTTGGACAATATGTAGCCCATTACTTGTTGCATAAAAAGAAATGGATGTGGAAGTTCCATATTGTGCATCATGCAGATACCAATGTGGATGTTACGACAGGCACAAGACTTCATCCGGGAGATCTTTTTATACGTGAAATATTTGCTCTTTTTGTTATCATGATTATCGGTGCACCTTTAGCTTTTTATCTTTTCTATCGATTATTGACTGTATTTTTTACCTATTTCACCCATGCCAATATCCATTTGCCGGATAAAGTGGACAGGGCCCTTAGTTATGTTTTTATTACTCCCAATATGCACAAGTTCCATCACCACTTCAAAAGGCCATGGACAGATACAAATTACGGCAGTATATTCTCCATCTGGGATCGTGTATTTGGAACATTTTTTTACGGGGATACTTCCAAAATCAGATACGGATTGGATGTGATAGATGCCGATAAATCAGACTTGATTGGTTATCAGTTTACAGTGCCTTTCGATAAGTCGGTCAAGACAGATTACTAGAAATTATTCGCCCCCTTTTAACTCCGGTAATACCAGCTCATCAAAAACACTGGGTTGGCCCATTATTTTCTCTATAGACTCACTTTTTCTGGGTGCGATATCTGACAGCATTTCGCACCCATCTTTGGTCACCAGAAAATCATCTTCTATCCTCACTGCGATGTCCCACCACTTTGGATCACATGGGCTGTCTTCAGGGATGTAAATACCCGGCTCTATGGTGATCACCATATGCTCTTCCAGCCTTTCACTGTTACCTTTATCATGCACATCCAGTCCAATGTGATGGCAACATCCATGGGGGTAATATCTATTTCTTCTGGTAACAGGATTCATAACGTCTTTATCATCAAGGCTATTGTAGATCCCTAATTCATGTAATCCCTGATTGACCACTTTCAGAGTGGCCAGATAAATATCATTGATCCCTACACCGGCCTTACAAGCTTCTATACCTGCTTCCTGGGCTTCATAAACCAGGTCATAGATGGTCTTCTGCTCTTTGGTAAATTTTCCATTCACCGGTATGGTTCGGGTAATATCCGCGGTATATCCGTGGTATTCTGCCCCAAGGTCCATAAGAATCAATTCACCATCCTCAATTTCTGGTTTGTAGTTCTCGATATAATGCAGCACACAACCATTATGCCCAGCACCAACAATACTTGGATAGCCTTCATATTCCGCCCGGTATTTTTTAAAGATAAATTCATGGATGCCTTGTACTTCCGTTTCTGACATGCCCGGGCGAATGGCTTTCATCACCTCTATCTGACCGTAGCAGGAAATATCGATGGCTTTTCTTAGCAGGTCTATTTCTGCATTGGTCTTGGTACCCCTTAATTGAACCATGATCTGGTCCAGAGTTTTGACATCCAGGTTACTTGGTTCTGGTTCTATGGTCAATTCGTCCTGTTCATAATTAATTTTTTTCTTGAACTGGCTGACCAGGTCAAAAAGGTCTGCCGGGTCTTCTGTATCGCGATAATCATCATAAAAATCATAGAACAACACCCTGTCAAAGGCTGAAAAATCAAGGTTAAGGTCTTTAAACCCTGTACCTTTCATCGCCAAATTGATTTCCAGGGCTTCCATAACCTGCGCTACATCCGGAACCGGACCATCATAAAGGTTTTCCAACGCATTTTGGCTGTCTATAAAGATTAACTCATTGGTTGCTTTATTGTCAATTTCCTGGGTTTCTTTAAAAATCAGCAATACTGCATGCGGTTCTTTATAGCCGGTTAAGTAATAAAAGTTAGGATCCTGGTGGTATACGTAATTAACGTCATTGGCACGGTTTCTTACCGGGTTGGAGAAAAATGCTGCTACTGAATTTTGCGGCATGGCCTTTCTTAGCAATTGCCTTCTTTCTTTATGAAATTCCGGGGACAAATAATCATTCCTGAAGTTATTCTGACAGTGAAGATCAATAAGATTGATCATATAAAAAACAATGATTAAAACTAGATGCTTCATAGATACTTTTTTGGTCATCACAATATTTAAGTCATACCTTTTATTTGAACAAGAAAATATATGATTAGTTAACGGTGAAACCGTATATTGTTTATTTTTCAGTTTTTCTATTTGTAAATATTTATTGAATCATATGTCACGTATTTTAGCATCTATTCTGCTTATTATTCCAATTGCGCTTCATTCACAGGATATTTCAGCACTCAAGTTCAGGGAGTTGGGACCTTATCGTGGTGGCCGGGTAACATCGGTAGCCGGAACTGCACTAGAGCAAGGTACTTTTTACCTGGGTGCAACAGGGGCAGGTGTTTGGAAAACGACTGATTATGGTACCACCTGGAAGAATGTGTCTGATGGTTATTTTAAAACGCCATCCATTGGCGCCATCGCAGTTGCAAAAAATGATCCCAACATTGTTTACGTCGGTACCGGTTCGGATGGGTTGCGCAGCAATGTGATTGCAGGAAAAGGTGTCTACAAATCCATTGATGGGGGAGAGACCTGGGAACACATTGGTTTGGAGAAAGCCGGTCAGATAGGTGCAGTGAAAATACATCCCACCAACCATAACATCGCATATGTTGCAGCCATTGGAAGTGCTTTTTACAACAATGCTGAACGAGGTATTTACAAAACCATCAATGGAGGCCTATCCTGGGAAAAAGTGTTGTTTATATCCGAGAAAGTTGGTTTTTCGGATGTTGAATTGATGCCCAGTAACCCGGAGATCTTATACGCTGGTGCCTGGAAGGCAGAAAGAAAACCATGGACGATAATTAGTGGAGGAGATTTAAGTGATGGAGGTATATACAGATCGGTAGATGGCGGCGCCAATTGGCAAAAAATTGATGAGGGCATGCCAAAGCCATTGATTGGGAAGGTTGATCTGGCAGTAACCCCGGCGGACTCAAGGATTGTTTATGCACTAATTGAAGCACCAGATAGTCTGGGGGGATTGTATAAATCTGTTGATCAGGGCCAATCTTTTACGCACCTTTCAGACCATGAAGGGATAAGAAAAAGGCCATTTTACTATACCAACATCAAGGTTGATCCTCAGGACCCGGACAAAATCTATGCACTAGCTACAAGGTATTTCCGCTCCCAGGATGGAGGAAAAAACTGGGAGATGATCAGTTCCCCACATGGTGATAACCACGATATGTGGATCAATCCGGATAATCCTGACTTGTTTATCCAGGCCAATGATGGTGGCGTGAATGTAACTTTCAACGGAGGCAAAACATGGTCTACACAGTTTAATCAACCAACGGCAGAGATTTACCAGGTTGAGGTTGATGATCAGTACCCTTATTGGGTGTATGGTGGCCAACAGGACAACTACTCCACGATTGCTGTGCCCAGCAAGGCACCTTATGGCCTTCAAAAATCTGGCATAGGTTACATTATGAACACCGGCGGGTGCGAAACCGGACCTGCAGTGCCCAAGCCTGGCGATGCGGACATTGTTTACTCTAATTGCAAAGGACGGTTTGGGGTCTATGATAAAAATACCGGAATAGAAAAGTCTTACTTTGTAGGGGCTCAGTATATGTATGGCCATAACCCCAAAGAACTCAAATATCGGTTCCAGCGGGTTTCCCCCATTCATGTATCGCCCCATGATCCAAGTACCATCTACCATTGCTCACAATATGTGCATAAAACGACCGATGAGGGTGAAACATGGGAAACCATATCACCCGACCTGACTGCCTTTGAGACAGACAAGCAGGTAATATCCGGAAGCCCGATTACACGGGATATCACCGGTGAGGAATTTTACAGCACCATTTATGCTATTCGAGAATCTCCGATCGAGGAGGGTTTACTTTGGGTAGGGGCCAATGATGGGCCGGTACATATCACCAAGGATGGAGGAAGAAACTGGAATGAGGTAACCCCAAAAATACCAACAGGAGGAAGGGTAGATGCTGTAGAGCCTTCCAGTCATGATCCTGCTAGTGCCTACATCAGCGTGCTCAGGTATCAATTGGGCGACCCAAAGCCATATATTTTTAAAACAGAAAATCTTGGTAAAAATTGGAAATTACTGACCACCGGAAGTAATGGCATCCCTGCTGACTATCCGGTCCGTGTGATCAGGGAGGATCCGAAGCGGGAAGGATTACTATATGCGGGCACCGAATACGGATTATTTATTTCATACGATGATGGAGAGAATTGGCAGGCTTTGCAGAACAATCTGCCTGTGACACCCATAACCGACATGAAAATTCACAGGGATGATTTGGTACTGTCTACTATGGGCAGGGGATTCTGGGTGCTTGACAATATCTCAACCCTGAGACAGGCTGATCTGAAAAATATCACTGAGGTAACCTTGTTCAAGCCAAAAAATACGATCAGATATCGTTATCCCTCCGGTGCCAGGAATAGTGAAACGCCATCTTATCCGCGGCCATCAGTGATTATTGATTATTATTTGACGGGAAAAGTGGATTCAACGATAGTATTGGTAATTATGGATGCGGAAGGTAAACCAGTGGCAAAGTTGACGAATGATTCCCTCGCCAATGACCTGGAGGAAGTGAATGTTGATATGAGCACTAACGAAGTAGAATACCTGGTAAATAACAAACTGACAGCGGATAAAGGATTAAACCGCTTCCATTGGGATATGACCTACCCCGGACCATGGCATGAGGAAAGCGGGAGAAGATATCAAAGGGGAGGTTTGGTCCCTCCCGGTGAGTACCAGGTAAGGCTATCAGTAAATGAAAAATTGCTCAATCAATCCTTTAAACTTTTACTTGACCCAAGGGTAGAGCAGGATGGTATTCAAGATGCTATCGATAAGCAAGTGGACTTACAGTTAAAAGTTAAAGACCTTTTAAGCAAGGCTAGAAAAATGCAATACAAACTGGAGAAAACCGAAGATCCGGAACAAAGAGTAAGTGAGGCCATCGAATCATTAAAAACCAAAGAAGGCACCTATAGAAAGCCAAAATTAATTGATCAGATAGCTTATTTGTACAACATGCTATTAGGTGCCGATCAGCTTCCAGGCCGCGATGCATACAAGCGATTCGAAGAATTGAATGAACAGTTCAATCAACTGGAGGCATCACTGTAATTTTGTTTCACATAAAAATGTTAGCCATGCGATTTTTAGTAATTTTCATGTTTACAATTCCAACCCTGGTACCTGCTGTTCATGCACAGGAAAGCAAAAACCAAACGATTATTTCATTTACTTCGGGAATGCAAAAGTTTGCAGGGTATTTTGACTTTTACTGGGACAATAATACCGGGAAGATTTTCCTTGAAGTCGACAAACTAAATACAGAATTTCTTTATGTGAATGCATTAGCAGCCGGTGTCGGATCAAATGATATTGGTTTGGATAGGGGGCAGTTAGGGGATGAAAGCGTGGTTAAATTTGAACGGTACGGGCCAAAGGTTTTGCTGGTAGAACCTAATCAGCATTACAGGGCAGTAAGTGATAATGTAGAGGAGGTGAGGTCTGTTAATGAGGCATTTGCTTCATCAATTCTTGCCGGGTTTTTGGTGGAAGTGGATGATGAGGATAGGCTGTTGATTGACATTACTGATTTTATTATGAGGGATTCACATTTAATTTCACGGCGGCTGAAAGACCGAAAACAGGGTAACTACAAACTTGATCCTTTAAGATCTTCTGTTTATATGCCGTCGACCATGAATTTTCCAGAAAATACTGAGTTTGAGGCAATTCTGACATTTTCAGGTACACCTGAAGGTGATTGGATACGATCGGTGGTACCTAATCCGCAGGCAGTTACCGTGAGGACGCATCATTCATTTATCAAACTTCCGGACGATAATTATTCCACAAGAACATTTGATCCACGATCCGGATTTAATTACATCGCCTACCAGGATTATGCAACACCTATCGATGAACCTTTGGTAAAACGTATGATCAGAAGACATCGTCTGGAGAAAAAGAATCCCAATGCAGATATTAGTGAAGCGGTTGAACCCATCATTTATTATGTGGACCGGGGAGCACCTGAGCCGATACGCTCTGCCTTAATTGAAGGGGCATCCTGGTGGAACCAGGCATTTGAAGCTGCCGGATATAAAAATGCTTTCCGGGTAAAAGTACTACCGGAAGGTGTTCATCCTCTTGATGTTCGATACAATGTTATTCAATGGGTTCATCGCTCGACCAGAGGTTGGTCTTATGGTGCGTCAGTGGTTGACCCCAGGACGGGGGAAATCATTAAAGGCCATGTAAGTTTGGGCTCACTAAGGGTCAGGCAGGATTTTTTGATTGCCACCGGGTTATTGAACCCTTATAAAAATGCAAACAGTTCTACCGTTCCCATGAAAGCAATGGCACTGGCCAGGCTGAGACAATTATCAGCGCATGAGGTTGGGCATACCATTGGGTTGTCCCATAACTTTGCCGCCAGCTACAACGACCGTGCATCGGTGATGGATTATCCTCATCCTTATGTTCAAATGGATAAAAATGGCAACATAGACCTGAGTGAAGCTTACGATGTAGGGATCGGGGAATGGGATAAGGTGACCATAAAATATGGTTACGGACAGTTCGGATCCGATAGAGAAGCAAAAAAGGTTTTGGACCAGGCTTTCCAGGATGGGTTTAAATACATCACTGATCAGGATGCCCGCCCCATGGATGGTGCACATCCGTTAGCGCACCTTTGGGACAACGGGAAAGATGCTGTGGATGAATTGAACCGCATGATGGATATCCGTAGGAAGGTGCTGAATGATTTTTCTGAAGCAGCCATTAAAAATGATATGCCTTATTCATCGATAGAAGAGGTGCTGGTACCCATGTATCTTTTTCATCGGTACCAGATAGACGGCGCATCCAAACTTGTTGGTGGATTGGATTATAGTTACGCTGTTAAAGGAAGCGATACAGAAGCTACAAGTTTTATAAAGCCCAAACGACAGATCAAAGCGGTAGATGCGTTGATTAGTACTATTAAGCCGGAAGCTTTGAGATTGTCTGAAGATCTTTTATTGAAACTACCACCCAAAGCCCATGGGTATAGCAGAAGCAGAGAGACTTTCCCTTCAAACACCGGGATAGTCTTTGATTATTTCGCGGCTATAAAAGTAGCCAGCAGTCTGCCTGTTTCCTTTCTGCTAAATCCCGGCCGATGTAATCGTCTGGTAATGTTCAAAGCCAGGAATACTAAACAACCGGGATTAACGGTTATGATGGATAGACTCATTGAAAACACCTGGAACGCCCCTTCAGAGAATTCATCAGACCGGGAGATACAAAAAATTGTTGAGATGGTGTTAGTTGATCATTTAATGCAGTTATACGTTCACAAAACTGCCATTCCACAGGTAAAAGCAAAATCCAGAAGCGCACTGATGGACATAGTGTCCATCGCCGGAGATAAAGCAATTAATGACCCGGCTTACTATGAGTATGCCATTGAACTTATCGAAGCATTTCTTGATGATCCTCAGGAATATGAAGCCCCGGAGCCATTGAAAGCCCCGGATGGTTCACCTATCGGATCATGTAACTATTATTCCGGATATATTTATTAATTTTTAATGGAGCTTATTTGATTTGAATGGCTCCAATACCTTTTTCCCATAGTTTTTTATTGTAATCGGGTATTGATGATTCTATGAATTCATCCGCCCTGTTATTTAGTTTTTCCCACCGGGCGTCCAGTATTTTTTTACGATCAATGGAGGACTGGTTTACACGCGGTTTGCTGCTTTCTGTGGCGTTGATAAGAAACATATATTCTGCAGTAAACTTATTTTCGAAGTTTTCTACATCATCATAAGCCTTTGATTTGCGTTGTACCATTTCTTTATCCCACTCATCCAGTGACTTCACGAGTGATGTACCTTCCTTCTTTAATGTTTCATCTTTCAGTGGTTTAAGTACTTGCTTTAGTTGCTCCTGAGCAGTTTTTAGTTTGTTCACCATGTTATGCATCACCGTAACTCTCTGCTCCATCTCTTCCATTATTTCGTCATACTGCGCATATTGGAATGTAGGTATGTGATAAAGTGGGTTATCAATGACCTTGCCTGAGGCTATAATGGTTTGTCCATTATATTTTAAATTGATACCGTAAACTCCCGGGCTTGTTCTGTGGCCCCGGTAATTAGCCTCAATGTAAACATTAGGAACACCGGGCATTGTGGGATGCCGCATATCCCAGACAAACCGGTTAAGTCCCTCTTCTTTAGAAAGTGTCGGTTCAGGAGGTGGTCCACCATCATATCTTTTATAATCTTCATCCTTTACCGAAGTAAAGCTACGGATCAATTGACCATTATCATCCTTGATTTCCATGGTCACTTCGACTGAATCCCCAAGCTTTGGTAAATCATAATAGATGACCATCCCATTGGCAGGATTTATACCTGTATACGTTGAAGTACCATCAAACGCCCTGGTATCGCTTTGGTTTAGAGGGCTTCTCCAAAAGCCATAAACCGCATCTTCGGGGGTATATATTTTGGCAGTATTATCAGGTTTCTTATATTGAGCCAGCAGGTGGAGATCGTCCAGTATCCAGAAAGACCTTCCTGAGGTGGCTACCAATAAGTCACCATTGTGTACCATTATATCTGTGATGGGCGTTACGGGTAGGTTTAGTTGTAGGGGCTCCCAGTTTTCCCCACCATTCCAGGAAATATAAATTCCTGTTTCTGTACCTGCATAGAGCAGGCCCTTCCGGTCTTTATCTTCTCTGACCACCCGTGTATAAGCCCCATAAGGTATGCCTGTACTAATTTTTTTCCAGCTTTGGCCATAATTGGTGGTTTTATAAATGGCAGGGGTGTAATCATTGAATTTGTATCTGGTGGTGGCAATGAAAGCGGTGGCTGGGTCGTGAGGAGATATATCAATAGCGTTTATCAGGCTTTCCTGTAATCCTTTTGGTGTTACATCTTCCCAGTTTTCACCACCATCCTTAGTGATGTGCACCAAACCGTCATCACTGCCTGTCCAGAAAACACCTTTCTCATGGGGTGATTCGATCATATAGCTGATGGTTCCGTAGTTTTCGGCACCCACTGCTTCGTTAGTGTAAGGCCCGCCGCCTTTTCCTTGTTTTTTATCAATATTTCTCGTTAAGTCAGGGCTAACCTCCTCCCATGTTTTTCCCATGTCACGCGTTCTAAGCACTACTTGTGCGCAGTGGTAGAAGGTACCCGGTTCATGCTGGGACCAAATGATTGGCGCGTTCCAGTTGTAAAGGTATTTCATATCCCTTGCTGCCTTTCCAAGGTACTGGATAGGTGATGCCATTATTGAGGTGCTGGCGTTTGCTTCGACATCCAGAACTTCTATGGTGCCCAGGTAGCTTCCACCCATCACATGCTTCGGATCGTCAGGATCAAAAGCAAGGAAAGCACTTTCGCCACCGGCTGAGGCAGACCAATCATGCCTGCTGATGCCACCCATTCGGCGCGCAAAAGACAGATTGGCAATTTTCACTGTTGAATTATCCTGTTGACCACCATAAAGATTATATGGAAACAGATTATCAGCATTTACACGATAGAATTGGGCCGTAGGCATGTTGGATTGAACAGACCAGGTATCTCCCTGGTTAAAAGATATTGCTGCCCCTCCATCATTGGCTATGACTATGTTCTTATTATTATTTGGATTGATCCACAGATCATGGTAGTCACCATGCGTTCCGGAAAGCCTCTCCCATGTATTTCCTCCATCGATTGATCGTAATGCAGGTGCGCTAAGCACATAAACTGTATGCTCATCCTGAGGATCAGCAAAAACTTCGGTGTAATACCATGCCCTTTGGGTGAGACGATTGTCACCACTAACCATGCTCCAGTTTTTTCCCCCATTGTTGGAGACAAATAGTCCTCCCTGATCTTTCTCGGTATCGCTTTCCATTAATAAATAAACTTTATCAGGGTTAGCCCGGCTAACGGCTATAGCTATTTTCCCTTTTTCTTCCGGTAAACCTTCTTCAATTTTATTCCAGGTTTCACCGCCGTCTGTACTTTTGTAGACGCCACTTCCCGAACCTCCGCTGATCACTTTCCATGGTTTGCGTTGGTGATGCCACATGCCGGCATAAAGAACGTTTGGGTAATTCATGTCCATGGATAGCTCACTGCATCCGGTAAGGTCGTTTACATAATGAACCTTTCGCCATGACTTACCGCCATCAGCAGATTTATAAATTCCTCGTTCTGTGTTTGGGCCGTAAAGTGCACCCTGGGCGGCTACAAATACCACGTCAGGATTGTCAGGGTGGATCACGATTCTGGAGATATGTTGGGTTTTTTCTAAACCTATTTTTTCCCATGTATTGCCGGCGTCCACTGATTTGTAGACTCCATCCCCATAAGAAGTTTGTACACCACGAGGTGCATGTTCACCCATTCCGCAATAGATGATGTGTGGGTGCGATTCTGATACAGCTATGGCTCCCACAGAACCTGTTTTGAAATAACCATCAGAGATATTTTCCCAACGTTGACCCGCATCGGTCGTTTTCCATAAGCCTCCTCCGGTTGTGCCCATGTAATAGGTGAGGGGTTTATTGATTACACCTGAGGCCGATACAGACCTGCCTCCCCTGAATGGGCCGATATTTCTGTATTTGACAGTTTTAAAATATTCTTCTGCTGTTTGTGCTAAGGTGAACAAAGTTGTGAATACTGCACAGCATGTCAATAGAATGTGTTTACGCATGAGATAAATATATAATGATGAATTTTAAAAGTAATAAAACTGAATGGAATTGGCTGCGCTATGGTTGAGTTAGAAGGTTAAGATCAGGATTTTATTGTAGGATTGTAGCAATCGTAATTTCATGTAAAAAATGATTTGTGATTGGATATAAAGGTTTTAGCTATCCTATTTTAATATTTAACCGAAGAAAATATGCAGTGATATAAAATTTTTGCTTAGTTGGGATCATAAGGATGTATAATTACAAAACTTAATATAAGTTTATTCTTGCTTTCGAAATATTATACAGCTTTTTAAATTAATGAACTGACTAACTTTGCGGCACTGGTTTTCCAATGCGCCCTTCAATTCAGTTTAGCATGACTGTATTTTAGAATGGCCACGAAAACAGAACCACCTATAGCGTTTCCAAGGGTTGTCCAAAATTGAAATTTTAAATAATCCATGCCATCGACCCGGTCGCCTTCTAACCAGCCGGCCAGCATCTCTATGGATCCTATAACACAGTGATGCAAACCTGCAACGCCAATGATAGATGTTATAAGGATGATCAATATGATCCTGCTGGTGGTGTCTTGTGATGAGGTGACCAGCCAACCAAGTAATCCCATCATCCAACCGGCAAGCATTGCACTCACCAATATGATATTCCATTCAACATTGACCAAATCATAGGCAAGTTGACCAAATATCTGGGTGTTGATAAAACCAACCTCAGGACCTAGATTAACCAGCAATAGACTAAAGAAAAATCCACCAATAATATTTCCGGCATATACTAAGCCCCATAGTACAAGTAGGTCTTTTAACTTCACAAAACCTTTTAATAAAGGTAATATAGCAAGGGCGGTATGTTCTGTGAATAATTCTGACCTGCCTATGATCACGAAAATGAAACCCAATGGATAACACAAGGCAATATAAAACTTAAAATAATCTGTGGAGATTTGATCACTATAAAAGGAAGCGATAGCTCCCATAAGTAAAACACTAAAACCAATTTCTAGTCCTGCGGTGAATGCTGAGACAATTAGACTAACATAAGATCTGTTAAATTCTTTTAAGCTTGTGTCAATCTGTTCCTCCAGTATCTGTTGCACCTCTTTCGGCCTTGACATCTTCTTGGTCTCTTTATCTTCGACAACCTGAGGGATGTTAGATTTTTTAAATTTCTTTTTATTCACAGCGTGTAAGTTAGTAGTAATAAGCCTATAAGTAAAAAAAACAGAATTTATCCGGGGTCATAATCAAGCGTTGTCTTAATAATTATTTATACATCTAGACAATACCAATCAAATTTGTAATATTCTGATTTGTGGATGATTTCGCTATCATTTAAATCCCCGCAATTGTACAGGTTTAGCACAACTATTACCTCATTTTTTATTGTCTGTCTACCAGTAAACTTGATATCTCTCCTTTTTCCGATAAAAGGATTGCTAAAGGCAGGGTATTAGGGAATTGAGCTAAAATGATCATCATTACAGACATAACCGGCACCGATAGTATCATACCTAATACTCCCCAAATAAAACCACCAAACACCAGCGAAAATATGATCACTAAAGGGCTTAAATTTAAATATCTGCCCATCATCCGGGGTTCGATATAATTTGCCACCAAAGCCACCATAGCTTCTGTAGCCAGGAATACCCATAGAAATTTTAATGGATCCTCATATTGAAACATAGCAAACAGGGAGGGTAAAAAAACAGCCACAAAAGAACCTACATACGGTATGTAATTCCCGAGAAAAATAAAAAAAGCCCATAGAAATGGAAAGTCTACTTTCATCAGGATTAGCACGATAAAGCATAATACCGCGGTAATCAAATTTGTTAATGTTTTGGTGGTCAGATATCGTTTAACAGCAAAGCGGATTTTATCGAATACATCTGTGAAGTCTTGCTGATTGTTTTTCGTAATAAACCCCTCGAGCTTTTTATTAAATACCCGCTGTTCAATAAGTAAAAAGATTATGTAAACGATGATAAGCACCATATTGCCTATAAAATTGGTAAGACCTGATAACACGGAGGAGGCAATAGAGCTTAAATCACCTATTTTAAATTCTTTGGTTATCGATTCAAATATATTTTGAATACCAAGAAGTGCTTCTAATTCATTGATGTACCTATTTGCCTGATTTTCATACTTAGCTGCCTGATTATTGATCTGATTCACATTTAAGATCAATAATTCTGTTATTCCACTAATTATTCCGAGGACTATAAAAAAAGAAACGACTGCACTTACCCAGTAAGGGATTCGCTGCTTTCCAATCTTTATTTTTCTTATTAGTGATAGCAGGGTGTCGATAATAAACCAAAATATAAGTGCTATCGCAAAAGGACGCAATATCGTTCTTAACCAATAAAGCAAGGCAAAGAAGGTCACCGAAATAATGATCCACGATACAATGCGTGTAATCTTTATTTTACTTGTCTCCTCTTGAATAGCCATCTAGATTTTTTGTTTTAATTCAAAAATGCAGATTTTAAACAAGAACCAACACTGGTGTCTGCCCATACTGAATAGTATTTGTGGTAACACTTCTGTGGAAAAGACTACCAAAAAAGTTTCTGTCTCTTGGAACAACACCCAGGATATCAGGCCTGTTTATTTCAATATAGGAAGCAATGCCGCTGAATACATCCTTATTCACAACTGCCGTATTTTCGTGGTCAATATCTGATATTTCCTTATGAAAAGCGCTGTTTTTTATTTCATTTTCTAAATATTTTGGGTCTCCTTCTTTGAATACATGCAACACGTTAAGCTTGCACTTATGATCAGCGATCATTTGTTTGAAAAAATTCAAGGAGTGATTAGATATTTCTAAAGGGAAGAGATCGGAAGTTAATAATACCTGGTTTAGACCTTTGTACCGGGCATTCTCTGGAATAGTAAGTATTGGGATGGATATATTATTTATGATTTCAAGGGTATGACTGCCATCGGTTGATTTATCCAACACATCTTTATTTCTGTGACCGGAAATGATAAGGTTTGGCTTATGTTTTTTAACCACATCGGGAATCAAATCAGAAATATTGCCACGTTCAAAAACAGATTCAACTTCAATGCTTTGCTTGAGCGAACTTTCAAGGTTTTGCAACTTATTTTGAAGTTTTTTGTCAAGTTCTTCGTTTTTCATTACCGGCATGGATGGTACATTAGTATAAGGTATTTGAGGCCTGAATGCGTAAAACAATAATAGACTATTATGTTTTTCCGGCCATTGTTTAACCATCTCAAAAGCGTAATTCACTGCATTATCAGATGGGTCCGTAAAGTCAGTAGCGACTAATATCTTCATATTTGATTATTTAAAGATAGTTTAAGGTTTATTGAGACTTACAAATTTCCTATATCCGAAATTAAAAGATTTAACCCTCCTTTTAGGATATCTTATTAAATCAATCATCGATTAATTCAGCATCAGGATGGGTAGCTGGCCATAGCAGACTACTTGCTTACTCATGCTTTTATGAGAAAGGTATTGAAAGTAATTGCTATCCTTTGGTGTCAACCCTAATATATCTGGTTGATTTTTCAGCATATGAAATGGTTCCACTAAACACATCATCATTAATAACAATGTCATTATTAATTTCGAATTAAAAATTTATTATTATCATGAATCATGCATTTCCTCACTTAATATTTTGGACTATTTACGCCATGTTATTTAAATCATTATCTAACCAGTTATTAACTTCTTCATAATCAACAAAAACTTCCAGGTTGCTTACACCGAATTGCTTAACCCAGTATTCTATAAATTTAGCATCTTCAAAATTTTGGTTACGGTCAACCAGTATTGCTATCTTTTTTTTGGTAGGTAATACATCCCCTTTAATAGCAACTTTATAAACCATTTTAAATAGGTCTGCTTCTGTAAACTGGCAATCAACATTTCTGAGGTCGAAGAATATCTCACGACAATGTTCAAACCGCTGCTCCGCAATCAATTCATTTAAGACCCTTAGTGATTCACTTAAATTTATTTTTCCATTTGACTTGACAACGAAGATATTTTCCCCTTTGATTGTATATAACTCGCTTTCCATGTCTATCAACTTTTTCTGTCGAAGTAGGCATTCACTTCATTTTTTATATTTTCCCATTGTTTTTTATCCCCGTTAACCGCCTTTACCAGTTCTTTTATTTTAGATGTACCAAAGTTGGTTGCTTCTTTGATCCCTATTTTAGGGGGTAAAGACAGTTCCCCACTATTCACGATAGCATCGATTATAAATGGTTTATTGGACTCTTTGGCTTGTTCAACGGTCTGGACAACGTTTTCAGCGTGTTCTACTTTTTTTCCTTCACCACCGCACAGTTCTGCATATTGGGAAAAGTTAAAATTCTTTACTTCCAGTGCATCGAGGTTCGGGGCCAGTCCGGCTTCTTCCATTTCTATTTTCACAAATCCAAGTTCTGAGTTGTTAAATACCAAAATTTTAATGGGTAGATTATATTCTGCTGCTGTAGAGAGATCCTGCATACACATATTGAAAGCGCCATCACCCATGATTGCCCATACTTCTCTATCTGGGTACAATAGTTGCGCCCCTATAGCAGCCGGTAATCCAACAGCCATAGATCCATGGTTAAATGAACCAATGATCCGGCGTTCGGAATGAAAATTCATAATATTGGTAGCCCAAATAGATGATGTGCCGGTATCTACAACGAAAATAGCATCATCAGCAGCAAGATCACTAACTGCATTTGCAAATATTTGGGGGTGTAGGGGCTCAATGTCGTTAGTGGGACTGGCTTCTTTTATTTGTCTATTTTTCCATTCCTTAAAGGAGGTTTTCAAAAGATTTAAGAATGCATCGTCTTGCTTTTGCGCACAATATCTTGACAATAAGGTAACGGTTGAAAGTATATCGCCATGTAATCCAAGTGTTACGGCCATTCTGTTCCCGATGTTTTCTGGGCGTATATCTACTTGTATTGTTTGGGTATGCTCAGGTAGAAATTCGGTATAAGGAAAGTCTGTCCCGAGCATGAGTAGTAGGTCGCAATTCATCACTGCTTTATATCCCGAAGGGTTCCCTATTAAGCCGGATAGGCCAACAACATTCTCGATAGAATGATCAAATATATCTGCAGAACGGATTGTGTGGGTAATTGGGGCATTCAACTTATTTGATAGCTCCAGCACTTCATCCCGGGCATTGCGGCAGCCAGCACCAGCTAATATGCCAATATCGCGGGACTGATCGATTAATTTGACAGCTTTATCTATACTTTCCTTTGAGGGAACAACGGACGATTCAGACCTGACCACGCTATTGACAATAATGTCATCGGTCAATTTCATGCCCGCAACGTCAGCAGGTAGCTCGATCCTACAGACAGCATTATAATTAATGGCTGTCTTAATAGCTCGATAAATAATCCGGGGAGCTTCATCTGGTGTTCTTATGATGGCCTGATATGCACAAATATCATCAAAAATATTACTCAGATCTGCCTCCTGGTGGTAATTAGTGCCAAGCTGCGTGACAGGAACCTGTCCTGTGATAGCTACCACTGGCGATCGTTCTTTCTTAGCATTATAAAGGCCATTGATTAAATGAAGTGCTCCGGGTCCAACCGTACTGGCGCATACACCAAAATTGCTACCAAGTTCACCTTGAGCAAAAGCAGCATAGGAGGCATTGCCTTCGTGTTTCACTTTGACCCATTGAATGGTATTCTGGTTGTTAATGGCGTTAGTCAATGGATTTAAGGCATCACCGGCGATTCCGAAAATATGCTTTATGCCTTCTTTTTCAAGTATTTTTAATAGTAAATGAGAGACATTCATAATTTGATAATTTAATTGTATTAATTATTTGAGGCAATGGCTCATACTTAGCATTAGTTGATTTTAAAGGATTATTATATTTCAAAAAAAGAAGAAGCCCTTTCGAGCTTCTTCACACCATCAAACCATTCGATATAAACAAATCTAACTAAGAGGACTGAACTGATTTATTTGCCTTATTAATTGCATCTTTTCCTTTTTCAGCTTGTTTATCAATAAATTCTTCAACGCTTTCTTTCCTCTCTTCTACCTTACTTCTCGCACGCTCAAGTATTTGATCGAGTTTGTGCTCCAGGCCATCAATTCGATTATCTATAGACCGCTTTCTGGCGTTGATATCTTTTTTGAGTTTCTTTTTAGTTTTTTCACCTTTATCAGGGGCTGTTAGTAAGCCATAAGCCAGACCACCCAATAATCCAACAATTAAGGTTACAAAAATTTGTAATGCTTTCATGATATTGTATTTTTAATATTATAAATTTTTCACTTCAAAATTCTAGCAAAAGATTATTCACCGCTTGAAAAAGCTGTCATCATCCAGTGGTTCTTTTCTGTTTTCTTAATAAAACTTTTAATCATATCTTCTGTACCACTATCACCATTCTCAATGGATACGTCTAATGCTCTGTACATGTATTCTACAAGTATTTCATAATCTTTAATAATTTCTTTCACCATCTCATGAGCAGAAAGGTTTGTCTCCGCTTCCTGTATTTCAGCTGTATTTAAAAAATCAGACAGGTTACTTATTGGTGTCTGACCGAATACCCTAATACGTTCTGCCAGATCATCTACTGCAACCTTGGTATCATTGTATTGAATTTCGAACTGTTCATGAATATCAAAGAAATCTGATCCTTTAACATTCCAATGAAAATTTCTTAATTTTTGATAGTGAAGACTAAAGTTTGCGATTAACTTGTTTAAAGCGTCAACCAGCTCGGCAGTTTCTAGTTTTGAGAAACCAAGCTTTGCATAAGGTCTCCTCTTTTTTGTTTGTGACGGATCTTTACTTGTAATAATAGGTTCTTGTTCTTTTACGTCGTTATTCATAGTTTCAATTTGTTTCCATAATTTCATGCGAATACTATACCAACGATAAAAGATGCATTCGTAATAGTTGTTTAGGACACTTTCAACACCATATGTGTAGGTTTATACCCAAAATGTTGTAGAATATTTTCTACTAAGATTTCAAATTTTTGTATTTAGGGTTCTTGATAGATTTTACATATTTCCTCGGGATTAGTACCAAACCATATAATTCCTATGATGAAAGAAGCCACACCCATAAAAACCGGGGGCTTCATCATTTTGGGCCACCGTGTAAAAAAATCTTTGAGATCTCAGATGATCTATAAAAAATATCTTTCGTGCGATTTTGTTATAAGCTATAACAAATAAAAACAAAAGAATCAGGTTCACTTGCTGGCATTTATTAATGGTTGGGAGACTGTTAAAGTACTTACTCAAAATTATCTCCTTTTTATGCAATTCCTGTGAAATATTTTCCACTGGTAAATCATTTTTGTGTAATAGTAACCTCAATAATTTCTATCAAATCAGTGTTTTTCGCATGATATCTACAGAGGCATAAATATTGAATCACATGTGATAGAAATTTTAAAACCAAAATTTATTATTATGAAAACTAAACTAAATCCCTTTACAGGATTCATAAGATGGACATTAGTCACCTTTATTCTATTATCATCATTCTCAGTAATCGCTCAAGATAAAAGTTATGATGAGGTTGAAAAAATACAGGACAGGATTGAGTCCTTATATCTAGAAGTATATGATATAATGGAAGTGTATCCTGAAGCCACTTATAAGTATGTTTATGATGATGGTGTGGTATCAGAAGTCATGATATCAGGTATTCCGGTAAATGAAGATAAAAAACGTCTGGAAGTACACCTCATCGATATTGAGAATTTAAGAGAATCAATTGAAGACGTAGCCAACCGCGTAGGGATTTATTATGCAGCAGAAACAGAACCTCAACCTAAAGTCGGTTATGACAATTTTTATGATGAATTATTAAATGATATAGAATATCCAGATGAAGCAGAAAATAGCGGCATAGAAGGTGTTGTTTATGTTAAATTCATTGTTGATTCTGATGGAACCATAGATAATGTAATTGCAACTGAAAACCTGGAAACTGGTGTGAAGTGGGTTTTAGACGAAATGAAGGATGAAGCTAAAGAAGCTGTCAAAAACACATCAGGTGAGTGGGTACCAGCAAAAGTTGCAGGATACCCGGTATCTCACTGGGTTGTTTTACCTGTACAATTCAAAATTGAGAGCCCATATTTTGCTCCGATATTCTAAAACAAACTGTTTTGAATAACTTCAAAAATAAAGCCTAGGTTAATTATTGGTTCAGGTAATAATTAAAGACATTAAATTTTACCTGAACCTATTTTCTTCATTCCATTATCATTTTTTTAATTGAAACGCTACACAAATCTTATAGTACCGTTTGATTTTTCGAAGGAAGCACACATTGGCTTAAGGGCCGCAGCTAATCTTTTAAAAACGTTAAACGGAAGAATCCATCTGGTAAATTTTTCTGCTACCGATGACTCCTACCAAAAAATAAAACAAGTAATACCCAAATTAAAGAAAACACTAACTAAAGAAGTTCCTAAAAGGCAACAGGGAAGTGTCTACTTTGTGACAGAAGATTTGCCCGATTCCATTGGTAAGTTTACTCACAACAATGATTTTGACCTTATAGTGGCAGGAATTTCATCAACAAATAATTTATGGGAATACTTATTGAAAAATGATATTGAAAAGGTCATTCAACATGCTAATATCCCAGTGCTCTCGGTATCACAAGAATCATATTTTCAATTAAAGAACATATTGATAGTCACAGATTTAAGTCAAGCAGTCCCTGGTGAATTATTTGCCCTTGCAAAGTACTTTCAACAAGCTGGAGGAATCATTCACTTCGTCAATGTCATAAATAAAGAAGTAATCAAGGAACAGGAAGTCATTAACAAAATCCTGGCACTTGCAAGGAATTATGATATCGAAAATTACGAGATCCATGTACTGTTTGGTGAAGATGAAGCTGATGAAATAATAAAAATGGCTAAAAGGTCAAACGCTGATGTGATTTTGATGAAAACTTACAAGCGTTCACAGTTTTGGTCGATGTTAATAGATAGTCTGGCTGAAAATGTTTTGAGGGAGTCAAACCGGCCGATATTAGTAGAACGGGTTGAATTAAACAATGCTCACGATTTTTAATAAGTGAGGAAAATCCTCATATTAAAATTATTAAATACAATTTTTATGACTAATCAAATCAATCAAATTTTAGCTCCGGTTAATTTCGATGAAGTTTCAATGAATGCATTAAATTATGCATTGGACGTCGCTCATTCATTTAAAGCTAAAATAGTGCTTCTTCATGCCTTTAGTCCTGAAGCCCAGATGGTTCCTACCAACCAGTTTGTGCCAGGGGCCAGTTTACAGCCAGATCCTGTTAATAACCAGTTTCCTTTAAATGAAATAACCAAGCAAAAGCTGGAAAAGCTAGTTAACGAGATAGAAGGCTTCTCAAACATTGATTATGAATTACTTCACTTGCCAGGTATAATTACTGAAACCATTAAAGAGGTTACAGCTCAACGGGATATTAATCTTACGGTTATCGGTACTAAAGGCGCAAGCGGACTGAAAGAAATATTTGTTGGTACTACGGCTGATAGAATAACAAGAAAGGTTGATACCCCTATTATGGTCGTCCCTCAATCTGCAGATTATCAACCGCTTTCTGAGATTAATGTTGCCCTGGACTTTAGTGATATTGGTGAAAATCCTGATTTTGATTTTTTGATCAACCTCGCTAAAAGCAACGAAGCAACTTTGAATATATTCAATGTCATACAGGATGAGGAATTAGATACCGATGAGCACCTTATCATGCTGAAGAATACACTAAAAGATATCCGGTACAGCTTTAGCACAGTCCTCAGTAAAAATATTGAAAAGGGAATATTTGCATTTCAGGAAGAGACTGGAGGAAATCTGATGGTGATTTTTTATAAAGAACATAAGTTTCTTGATCGAATGATCAATCATAACATTACCCAGGAACTTGTATTCCATTCAAACGTTCCACTATTAGTAATAAAATAAATAGTTATGACAATAAATAAAAATGACATCATACACGATAAAAAAAACGCGTGTTTTACCGTGGAAGTAGAGGGAGGCGATGCTTACCTTTCTTATGAAAATGGCAATGGTAAAACCTTGGATTTTCATCATACCTTCGTGCCAAAGGAGGCAAGAGGAAAGGGCATAGCCTCTATGATTGTGGAGAAGGCAATAAATTTCGCGAAAGATAATGGGTACTATGTGCAACCTTCATGTCCATTCGTAAAGGATTTTGTAAAGCATAATCCTGAATACGAGGAGATTATTAAAAGCAACACGCTATAGCAGACCTCAAATAGTACATAACTTATTACGGAAGAGGCACTACTTCATCGTATATTAATCAGTTCTCCCTGAGGACGAGGAGTAGTTTGCCTTGTTTTATTACATTAGAAATACAGTAACAGATATTGACAAGGTCTAGTTTTATGAATTTATGATATCAGTAGCTATCGCACTGATCATGTTTGGTATTGGCTCGAATATTACCGTGAATGATTTTAAGAGGGTATTTTTAAAGCCAAAAGCTATACTTGTTGGGTTAGCCCTTCAAATGATACTACTGCCGATGACCGGATTCTTAATTGCTTTCCTATGGCCTATAGATCCGTTATATAAGGTTGGTTTAGTACTTATTGCTGCTTGCCCGGGAGGAACTGCTTCTAACCTTGTGACGCACCTCTCTGATGGAAGGGTGGCACTGTCCATTTCACTAACGGCATTTAACAGCTTTCTCATATTAATTTCCATACCCTTAATCATGAGGCTCTCTTCGATGTTTTTTTTAGGACAATCTGCCGATGTTTCACTCTCATTTTTAAACACATTAAAAGAGATAAGCACAACAGTTGTATTACCCGTTGGTGTTGGAATGACAATCAGACATTTCTTTCCGCAATTCTCAAAGCGGCTGAGAAAACCGATGAAATATATACTTCCGGCAATTCTAATAGCTGTATTTTTTTACGTACTTTTTGATCAGCAAAGCGGAGGTTCACAGATATCCTGGAGTGATTGGCATTTGGTTTTACCTACGCTTCTTTTAAACATAAGCACCACATTTGCCGGGTTCATGATTGCCGGTCTTACAGGTATTAATCATAAAGGAAAATATACCATCGCCATTGAGATGGGGCTTCAAAACAGCGCTCTGGCAATTTTTATTGCAGAGCAACTACTTGATAATTCCGCTGTATCAGCTATAGCTGTCATCTACAGCAGTTTCTCATTTTTCACTACCTGGGGCATTGCGTATTTGATGAAAAAACACTTTGACAAAGTTTCGGGAACAAGGGGCATATTTTCTACACTCTTTAATTATCTGAGGAAAATTTAGCCCTCACAACCATTCGGGATATCTATTTCACTGTTCTCATCGTACGGTAGTGGTTTTGGAACAGTTTTGGCTCATATATTAATAAAACCCTTCTAATGAAAGTACTAAAAAACGAGATATTGCTTATTTATAATTCAAATGATTTGGTAGAAAAAAGGGCTTTAGCTTATGCGAAGACCCTACAACATCATTTCGTAAAAGAGGTGGATATCAGCAGAGAACAACTTACAGGTACTCAGATAGAACAACTGGCAGAAAAACTAAATAGCCGTGTAGAGGACCTGGTTGATAAAGAATCAGAAACCTATCATAAAATGTATTTTAATACTGAGTTTGATGAGGATGGTGCGATAAAGGCACTCTTTAAGAATCCTGAATTAATGAAAACACCAATAGTAGTATATCAGGATAGTGCTGATTTAGTGAAATCCTCCTATGATTTTGTCAAACAGGATATGGATGATAAGGAAGTGGTAGCAAACAGCGTGAATCCAGAAGAAACAAAAAAGGATAAATAATGAAACGATTTAATAGATATAAACCAATTTGGATCATCCCAATCATATTCATATTACTTGGAATAATGAGCCTGGTTGGGTGTTCATCGAAAGAAAAAAATACAAATAATCAACAAACAGATAAAATTATGGATGAGAAAAGAAATGAAATTAAACAACAGGTAGATTCATTAGCCAGAAAAACAGATCGTCAGATTGAAGACCTGGAGAAAAAAATGGCTGAATCTTCCGAAGATGTAAAACAACAACTTGACGCAGCAATAACTAAAATCCGTCAGGAAAGAAAAGATCTATTTGAGATAGCGACCAATATAGGCAATGCTTCTGAAAAAGAAATCGAGGAGATGAAGAAAAAGACCGATCAAATGGCTGAAAATTTAAAAACACAAATAGATTCACTTTCATCAAAGCTTAAGGAAACAATAAGCAATATCTAAGGAATTATAACATGCACTTCTAAAAACCTCCGGAATAGCTTTCGGAGGTTTTTTTTATAAAGCCGCGACAAATAAATGCACTTTCTGTGGGGAAGAGTATACAATATTGCTGTAGTTGTTGCTTTCCTACACATACAAAAAACCCGGAAACACTATTATAAGCTGGATAATTAACTCTAAAATGCACCAGACCAAACTGGCATAAATTTTCTGAGTAAAAAGGTAAAAACATAATTAAATACAAATAAAAAATTTTTAAAATCTTAATATCTAGTTCTTATGAATAGGAAAAAAAATAATTCATTAATGATAATGCTTTTGACGGCAGGGTTATTAGCCGGTTGCCAAAACGGAATTACCAACTCCTCATCTGATAGTTCCAATCCACCAAAGGATGCGGAAGAAATTAATTCTTTAAAGGATATTTCAGACTCTGATATCACCGCATGGATAGAGAAGGAATTTATGATACAGGATGAAGTTGATTGGAATGACATTAATGTTAACACTGTGGATGGTGTGGTTTCACTATCCGGAGAAGTTGACAATATTTTACAGGAAGACAGAGCCGTAAAAATCGCCAGCATGGTAAAAGGCGTCCGCTCTGTAATTAATCACATAGAAGTAGAGAAAACTAATATTTCTGACGCTCAACTCCATGATAACATCAATACAGAATTAATATTGGATCCCGCAACAGAATCTTATGAGGTACAGGCTGATGTTGATAACGGAGATGTAACCCTCACTGGTGAAGTAGAATCATGGCAAGAGAAGCAGCTGGCAGAAAAAGTTGTAAAACAAGTAAATGGTGTCAGATCTGTTGACAATAAAGTTTACTTTAATTATAAATCAGACAGATTGGACAGCGAAATCAAAGCAGAGATAGAAAAAGCTTTGCATTGGGATGTTCATGTCGATGATGCTTTAGTCAATGTAAAAGTAGAGGAGGGCAAGGTCACACTATCGGGAACTGTAGCCAGTTCAAGTGAAAAAGCACAGGCAGAGACCAACGCTTATGTGTCAGGCGTTGAATCTGTCGATGCCAGCAATTTAGAAGTGAAAATCTGGGCGAGAGACAAAGAACTCAGAAAATCAAAATATGCAGTAAAACCTGATACGGAAATTAAAGAAGCAATACAAGATGCTTTCCTTTATGATCCCCGGGTTTATTCATTCAAGCCAGAAGTAAATGTTGATGACGGTCACGTGACGCTGACAGGAACGGTAAGTAACCTGAAAGCTAAAAATGTTGCTGGAATGACTGCCAAAAATACAGTTGGTGTATGGAGTGTAGATAACCTTCTAAAGGTAAGAGGAACAGAGATACCTACTTCCAATACAATCAAGCAATATATTGAAGACGCAATCGATAGAAATCCCTTTTTAAGGGAAGATGCTATTTCAGTCTTTGTGGATAATGAAACGGTAACATTATCCGGTGAAGTGGATAACTACTTCGAAAAGTATGAAGCTGCTGATATAGCATCAAAAGTACTTGGTGTTAAGCGTGTAAATAATAATTTAAAAGCAGCAGCAACTTCTACACCATATGTTTTTGATTACGATCATTTGTATTATTATCCATATGGCGATCAATATGCTTACAATTACAGTCCTTTAAAAACTGATTTTGAAATCAAAAGGGACATAAAAAACCAAATATGGTGGTCACCTTATGTGAATAATTCAGATGTGGATATTGCCGTTGATGATGGTATGGCAATACTTACTGGCAAAGTCGATAGCTGGACCGAATTTTTCAATGCAGAACAAAACGCCTATGATGGAGGCGCTTTGGATGTTGACAATAATTTAGTTGTACAAAGAAATTAGACCGATAGTTTCTAACTTGGTTAGCAAGATTAATAGCCTCTTTTATTGGGGGCTATTGCTTGTTTATATTTAATTTAATAATGATAAAAAAACCATCTATGACTACCATCATAAAAGAAATCGAAAATATGTCGGACAGTGAAGTCCACATTGCTATTGATTACACACAAAAAGCGCAATTTAAGTGGAAGGAAGTATCAATAGATAAAAGAATTCACCGTATAATTAAGTTAGCGGAAGAATTAGATAAAAATATAGAGCACTATGCTACCATCATCACTCAGGATATGGGTAAGGTCTATAAGGAAAGCATCGCTGAGATTGCAAAGTGTATCAAGCTTTGCAAATATTATGCTTCCAAAAGCCCCGATTTTCTGGCAGATCAGATAATCGAAACGGAAGCTTCTAAGAGTTATGTATCATACCGGCCCTTAGGAATTATTCTTGGTATCATGCCTTGGAATTTCCCTTTTTGGCAGGTGTTTAGATATGCCATTCCTACTTTGGTAGCTGGTAACGGATGTCTACTAAAACATGCAAGTAATGTTTCTAATTGTGCACTCGAGCTTGATTTCCTATTTAAAAAAGCCGGATTTCCAATTCATTTGTTTAAGTCACTATTCATATCCACAGAACAGGTTAATGCAGTTATTGAAAACCCAAATGTAAAAGCGGTAACCCTCACAGGTAGTACAAAAGCAGGAAGAGCTGTGGCAAAAAAGGCAGGTGAAATGCTTAAAAAAACGGTAATGGAGTTAGGTGGAAGTGATCCTTATATCATTTTAGAGGATGCTGACCTGGATCATGCTGTAGAAAAATGCGTGAAAGGCCGTTTGATCAATAGTGGTCAGAGTTGCATAGCAGCTAAACGGTTTGTAGTTGTAGAATCTGTAAAAAAAGAATTCACAGATAAGGTGGTTGCTGCCATGACTGATAAAATAATGGGTGATCCACTATCAAATCCTGATTTAGGGCCTATGGCAAGAATAGACTTACGCGACGAAGTAAATAACCAGGTTTCAGAAAGTATAAAAAAAGGCGCTAACCTGCTTACGGGAGGAGACATACCCGATATGGAAGGTGCTTTCTATCCTGCTACCGTACTGGATAATGTTGGTCCGGGAATGCCTGCTTATGAGGAGGAAATATTCGGACCGGTAGCGTCTATTATCACTGCAAAAGATGAAGAAGATGCCATTAGAATAGCCAATGACACCTCCTTCGGGTTAGGGGCAGCTGTATTTACTTCAAATATTGAAAATGGAATGAACATTGCAGAATTCAAACTTGAAGCTGGCAACTGTTTTGTAAATGAATTGGTTCATTCAGATCCCCGCTTACCCTTTGGAGGTATAAAGGACAGTGGTTTTGGACGAGAGTTAGGTTCATTGGGCATAAAAGAATTTGTAAATGCTAAAACAGTGTATGTGAGATAAACGGATAATGTTATTGTGTCAGAAAATATTATTTATCTCCTAATTTATTTGAGACCGGATGGTAATTACCAGATCAACGCTGACGTCTGCCAGGTCGGCAATTTCTTCAATGGTTAGTTTTTTCTTTGTTAAAGCTTTTTTTATTATGATGATTTTCTCCCTCTCAA
>DAXETV010000024.1:0-98227 GCA_051155775.1 Cyclobacteriaceae bacterium | reverse complement strand
CCCTCAGCGCTGATGGTACTGCCGTAACAGGTGGGAGAGTAAGTCGTTGCCAGTTTTTTACAAACCCTCACATATCGTGAGGGTTTTTTTATGTCGTCTCGTATGTTGTTAATATTTTTGAATTGTGAATTTTCTGTTTCCCGATTTTATATGGGCGCTTTTTTTTCTTTTTATTCCAATTATTATTCATCTTTTTACATTTAGAAAGACTAGAAGAATATTATTTTCAAATCTGGAATTTCTAAAACATGCTACTTTTGAGAAACAGAATAAAAGAAAATTAAAATATTTATTAATTCTTTTCTCAAGAATATTATTTCTGTTCTTTCTCATGTTGAGTTTTTTGTATCCATTTCTTAAAGAGGATAAAAATAAGAGTATTTCAAATAATAACTCTGTTAGCATCTATTTTGACAACTCAACGAGCATGAGTAGTTCCGGAAGCAATAACAGGTCAGCATTAGAGGAAAGTATTAATTACCTATCTACATTAACAAACTCTTTTAATGAAACGACAAGATTTAGGTTAATTACTAACGACAATTTCTTTGTGAAAAACAGATACCTGTCAAAAGCTGAGATAATGGACAGACTAACAGAAATTGAATATTCAACTTTTAATCCTTCATTTCAAGAAATTTCTAATAAAATAAAAAGTTATTCATCTAACCCTGAGGGTGACATATTTTATGTTCTGTCGGATTTTCAGCGAACAACATTTGGAGATTTTAATGATTTCAATGATTCTATTAACTACTACAACTTAATAAATATATCTTCTAAAGAATCTAATGTTTTTATTGATAGTGTTTATTTAGAAAACCCGATGTTTATAGAAGGGGAGAATAATCAATTAACAGTAAAAATTAGAAACGTTGGTGATAAATCATACAAAGACTTATCTGTAAAATTATTATTAAATTCTGATCAGATAAGTAGTATAAATACTTCTATTAATTCTAATTCAATTAAAAATATTGAGTTTGATATTAATAATATATCAGGAGATTTCGTACGGGGAACAATAGTAATAGATGATTTCCCCGTATCATTTGATAATGAGTTTTATTTTGTATTAGATAATACTGAAAAAGTAAAAATACTGGAGATAAAGGAGATTGATAGTAAAACTCAAATTAGCAAAGCATTCGGAAATAAATCATTATTCAATCTTACAAGTAATAAAATAAGGAATATCAATTACAATTTATTTAATGACACAGAAATATTAGTTTTAAATGAATTAGAGAGTATTCCTAATGGTTTAATGAGTCAAATAAATAATTTCCTATCCGAAGGAAAGGATTTGTTAATAGTACCCGGTGAAAATATAGACTTAAAAACATACAGCAACCTATTAGGTCGTAAACTAAATAATGTTAAGCTTGGTGAGCAACTTCCCCTAAGTCCTGATGGATTTATTAATCCTTTTTTCCAAAATATCTTCGAGGAACAATCTAATAAAGTTGAAATGCCTTTTGCTAAACCAATCTTACAGGTTAATGGGTATGTAGATGATATTCTAAAATTAAAAAACGGCTTTATTTTTCTAGGTAATGCCCAGAATAATGGCAATGTATTCTTTTTTACCTCTCCGCTCAAAGATCAATACACAAACTTCCACAAGCATGGTATTTTTATTCCTACCTTATATAAAATTGCTTTTGGCACTAAATCAAATAAATCCAAAATATACTACCACCAAAATCAAAGACTATTCAACATAAAATCTAAACGACCTTTATATAATGAAATAGTTGAACTAAAACCTGCAAACACCGAAGATACTTTTATTCCAAATCAAAGGGTGACCAACAAAGATCTTATTTTAGAATTACCCCCTACAATCGCCAATCCGGGGTTTTACCAGATAATTAATAATGGGAATGTTTATAGTGAATTAGCTTTAAATTATTCAAAAGCGGAATTGGATCTCATTCAATATAATAATGATGAATTAAGAAAAGCTTTTATTGACTTTGATAACGTTATTATTAATGATAGCACTGACTACGCCCTGGAAGCTGAAATCAGTAATTTACAATGGCGTGATGAATTGTGGAGAATTGCAATAGTCTTAGCTTTAGTATTTTTACTATTAGAAGTTCTTTTTATTAGGTTTTTATAATGGATTTTGTACTTAGCTCAATACTAATAAAAGATCATAATTCTAAGCTTAACAATCAAAAGATAGATTTATTAATCAGTAATGGCATTATTAACATTGCAAAAGGAGGAGAGGAAAATATAGATATTTTTGATTGTGATGGTTTAGTTGCAACCCCAGGTTGGTTGGATATGCGGTGTCACTTTAATGATCCAGGCTATGAATATAAGGAGGATTTAGAAAGTGGATTACTAAGCGCGGTAATAGGCGGTTTTACAAATGTTATTATTTTACCTAACACATATCCCATTATTCAATACAAGGATGATTTGTACCTCAGCAAAACAATTGAGTCTTTAGAATTTCCATCTCATATTAACTTTTCTGCGGCGCTAACGAGAGATGCTAAAGGAGAACATCTTAATGATTTAATAGATCTTAACGAGCATGGAGCAAGGTTTTTTACTGATGGGATTAACCCTATCTGGAATCCGGATATTCTACTGAAGAGTTTAATGTATCTTCAAAAATTTGATGGGCTTCTTGTTCAGCGACCTGAAGACAATTATTTAAACCAGTTCGGTTCAATTCATGAAGGAGTTAAAGCAACTGAACTTGGCTTAAGGGGAATCCCATCATTATCTGAAGAAATTATTATTGAAAGGGATTTAGAGATTTTAAGGTATACTGGAGGAAAAATTCATTTTTCTACCATTTCCAGTGAAAGGTCAGTTGAGAAAATAAAAAAAGCCAAGGATGAGGGATTAAAAGTAAGTTGTGATGTTTCCATCCAGCAATTACTTTTTGATGAAAGTGATATAATCGATTTTGATGCTAATTTTAAAGTAAATCCGCCTTTAAGAAGTAAAACCGATAAAGAAGCTCTCATTGAAGGCGTGAAAGATGATGTAATAGATGTTATTGTAAGTGATCATAGACCTCAGGATCAGGATAGTAAAATGGTAGTGTTTGATCATGCAGCTTATGGAATGATGACATTACCATTATTCTATCCTATGCTTAGACAACTGGAAGAGAAAATCTCTTTTGATAAGCTTTTATTCAAAATTATTAATGGTCCAAGAAAACTGTTAGGGCTAGAATATCCAATTATTAAGGATCGTAGTATTGTCAATATAAACATTCTTGACCCTGAAAAGAAATGGACATTAACTCATGAAAATAATCCATCTAAGTCGTCAAATTCACCACTTTTTAATCAGGAATTAACAGGTAAAGTTATGGGAACTTTACTCGGTGATCGTAAATTTTTTGATCCGTCTTTTAATGCCAAAAAATAACCTATACTTTAAAGTCTCATTAAAATATGGAATCACAGGTTTTGCGGTTCTTCTTTTCAGCTATTTTGTTTTAAGCGCTTTTGGTGTTAATCCATTGCTTGATATAAGTTCGTTTTTTTTTGATGGTTTTATTTTTTTTGGGTTCATTTATTTTGCTCAAAAAGAGTACAAAGATTATAGAAATGATGGCATCTTGCATTTTTGGCAAGGTATGACCATTTCATTTTTTGTGTATGCCATTATTTCAATTTTGTATTTAATTTTCCTCATTACTAAAATGAATATTGATTCATCAGTTTTAGAGCGATATATTTTGGAGACTACCAGGCTTTTGGGTGAACAAAAAAATATGATTATCTCACGGTTAGGTCAGGAAGTATTTAATCAGCAAATGGAAAGAGTAAAAAACATTACAGTTTCAGAAGTAATATTTAGTGTATTTGTTAAAAAGATAGCAGTAGGATTATTGATTAGTCCAGTGGTGTCAATAATTCTTCGCAAAAGGCCTTCCATAGAAAAATGAATAATACCTATAAAGACAATCTAATTCGATTTGGAGGCCTTACAGGTCTTATATATGGATTACTATACTTTCTTCAACGTGTTGGTACAATACCCGAAATCGGATTTGTATTTTACTTTATACTATTAGCCGGTGTTTATTTTTTTCAGAAAGTAAATAAAGAGCTAGCTTCCGGCTACATGAGCTTTGGAAAAGGTGTAAAATACGGATTCCATCTATCAGCTTTTCCAGCTTTGTTCAAAGCGATTATTACATATATCTACTTAAAATTTATCGATAGCGCTTATATTGAAAATAGCCTAAACCAGGCAAGGTATCAATTAGAGGAGATGGGGTATGATTACGAAATGGTAGAAAAATCAATGCAGATGACCGAAAAATTCATGATCCCTTCAATATTAGCACTCGTTGATTTTATCTCAGTATTAATACTTGGTCTTTTTCTTACATTAATCCTTACCATATTTACCAAGAAGGACAATCCTGAATATTCCTAAGATGCAAAGTAACCTTGATCTGTCCATTGTAATCCCGGTCTTCAACGAAGAAGAATCCATTTCTGAATTAATGAAATGGGTTAATAATGTTTTAAATGACAAAAACTTAAACGCTGAGGTAATCTTGATTGATGATGGCAGCACAGATGCATCATGGAACATAATAAGTCAGCTCTCCCAACAATACAACTTCATCAAAGGACTAAGATTTAAACGTAATTATGGTAAATCTGCTGCTTTGCAGACTGGGTTTGATCACGCTGCCGGAAATGTAGTAATAACAATGGATGCGGACTTGCAGGATAGCCCCGAAGAGATACCTGCTTTGATCTCAATGATCAATGAAAATGGATATGATATGGTATCAGGATGGAAAAAAAGGCGTCATGATCCACTGAGTAAAACCATACCTTCAAAATTTTTCAATTATATAACCCGCCTGATTTCGGGTATCAATCTTCATGATTTCAATTGTGGGTTAAAGGCCTATGAAGGTAGTGTAGTTAAAAACATACAAGTCTATGGAGAAATGCATCGTTATATTCCATTAATAGCAAAATGGAATGGTTTTAAGAATATTGGTGAGAAGGTAGTTGAGCATCGGGCTAGAAAGTATGGCGTGACAAAATTTGGTTTGGAAAGATTTTTAAATGGTTTCCTGGACCTTATGTCTGTTACTTTTGTGCATAAGTTTAAAAAGAAGCCGATGCATTTCTTTGGTTCATTTGGGATATTTTCTTTTTTATTGGGAATTTTTATTACTATTTACCTTATTAGCGAAAAGCTCTATAATGTTTATTATAATCAACCTGTAAGAGACATTGTGGATCAGCCTTTGTTTTTTTTAGCATTGGTAGCTGTTATATTAGGTGTTCAACTCTTTTTAAGTGGCTTTCTTGCAGAGATGATGATTCAAATTGCTACCAGATCAAAAAACGAATATTTAATAGTTGAAAAGGTAGGCGATAAAGAATGAAAAAGATTCTCATTGTTGGGCCATGCTACCCTTTCAGAGGAGGTATAGCTAACCTAAATGATATGCTAGGCGTGGAGTTAATGAAGCAAGGTCATGAGGTAGTTTTTTTATCATTCAGTTTGCAATATCCCAAATTATTATTTCCAGGCAAGTCTCAGTTTGCTGAAAAGATGGACCCCCCGAGAATAAATGTTAATTTTGAACTAAATTCAATAAGCTTCATTAATTGGATATTAAAAGGTAAAAAATATAAGGGTAAATACGATTTAATAATAGTCCGTTACTGGACGCCTTTTCTTTCACCTTGTTTAGGTACTTTTTGCAGGATGGTAAGACATAAAAAAACCAAAATAATAGGTTTGATTGATAATATTTTACCTCACGAAAGAAAACTTTTTGATAAGATCTTAGCTAAGTATTTTTTAAATTCTTTAAACGCTTCTCTAGCCTTGTCAAAATCTGTGGCTGAAGAAGTGAAAAAAATATATTCGAGGAAGGATATAGCGTATACACATCATCCTATTTATAATAATTACGGTGACGCGTTGGATAGGGATAAAGCTATTGAATACCTGAAATTGTCGAAGAATTATCGATATCTTTTATTTTTTGGATTGGTTAGGCACTACAAGGGATTGGATTTATTATTAAAAGCCTTTAGTAAACTGGATCATAATAAATATAGATTGTTGGTTGTTGGAGAGTTTTACGAAGACAAGCAAAAGTACTTAAGGTTAATAAATGATTTAAATCTGGATAGTTACACCACAATATTCGATTACTTTATCCCAGATGATGAAGTAAAATATTTTTTTTCAGTTGCTGACCTGGCGGTTCAACCTTACAGGACAGCAACACAGAGCGGCATCAGCAAGATTGCCCTTCACTTTGAAAAGCCTATTTTAGTAACGGACGTCGGAGGTTTATCAGAGACAATTGATCATTTAAAGGACGGTATTATTTCAAAGGTAAATGAAACAGATATTGCAAACTGGATAAATTATTATTTCGATAATCAAATGCAAGCATCCATGGCCGAACATATTAAGAAGAGAAAAGACGATTTTAGCTGGGATCATCTGATTTCAAAAATATTTGATGTATATGAAAGCAATTAAATAATTTTATTGCAAGGGTTTAATTAATGAAAGTGTAGTTGATCAAAGTATAAATTTTCTGGAGATGTTGAAACCAACATGGATCTCATCATCAAAGAAATTACCGCTGTTGGTAGGCACGAATTGATTTTCAACCATTTGAATGGTGTTGGTCAAAACCAACGAAAAATTATGGCTGAAAGTAGTTATATCGACAGCGATAGCAAAATTTCCATAATAAGTATCATTAATCGTGTTGTCATAATTGAGTGCATGAAAGTATTCAGTCATTAGTGAAGCGGATCCTGCAAAGTTCCATTTGAAACCTGCACCTAATGCGATTGAATTATTGTCATGATTTTGGTTAGGCGATTCACTATTAACAAGGTTTTCATGCACGAAAACATGGGATAATTGAATACTAAACTTCTTGTTTATCTTACGAGCAAATGCAAAAGTCAAAGCATAACTCAGTCTGTGTTCGAATGAAAATATTTGGTTATCTGTATCGGTAAATTCTTCTCCATCTATTCCGAGCCTACCGAGAACCGTCGCAGTAATTGGCAGGTTAACTTCTCCCCTGGATTGTTTTAGAAACTTGTATTTGACATACACATCATGAAGCTTTTCCAGGCTATTTCTTCCTAAACCCAGGGTGATGTCATCCGTTAGTCCATAATCCAATCCCAGTCGCCAGCTTGCAAATTCATCCAACCCAAAAAAATTCTGATAACCGGAACTTATCTTCCCAAACCTGTGACCAATATAAAATCCTAAAATCCCTCTATCTAAAGTTTCAACGGAATGGCCATTCAGTAATCGTAAGGCGTTAAAGGTATTATCAGCATATGTTATTTCACTGTCTTCACCCTGGGCTGTAAGGCCTGATATATGTGTTATTATCAATAAAAAAGTGATAAATATTCTTTTCATAGTGGTTTTAATTACAATTAGCACCCTGTTCAATCCATTTCAGTATGACATCAATTTTTTCCTGGGGCATTAAACCAACCTGAGGCATCGGATTATTTGGATCCACTATTCTTTCGGCTATGGTTGATGCGTTGGCACTAACTTCATCGCAGGTAAGTAATTTTGGATTCCATAGACCTGAATGGCATAAATCACAATTTTCCTGCATAATTGGTCTGACTTCCAGTTCATAAGATACCCCAATCTCTACATAACTGGCAGTTAATTCAATGTTCTTGTCGGGCATTAAAGTCGTGGTAGTATCGTTGTTTATATCTGATATATATTCAGTATCGCCTTCCCAGGTTGAAAACTGGAAACCCTCAACTGGTAGATCTGCAATGATTTCCACAACCTCTCCTGCTTTATAATTACCTGAACCTAACCCATTATTTATCAAAAGAGCATAAGTTTCCGTAGGTTGCGGCTTAATTCTAACACTGATTTCATCCTGTACGTCAATGGTGATAAAATTCTTCTGTGCTAATTTTAAGGTAATAATCTTTTTGCCAGTATCAATTTTATTTATGGTGAAAGATGAAGGACTAAATATTGCCCCTTTATTTTCTCCATTTATAAAATACTGAATATGCCGGCCCCCTTCAGATACATCCCAGTTAATGACCTGATAACTGATAGTAAATGGAGCAGCAGTAGTATCATTCTCGTTAGGTTTAACGATTAATAATTCAGGAATTCTATTTTGAAGACTATCCTGAACTTGAAATTCCCTGATTAATTCACTGGCATCATCTTCCACACACGAATTGAAAGTAATAAAAACCGACGCTATAATTATTACGACAAATAACCGGTTCATTTTAATTTTTAATTTTTAATTGTTTTTTGCCCCCTGATCTATCCAGGAAATAATTTTATCTATCTCCTCTTTATTTAGATTTTCCTCCGCATCTATTGGAGGCATGGGTGCTTTTTCAAAAGTTATCCTGAATTTTATCCGCTGTGAAAATTTTCTTATTTTCTTGTACTCAGTTAGTTTGGGGACTTGAGCATCACCATGGCAGGTCTTATCTGAACAAGTTTTTTCGATTAATGGAAAAATGTCTTTAGAAAATGAAATGCTTTCAGAATGACAATCTCCAGATTTACTCGTGTATCCTGCTAAGATGCCGCTAAAAAGTATTAAAAATATTATCTGACCAAAATTCATAGCTTATAAATATTATGAAAGTGCTCTACACAGTTTAGACGTATCATAGTTCTTTGATATTGGATGCTTTAAAATTAAAAAGCATACCGCGTAGGTATCCTGATAAATGGAATATACCATTCTGATGAATGTCAGAACGGTGAATGGTTGCGGAATTTTAAGAGATACGGAAGTAAAAATTAAATTTTACTTAATCATTACTTAATGTTAGAATATGATCTATTTACCCACGCCAAGTAATTTAAAACCTACTGATAGCATAAGGAAATTATTATTGATTTCCCCAAGGTCATCATCATCTCCGATATCGCTTAATCCAAGGTTATAACGAACTGTTGCGTTTAATCTAAATGGTAAATCGATTCCTATTCCAAAAGCAAGGGAAAAATCAGAATTTTTTAATTGATCTTTAATATCAACTTCATTATTGACGACACCTGATATTACCTGATCTTGCTCTGCATTTAATAAAAATCCGATTTGTGGTCCGAAATGTAGGTTTAAAAATGCAAAATTGTATCTTAACAGAACCGGTATATTAACGTAGGTAAAGTTGTTTGTAAGATCTGAAATACCCCCAACTGAAAATTCTGACCCTTGCGATGAAAACAACAACTCCGGTTGTATGGCTAATATTCCGGCATCAACAACAGCATAAAGCCCTCCATGATAGCCTAATCGATTTTCAGTATCTAATGATATTCCACCCCCTGTAATATCCTGATTAGCAAGGTTAAGTCCACCTTTTAACCCTAATTCAAATCCCTGTCCGGAGACGGAAATACTGGATGTAAGGATGACAATTAGAAGGATAATTGAGTTTTTCATAATTGGTTTTGGTTAAATATTACGCTAATATAAATGATGATTAGTATCTGTAACTCACTGATATTCCAATATACTTATGTTTTTTTGCCTTAGCATCACTATTTTCTTTAGATCGCCAATAAAAAGTGACATTAGCATCAAAAACACCCCCTCCAACACCAAAGCCATATCTTTGATGGGTCACCCATGGAAGCACATTGTCCGTATGGGGACTACTACTGTTAAAGGGATTACCTTCTATAGATGTATTATATAGGACATATTCAATGGTAGGTCCGGCAAATATGTACCACTCGAAATTTTGATATGATAATGGACTTATCCTTTTACCGATGGCTGCATTTGTATATATTGATTCACTTAAATTTTTGAAACCACCAATTCTTATTGTGAAGCCTTGTTTGATGTTATCGAAAATAGTTCCTAGCTCAAGTTGGCTTTCATTTATGATTTCAAGATAATCTGTTAGCTTGAAACTTTTGAATAATCCAGCACGCAAGATTATTGCTGGCGTATTTGAAATTTGATTAAACCAGCCACCGGGGATGTTCATATCAAAAGTTTCATGCCAAAATATTTGTAAATGGTCTGTTTGGGATAGTGGTCCAAGCACTCCTGCTTCCACATTGAATCTAAATACCCAATCTGTTTCTAAATAATAATCCAGGTCCAATCCAACTGTTACCATTCCAGCAAAAGGCCTATCAAGGTCCTGAGCTCTTGAAAGCCATATTTTACTGGGGGTAAACATGTAATGGTTAATGGAATAACCAACCACTGCCTTTGAAATATTTTCTTCATAAAACAGAAATCTGTACAGGGGAGACCGCTCATCAACAAGTTTTCTATATTTAGCAAATATTCCACTGCTGTAATATTGGTCCTGTGGAATGTAATATGCATCATTATCAACAGTAAGGTGTAGCTCTCGTGTTGATAGCTTTCTTAATTGCCCAAAACAATAGGTTTGGAGTAATAAAAGAAGAGAAATAATTAATAAGGTTTTCTTTTTATTCATTGTATTGGACAATCAATTAAGATTGACGCAATTTTATACAATTTGTGAATTAATCTAATCTAAACATCAAATCCATGTCATCATTATTGCTTTCTGTTAATGATACATTAAAAGAAAAATTACGTCGAAGAGAGAAAGACGGATCACTGAGGAAATTGTCAAACTTTCAATTACCCTTTGATTTTGTTTCTAATGACTACCTGGGCCTTGCAAGAAATGTGCAACTACAATATCTCATTCAAAACAAGTTTGACCGGCTTGATGAAAAGCGAAATGGTTCCGGTGGTTCAAGGTTGCTATCCGGTAATTTCAGCGTATATCGCGAATTGGAAGAGGACCTCAGTAACATATTTCAATCTGAAGCCTGTCTTGTATTTAACTCAGGTTATCAGGCTAATCTGGCTTTAATTTCTTGTGTGCCACAAAAAGGCGATACCATCATTTATGATAGCTTGTCGCATGTTTGTTTAAAAGAAGGCGCGTGGTTGAGTAAGGCCAGTACCATATCATTTATGCATAATGACATAAAAGATCTTGAAAAGAAATTGAAAGATTCAGGAGGCAATAAGTTTATTGTGATTGAGTCTGTATATTCTATGGATGGTGATGAGGCACCAATTGACGATATCATCCGTTTAGCAAAGAAAAATGATGCGAGCATCATTGTGGATGAGGCTCATACGACAGGTTCGTATGGTTCACACGGCTCTGGCTGGTTGGTTGACAAAGGTCTTCATCATAATATTTTTGCGAAGGTATATACCTTTGGAAAGGCAATGGGTGTGCATGGAGCTTGTGTTTGTGGCTCGCGACTTTTGATTGATTTCCTGATAAATTTTGGCAGGTCTTTTATTTATACCACCGCTCTACCGCCACACAGTGTTGTATCTATAAATGAAGCTTTCAAATTCCTTAACAACAACCTTGAGCTCCAATCTGTACTTTATGATAGAATTAATTTTTTTAGAGAACGGATGAAGGAAGCAGAACTGAGGTTACCGATTAGTAAATCAGCCATCCAACCAATAATGTTACCAGGGAATAAAAGTGTAAAAATGTTAGCGACAGCTTTGAATAATGAAGGTTTTGATATCAGACCAATTTTATCACCCACGGTAAAAAAGGGTAGTGAAAGACTAAGAATTAGCCTTCATGCACACAATTCACCTGAACAAATTGATGACTTAGTACAACAAATTAAAACACATGGACCCGAAGAGATATTTTGTGACCGCAATAGGCACTGATTCAGGGAAAACAATAGTCAGCTCGATTTTAGTAGAGGCCTTAAAAGCAGACTATTGGAAACCTATTCAGTGTGGATATCCCAGAGATACAGAAACCGTACAAGATTTGGTCTTAAATAAAATAAGCACATTTCATGATGAAAGGTATTTGCTCAAAACACCAGCATCGCCCCATTTTGCTGCGCAGGAAGAAAACATTTCAATAAGTAAAAACGATTTTGATCTTCCTTTAACCGATAATCATCTGGTGGTTGAGGGTGCCGGAGGAATTATGGTGCCTTTTAATGATCATGATTATATAATCGACATCGCTTTTAAACTGGATTTGGAGATTATCCTTGTTGCTAATCTATATTTGGGGAGTATTAATCATACTTTATTGAGCTTGAAATACCTCGAAGACCAGCAATTAAATGTAAAAGGTTTAGTTTTTAATGGGCCCACGAACCCTTCCAGTGAAGCAATTATTCTAAAGAAATGCAAATATCCATTTCTACTAAAAATAGATCAACAAGACGCTATCAATCAGAATGTTATCATTAAATATGCTAAAAGGTTAAATGAATATGGAATATAATGACTTAAGCACAATAGATGTAAAGCACATTTGGCATCCTTTCACACCTTTTTATGATAAGGATCAAATAATGATTGAAAAAGGTAAAGGTGCTTACATTATCACTCCATATGGAGACGCTATCATTGATGCTATATCCTCATGGTGGGTGAACATCCATGGCCATGGAAATGAAATACTGGCTAAAGCCATTTACGATCAGGCCTTGAAACTGGAGCAGGTTATTTTTGCTGGGTTTACCCACAAACCGGCCATTGAGTTAACCAATAATTTATTGCATATTCTGCCAGAGAATCAGCAAAAAGTGTTTTTCTCGGATGACGGCAGTACTGCGGTGGAAGTGGGAATAAAGCTGGCTTTACAGTATTGGTACAATCTGGAAAAACCCAGGACCGGGATCATTGCATTGGATGGCGCCTATCATGGCGATACCTTTGGCAGTATGTCGGTGGGAGGGAAGAGCGTCTTTAACAAACCTTTTGATCCTCTTTTATTTGATGTTAATTTTATTCCTCTACCCAATCATGATAATGCAAATGAAGTGATTGAAAAATTCACAACTTTCATTTCATCAGGCGAGATAGCGGCTTTTATTTTTGAACCGATCATTCAGGGAGCAGGTGGCATGCGAACCTATCCTGCTGAAATTTTAGATAAACTGGTAGATATAGCCCAATCAAATGGAGTGGTCTGTATCGCGGATGAGGTTATGACAGGCTTCTTTCGGACCGGAAAGATGTTTGCATCAAATCATTTGAGTCATGACCCTGACATTTTTTGCCTTTCCAAAGGGATAACCGGTGGTACTTTGCCATTAGGCGTTACCACATGTTCTGAAAAGGTCGCGTCAGCATTTGAACTGGAAGATTTTACCAAAGCCTTTTTCCATGGCCATTCCTACACCGCAAACCCACTGGCTTGTGCGGCCTCCAATGCCAGTATGCAAATACTTTTGTCAGATGACTGTCAGCAGCGTATACATAATATTGTGACTTCGCATGCCGACTTCATGCATTTCATAAAAGGTCATAGAAGGATAAAGACCTTGCATCAGACAGGAACGATCCTGGCCATTGAATTAATATCCGAAAAAGAAACTTCATATGTTAATACTGACAGGAAGAAGATTTATAATTTCTTTTTGCAAAGAAATATTTTGCTGCGCCCTTTGGGGAATGTCATTTACATCATGCCGCCTTATGTCATACAGGATCATGAATTGCATATGGTTTATGATGCCATTCAGGAGTTTTTGGATGAGGGCTGAATATGATTGATAAGTTATGCATAACTAATTATAATTAATTGCTCTATTTCGATCCCTAATAAATCTCATATTTCAACAAATGACAGTCAATCTTACCGCTCTTAAAAGGTATTTTCTGTGATGGCTTTAAGCCTATTTTCCTGGATAATTGTTGATTACCGGTAAACACATAGCAATTATAACCTTTGCAATATCGCTTGAAATAGTGTCCGATATTGGCGTATACCTCTTGAAGCTGCTTTATTTTCCCCAGGCGCTCACCATATTCCGGATTGATGATTACAATGCCCCGGTTTTTCGGCAAGCGGGACTTTTCAAATGGTACCACGTCAAATTTTATATCTTGTAGCACCCTTGCTTTGGTTGCGTTTTCTTTGGCTACTTCCACAGCTTTCGGATGGTTGTCGGTAGCAATTATCGGTGTGTTGGTATCTTTAATATCTTTCTTTGCCCGCATCACATGCTTTTGGAGCTTAAGTTTGTCAAACCCCAGGATGTGCATAAACCCAAAATTCTTTCTGAATAAACCGGGAGGGTAATTTTTTGCCATGAGGGCTGCTTCTATTGCCAAAGTACCACTGCCACACATAGGATTTACAAAAGGTTGATTTTTATTCCATTGTGTAGCATAGATGCAGGCAGCAGCAAGTGACTCCATCATGGGTGCTTTCCATGGGTTTTCACGATAGCCGTGTTTGGCAATTGTTTCCCCTGAGGTGTCAAAATAAAGTTGACATTTGTCATTCACCCAATAGAGAAAGATGCAAGTACCATGACTCTCCGGGCCCGAATCTGGTCTGCAACCAAATATATCCATGAAATAATCGGATATGGCATCCTTTATTTTGAGGTTGGCAAAGCGGTTATCATTGATGCTGTCATTTCTGACAAAAGACTGGATACTTACATAGCCATTTTTTTTGATCAACTTATGCCATTGGATTTTTTTGACGGCATGATACAATTCATCAGCATCATTCGATCTAAAATCATTATCGATCAACCATAATACTTTGCTTGCAACCCTTAAATGAATATTTAAAATGTAAATATCATCCCAGTCCCCCTCAATGGTTATTCCGGAATTATCCATAAACCTAACGCTGTATCCCAAGGCTTCAATTTCAGTTCTTAGATAAGGAACTAAGCCAGGCAGGCAGGTAATAAGAATTTTATTTTTCAAAATGAAAAGCTTTTCAACAAAAAAAGCCTGCAAACTAATGCAGGCTTTTCATTATTTCGCCCTTAAATTTATAATGAATAATCTAAGCCAGTGTTTTTTCTGAGTTTAATTCAGAGTGGAGATATTTTCTATTGAGATAAGCAATATTCTCAAGGCTTATTTCTTTTGGACATTCCGCCGAGCAGGCACCAGTGTTGGTACACGCTCCAAAACCTTCCTCATCCATTTGTAATACCATCTTTTGCACTCGCTCATCCTGCTCAACTTCACCTTGGGGTAACATTCCCAAATGTGCAACTTTTGCTGAAACAAACAACATAGCTGAGGCATTCTTGCATGCTGCCACACAAGCACCGCACCCGATGCAGGAAGCAGCATCCATAGACTTTCCTGCAACATCTTTGGGTATGGGGATCTCATTTGCATCAGGAACACCTCCGGTATTTACAGATATGTAACCACCTGCCTGAATTATTCTATCAAATGCTGTTCTGTCAACCACCAGATCTTTGATCACCGGAAATGGTTTGGCCCGCCACGGCTCAATAGTGATGGTATCACCATCATTGAAGCTCCTCATGTGTAATTGGCAGGTGGTGGTTTGCCCGGGACCATGAGGTTTACCGTTGATATATAAGCTACACATACCGCAAATTCCTTCCCTGCAATCATGATCGAAGTGTACAGGATCTTCTCCTTTTTCTTCGAGTTCACCATTTAATTGATCAAGCATTTCAAGAAAAGAAGTGTCTTTTGATACATTATCAATATGATAGGATTTAATTCCTCCTTTATCTTTTGGACCTTTCTGGCGCCATATTTTTAATGTTAATTTCATAGTCTTCGTTTTTAAGTTATTTATAACTTCTTTGGGTAAGTTTCACGTTTTCAAAAACTAAATCTTCTTTATGTAATTTTTCTGGTTTCCCTTCTCCCTGATATTTCCAGGCTGAAACGTAGGTATAATTTTCATCATCCCTTTTTGCTTCACCTTCTTCAGTTTGATATTCTTCGCGGAAATGGCCTCCACAAGATTCATTTCGGTCTATAGCATCATCAATCATTAATTCTCCAAGCTCAAAGAAATCATCTACTCGTCCGGCCTTTTCAAGCGTCATGTTTAACTCTTCATTACTCCCGATTACCTTAACATCCCTCCAAAACTCCTCTTTGACTTCTTTAAGCAGCCCTTTTGCTTTTTCCAATCCTTCTTTATTACGCGACATTCCACAATAATCCCACATTATTTTCCCAAGTTTTTTATGAAAATAATCAACTGGTTTAGTTCCGTTTACGGCAATTAATTTATCGATTCTTTCTTTGACGCTTTTTTCTGCTTCTTTAAAAGCTTCATGATCTTCTGGTACTTTGTCATAAGGTAGTTTTGCTAAATAATCACCTAATGTGTAAGGAATCACAAAATATCCGTCGGCGAGGCCTTGCATCAAAGCACTGGCTCCCAGTCTGTTTGCGCCGTGGTCTGAGAAGTTGGCCTCGCCCAGTGCGTACAGACCGTCGATGTTTGTCATTAAGTTGTAATCTACCCATAAACCACCCATTGTATAGTGGACAGCTGGATAGATCATCATAGGAACTTTATAGGGATCTTCTCCCGTTATCTTTTCGTAAATATCGAAGAGGTTTCCATATTTACCACGTATCACATCTATTCCATCACGTTTGATTGCATCCTCGAAATCGAGATATACTGCAAGACCAGTTTTTCCAACACCTCTGCCTTCATCACAGACGCTTTTTGAATTTCTTGAAGCAACATCCCTGGGCACCAGGTTTCCGAAGGATGGATAGCGCTCTTCCAGATAATAATCTCTTTTTTCCTCCGGCAGGTCTGAATGCTTGATTTCACCTTTTCTTAATTTCTCTGCATCCTCTTTCGTTTTTGGTACCCAAACCCTTCCATCGTTTCTTAAAGACTCAGACATCAAAGTTAATTTAGACTGATGGTCTCCTGAGACAGGTATACAGGTTGGATGTATCTGAGTAAAACATGGGTTGGCAAACAACGCGCCTTTTTTATGTGCTCTCCACGCCGCTGTAACATTTGATCCCATAGCATTAGTAGATAAGAAGAAAACATTTCCGTATCCGCCGGTACAAAGAAGAACAGCATGCGCACTATGGGATTCTATTTTACCGGTCAATAAATTTCTTGTGACAATACCGCTGGCTTTTCCATCAACCATCACAAGGTCAAGCATCTCTGATCTGGTATACATTTTTACCTTACCATTCGCAACCTGACGGCTTAGTGCACTGTAAGCTCCAAGTAATAGTTGCTGACCGGTTTGGCCTTTTGCATAAAAAGTCCTGGAAACCTGGGCTCCACCAAACGATCTATTGTCTAATAATCCCCCATATTCTCTCGCAAATGGCACGCCCTGAGCTACGCATTGGTCTATAATGTTCACACTTACTTCAGCCAAACGATAGACGTTAGCTTCCCTTGACCTGTAATCACCTCCTTTAATTGTGTCATAGAACAATCTATAAATGCTATCCCCATCATTTTGGTAGTTTTTGGCCGCATTTATTCCGCCTTGAGCAGCGATACTATGGGCTCTTCTAGGGCTATCCTGGAAACAAAAAGCCTTAACTTTGTAACCCAACTCTGCTAGAGAGGCTGCGGCGGAAGCACCTGCCAACCCTGTTCCAACCACGATGACTTCATATTTTCTTTTATTTGCCGGATTGACAAGCTTAACGTCAAACTTATGTTTTGACCACTTATCAGCTAACGGGCCTTCTGGTATTTTTGAATCAAGATTCATATCAATTATTTATGAGATGTTATTAATGTAAATGATTAATGGGATAAGGGCTAACCCTAAAGGTACAAGTATCGCATAAGCGGCACCCATGGTTTTTATAGCAGGTGTATATTTCTTGTGATTCACGCCAAGTGTTTGAAATGAACTCTGAAAGCCATGATGAAGGTGAAAGGCAACCACCAGCATTGCTATTATATAAAACGCCACATAAAGTGGGTTGTTGAATTTATCGTATACCAGTGCAGACATATCGGCAATTTCTGTACCAGCCATATTTTTGACAACATCGCCAGGGAAATATTTATACCTGAAAAAATCTAGAAGGTGTACAACAAAAAATACTAAGATGATCACACCGAACGGGCCCATAAATTTTGACGTCCAGGAAGTTGTGGTTGATTTGTTGGAGGCATAATATTTTACTGGACGTGACTCCCTATTTTTCTTCCATAACAATAAACCATCCACGATATGGAAAAGAAACCCTGCAAATAGCACCACTTCGCCAACTTTAATGAACACACTTTCTTTCATAAAATGAGCATATTCATTGAAAGCAGCACCACTAAAATCAGTGATTAATAAAACATTACCTATTAAATGTTCTATTAAAAATAAAATCAGAAATAATCCGGTGAGCGACATTATTATTTTTCGCCCAATCGTACTAGAAATCATGTTGGAAAACCAGCTCATAGTATTTTATTGTGTTTAGGTCTGCTACCAAAGGTAATTTCTGAATTGATTATTATCAATGCTTTATACTTATTTAATTGAATTCTAAATTTCGTACGACTCTATAATTTACTGTAAATATCAAATGTTTTAAGCGTTTCATATTGTTCTAAAATAGTGTTTTACGGGTATGATTTTTGACGAGACTATTAAAGATTTATCATGATAAAGTATCACCTCAGCATTTTCCTTTTCATATTGCTTCTCCAACCTTATTTTTCTTTCCATATGAAGGGCATTGAGGTTGAAGCTAAAAAGACCAGGCAAAAAATATTTTTTATTGGTAACATATACACTGATTCAGATGTGCCAAAAGTTGGCAATGCGACATTCTTAGATATTCATGGTCAAAAAGCCCAGGTAAAAGATCCGCCATTTGATTCATCAGCTCCCATGATATTGGAGAATGTTATTAGAAAAGTGTCCTATGATGTGGAATATTTTTACTCTGCTCCTAGAGCGTACACAGAGGCTTATCAAGAAATAAATAATGATGGGGTCATTAAACGAACAGGGCAAGATAGCATCTCTTACAACACTATAACATCTTATCGCAACGTTAATAATGTATTGGAAAATTATCAGATGTCGAATGAGCATAAGTTTTACCAAGGTTTCTTTGATACAGGTAATCAAGCTCAAGATGTAGCACAAACATTAACTTTGAATTATATCACTGGTGATTTAACCAGGCATGCATCTGGTTTATATGGCGGGGATGTGATAGCAATGAAAGCTGATAAATAGTGGGTAAAATTGGAAATAAGATGGTAAATATTGCCTATGCGATAAAAAATTATCTGGCCACCGTTTCAGATATTACTGAAAATCCTATGAATGACTTAAATGGTGATGACCATGTAACCGATATTGAACCAAATGAAGATCATGAAGTGTTATTTTATCCAGGTCATGCTGATTACAAACTATTTATCTACGTTGAACCATTTAATTAATGTAGAATGCATAAAAATCTTTAATACATGAATAGAAGTCTTTTTATTGAAGATATTACCCATTTAGGTGAACCTGTTAAGGAGATAAGTTTGATCCAATTACATCCAGCTTCGTACTTTATTATGGCGTCAGATGGCGAAAACCTACATACCTCCAGATTTGTTAAGTTCTAATTAACTTTAATTAATGAAATCAATTAAATCCCTTATCATATTCATCCTACTGATAACTGGTTTTCTTTTGTTATCAGATGTTAGCTACGCTACTCACCTGAGAGCCATTGAAATCTCTGCCAGTAAAGTTCCGGGCCGAGGAAATACATTTATCTTCACAGTTACTGCCTTCAGGGATACAGATGGCGTGGAATTTGGCAATGGGACTTTCTTTTTTGATATCCTTGGCCAACCTGATCTGTTTGACGATGGTCCTTTTGATATTAGTGATCCAGTGCTTGTAGAAGAAAAAACAGAACAATTAACTTTTCAAGTTGAGCATACTTATGCTGCACCCGGAGATTACATAGTTGCTTACCGTGAAGAAAATAGAAATGCTAACATCAACAATATTAATGATGGAGGATCTGTGGATATTCCATTTTACGTTCAAACTAAGATTACCATCGATCCACTCATAGGAGAAAATAATACTCCCATTCTCACTGTACCACCAATCGACAGGGGTGCGCAATTTATTAAATTCCTTCATAATCCAGGAGCTTTTGATCCTGATGGTGATAGCTTATCTTATGAATTCACCATACCCAAACAAGACGCAAATTTTGAAGTTCCAAATTATCGGGATTTAAATGATCCAAGATTTTACCAGGGCTTTTTTGATACTGGAAATGAAACACAAAATGGCACCCCGACGCTCACGTTGGATCCTATCACCGGCGACATGGTTTGGGATGCTCCCGGCTTAAAAGGAGAATACCAGGTAGCATTTATTGTTAAAGAGTGGAGGTTGATCAATGGTATCTGGGAGGAACTGGGATTTGTAACCCGGGATATGCAGATTATTATTGATATGACTGATAGCGAAAGGCCGGAGCTTGAGGTGCCTCCTGATATATGTGTGGTGGCTGGGTCATCTATCAATCAGTCTGTTGTTGGCACTGATCCTGATGGACAACGAGTTGTAATGGAGGCATTTGGTGGCCCCTTTGAGCTTCCTTCGTCACCGGCAACGTTTTCACCATTTCCACCAGCAGAACAAAATCCACCCGCAGTGTTAGGGTTTAATTGGAATACAAATTGTACACACGTCAGACAAAGACCATATCAGGTTGAATTTAAAATATCTGATGTTCCTGATATAGGTACTGGCCCCAGTCTCGTGAATTTTGGCACCTGGAATATTCAGGTGGTAGCCCCGGCTCCCGAAGGATTAACTACTTCTGCGAGTAGTGCCAGATCAATTGAACTGAACTGGAATAATTATGATTGTGGATCTGCGGATCGAATGCAGATATGGAGAAGGGTAGATAGTTTTGAAATCAACCCGGATAGCTGTGAAGTGGGCATGCCTGATTTTGCAGGATATGAGCTCATTGATGTGGTGAACATTGATCAAACTGGTTACATAGATGATAATCAAGGATCAGGCCTGGATCCGGGCGCGCTTTATTGTTACCGCCTGGTAGCTCAATTCCCTCAACCGAGAGGCGGTGAAAGTATTGTCTCAGCTGAATCCTGTACCCTGATAGATGCTGATGCTCCGGTAATTACAAATGTAGATATTAAAACAACCGGTGAAAATGATGGAATTATTGAAGTAAGATGGACACCACCTTTTGATATTGATCCGGAACAATTTCCACCACCATATTCCTATGAAGTATTGAGGTCCGAAGGGTTTTCGGGTAATCAGGACGTGCCAGTATCAGAGATAATAAGTGACACATTTTTCATTGATGATAACCTCAATACCTTAAATCAGGTGTATAATTACACCATAAGGCTTTTTGATGCAGAAAATAATTTTATTGATACCTCTGCCCGGGCTTCATCTGTTCGCTTAGGGTTGGAAGCATTATTGAATGCTATAGACCTGGAGTGGAAAGCCGAGGTTCCCTGGTCCAACCGTTCACAGGATTATCCTACCCATTACATTTATAGAAACGAGGTAGATGGCAATGCCTCAGATGATTTAGTGCTGATTGATTCGGTTGATGTAAATCTAAGTGGGTTTAATTATTTCGATGATGGAAGTTTTAACGGACAACCGCTGGATCAGGAGACTATATACTGCTATTTTGTGACCACGCGCGGCACTTATGGGAATGAGAGAATTTTGGAACCTTTGTTGAACAGTTCCCAGATTATATGTGGACAACCCAATGACCTGGAACCTCCATGCTCGCCACTAGCTTTCAGTCTGGATCCTGATTTTGTTTGTGAAGAATTTCTAACAAATCAGAGTTGTACATTTAGCGAGTTCTTTAATGAACTGGTTTGGCAAATAGATGATAGTGAAAATTGCGACAATGATTTGTCCCATTTCAATATATACTTTTCGGAATCCGGTGAGGATGGCACATTCGGCGTAATAGCGGAGGTAAATGGAACAAGTTTCAGGCATGAAGATTTACCTTCGTTTAAGGGTTGTTACCAAATATCTGCAGTTGACAGATCAGGAAATGAAAGTGGGCTTTCCGAAATAGTCTGTAATGATAATTGTCCTAACTTTATTCTGCCGAATGTATTCACACCTAACAATGATGGAATAAATGACACATTCACACCTTTTTTTAACCTGGGTGGAGGAGGTTCTGAAGGTGGAGGAAACCTTCCAACCGGTATTGAAGGTTTTGACAACAGTACTTGTGTGCGGTTTGTTGAAAGGGTTGTTTTTCAGGTATTTAATCGTGATGGAAATGTAATTTTCGACTTTGAATCTGGTGGCGAAAATTCTATCTTAATTGAATGGGATGGTACTACCAACGATGGTAAAGAATTACCCTCAGGAACATATTTCTATGAAGCAAATGTTACATTTGATATACTTGATCAATCAAATGCAGAAGAATCATTTAATGGATGGGTGCAGATACTAAGGTAAAAAATGATGCCATCATTTTTTTTGATGGAGTGTGTAACCTGTGCAATGGAGCTGTGAACTTTATCATCGACCGTGACAGGGATGATAAATTTAAATTTGCTTCATTGCAAAATGAGGTGTCATTAGAGATATTAAGTGATTTTCAGGTCAATCCATTAAACCTTGAAAGTATAGTTTTATTAAAAAATGACCATGTTTTTGATAAAAGCGATGCAGCTATAGAAATTGCAAAAGACCTATCGGGTTTATGGTCCTTTCTTGTCTTTTTTAAAATAATTCCTAAGCCGATTAGAGATTATTTTTATAAAATAATTGCCAATAATCGATATAAATGGTTTGGCAAAAAAGATACATGCAGGATACCCACACCAGCCTTAAGAAAAAAATTTTTGGACAAATAAGTTTTGACCTAGTTTTGACAGGAAATAATATTTATGAAAGCATATTTATTTCCAGGACAGGGTGCTCAGTTTGTAGGCATGGGTAAAAACATTATTGATGAAAGGAGTGAGGCTGATAATTACTTTTCAAAAGCTGAAGAAATACTCGAATTTTCCATCTCCTCAATAATGTTCCATGGTTCTGAAGAAGAATTAAAACAAACACGCGTTACACAACCAGCTATTTTTTTAACCTCCGTGGTTGATGCCTTAACAAGTAATAATTTTAACCCGGCAATGGTTGCTGGCCATTCATTAGGCGAGTTTTCCGCTTTAGTTGCTTCAGGGGCACTTAGTTTCGAAGATGGTTTGATTTTGGTATCTAAACGTGCTATGGCCATGCAGGAGGCCTGTGAAAAAGTACCTTCATCAATGGCTGCCGTTATTGGATTGGGTGATGATGTTGTGGAAGAGATTTGTAAAAATATTGAGGAAGTTGTGGTTCCTGCAAATTATAATTGTCCCGGCCAGTTAGTAATATCAGGTTCAAACGCAGGCATTGACATGGCATGTGAAAAATTAAAGGAAGCAGGGGCAAAACGTGCTATAAAATTGCCTGTTGGGGGTGCATTTCATTCACCTTTAATGGACGTTGCTAAAAACAAACTTAAGGAAGCCATCGAAGCAACCACTTTTAACAGGGCTAAATGTACTGTATTTCAAAATGTTGATGCCTCACCTCATATCGACCCTGATGAGATCAAGCAAAATCTAATAGCTCAACTTACCGCGCCTGTACGGTGGACGCAAACCATTGAAAATATGATTGCCCAGGGAGTTGACGAATTTATTGAACCCGCACCAGGTAAAGTGCTTCAGGGTTTGGTAAAGAAGATTGATAGAACTGTGAAGTTTTCTTCATTATAATTTTTTATGAGAATAAACAGCCTGCATAAACTGCTCACAATTTTCACGCTTGGGATGTTGATTTTTGTTCAATGCAGTTCTCCCCCTCAAAAAAGTCGAAATGGCAAAATAAAAAAAGGGAAACCTATACCGTGCCCTGTTAAAGATTGCTAATGAAAAAAATTATAATCGCAATCGATGGATATTCGGCGTGTGGTAAAAGCACTACAGCAAAATTGGTTGCAAAAGCTTTGAACTATAAATATATCGATACAGGTGCCATGTATCGGTGTGTAACGCTTTACTTTAATGAAAATAACATTAGGTTTGATGATCCGGATGTTGTATCTGAGGCGCTAAAGCAGATCCAAATAAACTTCAGGTATAATCCAGCCACTGATTTAAACGAGACCTATTTAAATGGCCGATCCGTAGAGGATAGCATCCGTGCCATGGATGTATCGAAGCGTGTGAGTGAAGTCAGTGCTTTAAAAGTTGTAAGGGAAGAAATGGTTAAGCAGCAAAGACAAATGGGTGAGCAAAAAGGTGTTGTTATGGATGGTAGAGACATTGGTACGGTTGTATTCCCAAAAGCCGAGCTAAAGGTGTTCATGACCGCTGATTTTAATACCAGAGCAGAAAGGAGATTAATTGAATTGCATCAAAAAGGTCATCAGGCAAAATTTAATGAAGTGAAAGAAAATCTTAAACGCAGAGATCTTATTGACACACAAAGAAAAGAGGGCCCTTTAAGAAAGCATGACCAGGCTATGATCGTAGACACTTCAAATATAACCATAATAGAACAAGTGCGTCAAATACTCGAAAAGGCAAAAGCTATTATTGGTGACTTGTAGCGGATTTCAGACTGAATGAACCTATAATTTGGGATAATTAGGACAAACATTTCTTTTGATCTTTTTTTTTTTATTTTTGCCATCATCACGCAGAATAGTACTTCGCTTAAAGCATGTCTAAAAACATCAAATTAAAAAAAGGATTTAATATAAACCTGGCCGGGAAGGCTAAGGAAGACCTTAATGAGAATGTTCGTCCGGATGTATTCGCATTAAAGCCTACAGATTTTATTGGAATGACCAGACCAAAAGTCAAAATTACCGAAGGGGATATCGTTAAGGCTGGCACTCCGCTTCTGTTTGACAAAATGCAACCGGATATTAATTATTGCGCCCCCGTAAGCGGGGAAGTCGTAGAAGTTAAAAGAGGTGCTAAGCGCAAGCTACTGGAAATTAAAATAGTTGCAGACAAAGAGATTGAGTACGTGCAGGGTGAAAAGTACTCTATGTCGGATATTAAAAACCTGAAACCTGAGGAAATAAAATCTATAATAGCCAATGGAGGGGCTTGGCCGCAAATCATACAAAGACCTTATGGTATTGTTGCCGACATAAAGGATACCCCGAAATCCATTTTTATATCAGGTTTTGATTCAAGCCCCTTAGCGCCTAATTATAATTTTATATTAAAAGATAGCACAGAATCTTTCAGGCAGGGTATTGAAGTTCTCTCCAAATTAACAAATGGTAATATTTATGTTAATCTGGATGGGAAAAGTGAGGTGCCTTCCATATACAGTAATTTAAACGGCGTTCAAGTAAATAAATTTTCCGGACCCCACCCCTCAGGAAATGTTGGTGTTCAAATTCATCATCTTGACCCCATTAATAAAGGGGATCTCATTTGGACAATCAATCCTTATGGCGTTGCTCAAATAGGTAAGTTGTTTACCGAGGGCATTTTTGATGCTTCAAAAATTATAGCACTAACGGGATCAGAAGTAAAAGAACCGCAGTATTATAAAACATACATCGGAGCCCCCGTCAGGAATTTTACTGAGGGTAATCTAACCACTGAAAATGTGCGATACATCTCAGGCAATGTGTTGACAGGGGAAAATATAGGTAAAGAAGGCTTTCTGGGATTTTATCATCACCAGTTTTCAGTTATTCCTGAAGGCGATTATCATGAGTTTCTGGGTTGGTTGAAGCCAACAACCAGTAAGCTTAGTTTTAGTAAAGCATTAGGATTATTTTCTTTTCTAAACAATAAAGAATTTAAGTTAGATACTAATACAAGAGGGGAAAAGCGAGCATTTGTTCAAACGGGAGTATTTGAAAAAATGCTGCCAATGGATATATTGCCAACCCATCTCTTAAAAGCTATTATGGCTAATGATTATGATGAGATGGAGGCCTTAGGTATCTATGAAGTCATTGAAGAAGATTTAGCATTATGCGAATTTGTAGATGTTTCAAAACATGATGTTCAACAAATAATTAGAGAAGGTATAAATCTAATTAAAGAAAGCTAAATGGAATTTGTAAGAAAGTTACTAGACAAACAGAAACCGATGTTCGAAAAAGGTGGTAAACTTGAAAAATTTTACTATCTCTTTGAAGCCGGGGAAACATTTTTGTTTTCCCCAAATTCAACGGCTGGAAATAAAGGTACTCAAATCAGGGATGCAGTCGACCTTAAGCGATTGATGATTACTGTGGTCATTGCTATGGTACCATGTCTGATTTTTGGAATGTGGAATGTTGGACATCAACATTTCATTGCGACAGGAGTAGATGCTACCTTACTAGACAAATTTATAGTAGGCTTAAAAGTTACTATTCCCATCATCATAGTATCTTATGCTGCGGGTGGATTGGTGGAAGTTGTATTTGCTGTGATTAGAAAACACCCGATTAATGAGGGATTCCTGGTTACAGGTCTATTGGTTCCATTAGTAATGCCCCCAACTATTCCTTTATGGCAAGTTGGATTGGCTAACATATTTGCTGTTGTTATTGCAAAGGAAGCATTTGGAGGTACAGGTATGAATGTTTTAAATGTAGCACTAACGGCAAGGGCATTTCTATATTTTGCGTATCCATCTCAAATTTCTGGCGAGGTATGGACCTATCTGGGCGATAAGCAACCGATAGATACATATTCCGGAGCAACTGCATTAGCAATTGGCTCCTCAGCTGTTGATAATCCAGCTGCTGAACCGATCACTTCCCAATATCAAGAAGCCTGGTATGCCGGAATGTTTGATTATTGGAATATGTTTTGGGGATCTATCCCCGGGAGTATCGGTGAGACATCAACGCTTATGTGTTTAATTGGTGCCGCAATTTTGATTTTTACCGGTGTAGGTAGCTGGAAGATTATTGTAAGTGTCTTTGCTGGCGCATATGTCATGGGTACTATTTTTAATTTGATCGGAGCTAATGAATTTATGTTGCTTCCCGCACACTATCATTGGGTTGTTGGTGGCTTAGCTTTTGGAGCGGTTTTTATGGCAACGGATCCCGTTTCAGCAGCACAAACAGAAAGAGGCAAGTGGATATACGGATTTATGATTGGAATAATAACCGTTGTGATAAGGATTTTTAATCCGGCTTATCCTGAAGGAATCATGTTAGCAGTTTTATTTATGAACGTTTTTGCTCCACTTATTGATTATTATGTTGTAGGAGCTAATAAAAAAAGGAGGTTACAACGTGCGACAGTCTAATACCTATGTATTAATATTTTCTTTGATCCTAACCATTATATTAGGAGGACTTTTATCGCTTACTTCTGAGGGGTTAAAGCCTTTACAGGATAAACAGGTGGAGTTAGACACCAAAAAGAAAATTCTTGGTGCTGTTATGGATATATCTTCTATTAAAAAGCCCGAACAGATTTTTGCTGTTTATGATAAGCGGGTAGAATCATTAGTTGTCAACCATCAGGGAGAACAGATAAAAGTAAATGCTGAAGGTGATAGCCTAAATGCTGAGGATGTTAACATAAGAAAGAATCATAAAAGACCCTGGGATCAGAAAGTTTATCCTATTTTTAAATTTGTAAATGAATCCAATCCTGATAAGGTCGAAGCTTATATTTTTCCAATGTTTGGTAATGGACTATGGGATTGGATTAATGGATATATTGCCCTGGAGGATGATTTAAACACCATAAAAGGAATAGCTTTTGATCATAAAGCGGAAACACCTGGCCTTGGTGCTCGTATCACATCAGCTGAAATTCAGGAAAGGTATGTTGGCAAAAAACTATTTAATGATCAGGGTAATTTTGTTTCAGTATCCATGGTGAAAGGAGAGAAGGGTGAACCATTAGATCCTCATCATGTAGATGGAATGTCAGGCGCGACTTTGACTGGTAATGGTGTTAACACAATGATTTCATCTTATATGGAACATTATTTACCTTATTTTGAAAAGGTAAAGAACAAAAATCGTATGGCTTTTAATAAAGATTAAGTAAATTATTTATGAGTACAGATACATTAGCGCAACCAAAAGTAAAAGAACCTGTAGAACAGTTACTCTCCAAAAGGAGAAAAAAAATTGTTACTGATCCTTTAAATGAAGATAACCCCATAACCGTTCAGGTACTGGGGATATGTTCTGCATTGGCAGTAACGGTTAAGATGGAACCAACGCTTGTCATGTCTATCGCGGTGATCTTTGTAATTGTATTTTCAAACTTAATTATATCTCTTACAAGGAATTTAATCCCCAATAGAGTGAGGATTATCGTGCAACTTGCTGTAATTGCCACACTCGTAACTTTAGTAAGTGAAGTCCTAAAAGCATATTATTACGATATGTATAAAGTGCTGAGTGTTTTTGTAGGATTAATTATTACCAACTGTATAGTTATGGGTAGGTTAGAAGCTTTTGCTATGGGAAATAAACCTTACGATTCTATTCTGGATGGACTTGGAAGTGGCATGGGATATGCTTGGATAATTTTAACAGTTGCCTTTTTCAGGGAATTATTTGGTTCTGGTTCTATATTTGATTTTAAAGTTTTTGAAGCTATTGGATGGACCAGTTTCCCAACTAATGGTCTTATGGTTGATTCCATTGGAGCATTTATGGTATTAGGTATTTTAATATGGGTTCAGAGAACAAAAACAGGTTACGTAGAACATTAGATTATGGAAGCATTTAATATTGCAATAAGAGGAATTTTTATAGATAACATGGTATTTGCCTATTTCCTTGGTATGTGCTCATTTTTGGCAGTCTCAAAAAAAGTGTCAACAGCTCTTGGATTAGGTTCGGCAGTAATTTTTGTTTTAACCATCACAGTGCCATTTAATTGGGTATTACAGGAATATGTATTAAAGGAAGGTGCTTTAAGTTGGTTAGGGGCGGGCTTCGCAGGTGTTGATCTGTCTTTCTTACAATTTATAATGTTCATTGCTGTTATAGCCTCAATGGTCCAGCTTGTAGAAATGGTTATTGAGAAATTCTCCCCTGCTTTATACGGTTCTTTAGGTATTTTTCTGCCCTTAATTGCTGTAAACTGCGCTATTTTAGGATCTTCTTTATTTATGGTACAACGTGATTACAGCATTGTCGAAGCTACAGCTTTTGGTTTTGGGTCAGGTACAGGTTTTTTCCTTGCAATTGTTGCCTTAGCAGCAATAAGAGAGAAACTGAAATATTCAAATGTGCCCAATGGCCTTAAAGGACTGGGTTTGACCATGATAATTACGGGTTTAATGGGAATAGCATTTAAGTCTTTTATTGGTATCGCCTTATAAATACTAAAATAATTTATGAAAAAGCCTTTGATAAAGTTGTCAAAGGCTTTTTTATTGTTCAAATAGTACTCAGATGGTCAGCTCAAAATTGATCGGTATATTAATTTTACCGGGAATTGATTGATTATTTTCACTTATTGCTGGAACAAATTCTAAGTCAGGAATAACTTTTTTAACTGCGTTTTTTAATTCCGGACATATAGAATCAATGAAATGATAATCCATTATACTCCCTTCTGCATCTACCTGGATTTCAATAATAACTTTTCCTTCTATGCCATTTTTTCGACATGAAATAGGATATTCTATTGATTCTATTACTTCTCTATAGTTTGTGACTATCGGTTGGCTACTTTTTTTGAGTGTTTGGGAAAAAAGAGAGAGTGAAACCAATGTTAAAAAAATAAATGTGATGATGTATTTCATAGTAACCTCCTTTTTTAATAATATGTTAACTTTAAATTAACAATAAATTAACAATAAAACAAAAATTTGGAAATTATTTTAATCGATTATATTTTGTTTAATGTATAAATCCTACCGGATCCGTAATCAAGTAAATAAAGTTCATTTGACTGGTCTACAGCAAAAGATGATATACTAAAATTTGTATTAAAAATCTCTATTGATGATTCAGGGTCGTTAGTATTTAATATCCAAACCCTGCCACTAACGAAATCTCCATAAAAATAATAGCCCTGAAGGTCAGGGAATTTAGCGCCACGGTACACATATCCTCCGGTAACAGAGAAACCAACATCATGAAAGTACTCTGCAACAGGAAATTCAAAACCTTCTTCCACGCAATCTGATGGGGAACCGAAACATTCACTTCCTTCCCAAATATTCCAGCCATAATTGCCTCCATTGATTACGACATCAATTTCTTCTACCTCGCCTTGTCCTACATCCCCGGCATAGAGTTTGCCGTTTTGAGAATCAAAGCTAAATCTCCATGGGTTTCTGAACCCGGAAGCAAAGATTTCTTCCCTCCATCCTTCCGTATTGTTTATGAAAGGATTTTCAGATGGTATGCTATAATTATGAACGGCGTCCTGGTTATCGACATCAATGCGTAAGATGTTGCCTAATAAGGTTGTTAAATCTTGGCCATTATTTTCAGGGTCCCCACCGGACCCACCGTCACCGGTAGCGATGTATAGATATCCGTCAGGACCAAAGGCAAGCATACCGGCATTATGATTGGCAAATGGTTGATCTATTTCCATCAGGATGGTTTCACTATTTGGATCGCCTTGATTGCCGGACGCAAGAAATGATGCAACTACTGTATTTCCACTATTATTGGTATAATTTACATAAAATAAGTTATTATTTTCAAATTCCGGATGAAATGCCAAACCCAATAGTCCTCTTTCTCCTGCATTATCGTTTATTCTATCTTCAATATCTAGGTAAACATCAAAATCATCTGTTTCCCTGTCGTTTATAAATGATAATATCCGACCGCTTTGTTCAATAAGGTACAGCTGATCGGAGTTATTACCACTTGCAGTAAGGAAAATGGGTTGGGTAAATGAAGGTAACGAAGGAAAAGCTTCTATTAATTCAAATTCTGATACGTCAGGCTCATTGAAGATAATATCAACATCTTTGTTTAATGTATCTCCTATCTCAATTGATATGCTTCCATTGCCTTGTGTTTGTTCTACATCTATGTTAAATATATAGTGATCATTAGGTTGGGCATTTTCAATGACTGTTGTTTTTTCTAAAGTAGTTTCATCCATTGTAAGCTGGGTAAATACTATCAATTCACCCTCTATGAAAAATCCCGACCTAACCTCACCCATACCAAATGTTAGAAACTCGTCATCTTCTCCGGTGATTCTAACAAAAAAATCTTCAAAATTTTCAGAAACATTCTCAGAAAAATTTACACTTACCTTAACACTGGCTAGCAGTGCAGTTAACTCAATTGGCGTATTTTTGCCAACTTCTATATCGAACGGTTCTGATATCCCTTCATAAAAGGCTGCATCAAAAGCAGGAAGATTAGGCTCGTCAGATTCTACCTTAACATAATAATTACCTTCATTAAGTGTAATGATTTCCGGAACATCAGAGGCATTTTCCCAAAATCGAACAGTGTCATCATTTATGTCAAATATTGTTACATTAAAGTTGTCCGTTGAAACCTGGGACTTTCTTCCTGATTTGAGGTTGGTCTCACCCACCTGAATGTTTATGGAAAGGGATCCGGGCTTCTCTGAAGATCCGGGTTCATCCTCCTGACAAGAGATAATAAGTATCAGTATGCATGGAAGATAGTAAGTTAATTTTTTCATGATTCATGTTTTATTTATAGCAACGGGGATCATTACATCAAGATTACGAATTTTATAAAGTGAAAATTCTCTATTAATTCATATCCTGGAAAGATTTTGTTCTTATAAATGGTTGCTTTTTACCGTAGGTTAATGAACGCCATAACCATTCCAGTGGTCCAAATCGAAAATGGTCTAACCATGGTTTTGACCAGGCAATTTGCATTACCCATAGGACCAAAACGATGCCTATCTGGCTAATTCTGTCAAGCTTACCAAATAATTCAAAACCAACACCATAAAATAGCAAAATACCAATGATGGATTGAAGAATATAGTTAGTCAGTGCCATCTGGCCAACAGCTGCCAGTCTTTCTTTCACTGGTTTAAAAGCGGTGGATTTAGCAAATAACATGATCAAACAGATATAGCCAAAACTTACAAACAAGCTTCCCCAATAATTGAACTGTGAGCCATGGAACATTGAATACTCAATGGACCATTCAGCCTGAAAATTCTCAAAAAGACCGTAGGCAACGACCAACAAGCCAATAGGAAAGGAAATAAGAAAACCACTTGTGTAAAAGGCTCTGCTTTTGCTTCCGGTGAGAATACCTGATTTGAATAATGCCATCCCAATCAACATCAGGCCGCCCACACGCCATAGAAATAGCATTAAAAAAACATATATCTCTAAAAAAAATGCAGATTCAGAGTTTTTGCTAATTTGTTCACTTAACGATCCGGTTATTGCATTTATTTCTTCTTCGATCTCTTGATTTGTGGGTTGCCATCCTGATTTTGTAGAGGCCAGGTCCTCTTGGGACCACATAGGAATTGAAGCACCAATTGAATAATAAATCAAGGTATGAATAGATAGAAGAAGGATACCGAAAATTACTAATTTCTTTATACCCATCTTTCGAAACAGGTAAATAAATAAAGCACAGATAGCGTACGCGACCAGAATATCTCCATACCAAATAATATGAGCATGTATGAGCCCAATAATGAGTAACCAAAGTGTTCTTCTGTAGTGTAGGCCAGAGGATTTCCCGGTTTTTGATTCTGCTTTTTGTGTGATCAGCACAATACCAGCACCAAAGAGCACCGAAAATATCGCCATAAATTTTTGGTCTGCAAGTACATGACTAACTATCCAAACCCATTTGTTTACTCCGTCCAGGCTTCCATAAGCTGTTGGATTCAGGTAAGCAGCCCCCGGCATGGCGAAGCTTTGAATATTCATGATTAATATACCAAGTATTGCTATGCCTCTAAGTAAATCTAAAGAGACAATCCTTTTTGGATTATCTACCGGCTTCAACAATCCAGACATGACTATAATTTTTTAGGACTGAACCAGGTCGGGTCTCCTTATTTTTCCACCGGTATTTCCCACATTAGCAAGCATAACTAAACTAATCAGAGATACAATGATGGTAAGAATGGTAATTAACCTGGCCAGTTTATGTTTCTTACTGGTTAAATATAGTGCAGCGATGGAGAGCAATCCACTAAGATAGACTACCCATATAGCACTTTCTGCTGCCTCTTCATGTTCATGGATTACGTCATGAGAAAATTTGTCCAATTCTTCTACATGATGCTCTGCACCCTCCCCGGAGTTTATGGTAGGTATAGCAACTATTGCGGCAAAGATTATGATAATAAATCCAGTGAATAGTAATATCTGAGTTTTTCTAATAACACCTATTATTAAAATAATGATCCCAATAAATATACTGACAATGGGAATGTGGTTTAAAAGGAGGTGTATTTTGATTTCACTCATTTGTCGATGATTAGTAATCAGCTAATTTACTGTAAAGCAGTAGAAAAAGTAATCAATTCTTGTGTTAAGTTATTTAAGATGCCCTTTCAATAACAATTTCTTAATCTGTAAGCTGCTCCTGTGAAATTATATTTACACCAATAAAAAACTAAAGAAAGCTGACTGCAAAAGAATATTCAATTTATCTCCTTGGAGATGCTGGTGAACCTCAATTTCCAAAAGATAACAACCTCAGGACCCTAAAAAATCATTTAGATAAAGCATCTCGAGATGACATTTTAATTTTTTTAGGTGACAATATTTATAATAATGGTCTAAGAAGTATCAATCAAATAACCAGGTCCGATGATGAGTCAAAACTCTTGAAATTATTGCAGGTAACCGATGGTTTTCCCGGATACACTTTTGTATTGCCCGGTAATCATGACTGGGATAACTCAGGAAAAGATGGTTTTGTAAATGTTATGAATCAGCAGAAACTGGTAAATCAATATTTAGAATCTTCAATGGCATTTCTTCCTGGCGGTGCACGTCCTGGACCAAAATTAAAAAGATTGAGTGGCAGTCTGATATTGATTGCATATGACCTTCAGTGGTTCCTTCATTCCCTGGACAAACCAGATCAGCAAATTAATTCAAGAAAAACATTAAAAATGTTCTTCAACCATTTGAAAAAAATGCTGGCATCCCATCAGGACAAACAAATCATCCTGGCTTCCCACCATCCCTTTGTTACCTATGGCGATCATTCAAAAAGTGCAACCACAAAGGATTTGATCTTTCCACTGAGGTTTAGAGATAATCGATTAATGCTTCCACTACCCGGCATAGGTTATTTATTTCCTTTTTTGCATTTCAATATGCCTCCACAAGATTTATGTCATCCTACTTATCATTACATAAAGAGAAAAATTTTAAAGCTGCTTGATCGATATGATAATATCTACCATGTTTCCGGTCATGACCATTCATTTCAGCATTCCATCAGAAAAGGTAATCACTACATAGTGAGTGGCTCCGGATCAAAAATTTCTTCAATCAATCCCGGGAAATATCTAAAAGACTACAGATTGAAGACTGGTTTCGCAAAATTGATCTTCAAAAAATACGGAGAAGTTATATTGGAATTCTGGGGGCCGTTTCATTCTGACAAAATGGGGCGGTTGCTTTATAAAAGCGTACTAAAAAAATATAATAGCAACTTTATTTTAGGCACTGAAGCTCAAGTGAAAGTGAACCAGATTGCATAAATCTTATGGTTCTAATGGTTTATGATAGATTTCCCACTCTACACGATAGGAAGCAGTACTTGAATTTTTCAATACTTCCATAGTTGTGTGAAAAGGTCCTGTGCTTATTTCATCGACTTTCATTCTAAACCTACCCAGCAGATCATTCTTACTTGTCAGATCATAATCCCATAGTTCAATGACCGTGAAGCCATTTGTTGGCACATTTTCAATTATAATATCTAATTCCACCATCTGGCCATTATCCACCTTTTTGAATAGCCATTGCTTAGGCCATACTTTCTTTTTTTCATACCTCAGATAGATCTCGTCCTTATCCACTTCATCATTTAATGTACAGAAAAGCTTTCTTAAGATAATTGCAGCCATTTTGATGGTATTATTTCCTGAATTTCTTTTTATAATCTTCCAACGCCTTGTTCACTATATCGAGCGCCAATGATTTATCCTGGAAGTCTTCCACAACAACTGTTTTGTGCTCCAATTTCTTGTAATCTTCAAAAAAGCTGGTCATCTCACGGATAAAATGATTTGGAAGGTCGTTAACATCATTGATGTGATTAACGCTCATATCATCATTGGCAACAGAAATTATCTTATCGTCTTTTTCACCACTATCCAACATTTGCATCACTCCAATAACCTTTGCTGATACCAGGCATAGTGACTGAAGCGTCGCCTGCGATAGAACAAGTATATCAAGGGGGTCATCATCATCGCAATAGGTGGTAGGGAGAAAGCCATAGTTTGCCGGGTAATAAACATTTGAATAGAGGATCCGGTCCAATCTTAATAGACCAGTTTCTTTGTCCAATTCATATTTGGCCCGGTTATTCTGCGGGATTTCAATAATGGCATTAACAATTTCTGGTGCTTTTTTTCCAATAGGAACATCGTGCCAGGGATTCATCATAGGTTTTATGATTTAAAATTTATTCCAAGTTAAGAACAATCAATAATCAAATTAAACCCATCACTAATTTTTAGTTAAAATTGTTGATGAATTATAAATCAATTTTTGAATGTCCTCAGTTCCGGAAGTATATTTTCATGTAGGTCTTGGTAAAGTAGCATCTACCTATTTGCAATATCGATTGTTCAACAAGCTAAAAAATATCCACTATATACAAAGGCCAAAATTTCATGAATTCAAAAGTGTTCTGGAAAACTCAAACGCCATCTCATATTTTGCTTCAAGAGAGTTTGACAGACAATTAGAGGATGAAGTCCAAAAGATATCCGGATTGGCTCCACAAACTAAATATATCATTGTATTCAGGAAACACGGTGATTGGATCGCTTCCCAGTTTAGGAGGTACGTGAAAAATGGAGGCATAAAGCCATTTGAGGAATTTTTTGACATAAAAAATGATTCCGGCTTTTGGAAGCAAAAAGATCTTTATTATATGCCAATGATTGAGATTATTGAAAAACATTCAGGGGATAAACCTTTGGTATTATTCAATGAAGATTTAAAAGCAAATCCATATGGATTCTTTGATAAGCTGGTAAATTTCATTGGGGCCTCTTATAATAAAGATGCAATTGATTTAAAACCTTCCCATAAATCTTTTAATGATAAACAATTAAAATACCTTAGACTGATCTGTAGGAAATATTTCAAAAATGAGCCAAAAGGTTATGAAAACAGACTAAAGCATTGGTTGCTATATCGTCCCTGGTGGGTTTTTTACCACTTAATCCTTTACACTTCCAATTCACTCCCCGAAAAATGGGTTAAAGATGAAATAATAATATCCCCGGATTATTTAGAGCAAATAAATGAATACTATCAGGAGGACTGGGATAGTCTTAGAAAATATGCCAGTATGGAACCAAATTACGATTTGACAGGAAAGTGAACTTTTGTTATCAGATCATTTTCGGGAGTGTCCTGAGGGCCATTAATGTATGTTTCAAAGGCATCCATTTTCTTATTGATTTTAAATTCCTTATGCTGTTTCATGTTATATCCTGTGCTCCATGCATTACCAAGGTGTCTGTAGGGGCCGGTATGAGTGATGGTATAGACCGGTGTGGCTGGTATTGCTCCTGATTGCATTCCACCGGGTAAACTGCCGGGCACCTCATTGACAGGTATGCCGGATGTATAGGCTACCTTTTTTTTCACTATATCCCATTTGTGATAAATCGAAAATGGTTCAGCTGCCAATTTTATGCTGTGATTATCAGCCCACTTCATAATAGTGCTAAAGTCTTCTTTCATCTTCGGTCCTATATCCTCAATACCGCACTCGGTTCTTATTCCAACAAATTGATACCCAGGATATTTTTCATTTCCGGTGAATTCAATTTTTGAAGGAACTTTGTTTGATTCTGCATAATCTTTTAACATATATAAACCACGTTCATAATCCATTCCAACAAAAGCCGTGATCATATTTTTTATCCAAAACATGTAGAATGGGAGTGAACTATCCATTAACCAGGTGACTTTCGTACCATCATCAGATATTTCAAAGCCAAATTGAACGTAGGCTTTAGATTTCCAGGGCTTAAAAAAGGTTAAATCATACTTTATGACTTCGTTTGGTTCTTCTTCAATGATCTTCATTTCACCGGAGCCTATTCTATTACCTTCCCAGGAATAAAACTTATTATCCTTACTAACATCAACTTTCGCTTCTGGCTCCATAATCAACCACGGAGACCAGGCTTGCCAGTGGTTAAAATTATTTAGCGTAGTGAATATTTTTTCTTTTGTGGCATTTATGCCAATTGATTTTTCTACATGAATCGATGGCATGTTGATACAGTTTAAAAAGTTAACCTAATATAATTAATTAAGTCTTATAAATAAACCATACGTTTAAGATTATCCAATTTGAAATGATGTTGATTTTGTCGAACTAATTTTGTTGGAATAATATTTTGATATTTAAAATTTCGATATACTTTTGGCATCATGAATTTAAGATTTACATCATATTACTACTTCTTTTATTTTATAGGCTCAAATAGAGCTTTGGAAAGGTAGTGGTAAGTATGATTTAAGATACAGAGCCCGGTTCCAAAGCAAGAGCCGGGCTTTTTTTATGTTTATAGATGTATGATTGAAGTAGCAAAAAGATTAAAGGATGTTCAGGAGTATTACTTCTCCAGAAAATTGGAAGAAATAAGACAACGAATAAGTAAAGGTCATCCAATAATTAACCTTGGAATAGGGAATCCTGATCTACAACCTCCGGCAGATGTAATTGCTGAAGTTCAGAATGGATTAAACGATCAAATACATGGCTACCAGCCTTACAAGGGTATTCCTGAGCTAAGGGCTGCAATCAAAGACTGGATGAAAAAAAACTACAATATTCATCTTGATGCCGATCAGAATATTCTTCCACTAATTGGATCTAAAGAAGGCATATTTCATTTGTCAATGGCTTTTCTTAATCCCGGCGATAAAGTCCTAGTACCAGATCCCGGATATCTGGCCTATGGCTCAGTTGCTCAATTATTAGGTGCTCAGGTAATAAGTTATGATTTGAAACCCGAGAATAACTGGAATCCTGACTTAAAGGAGATTGACTTCAGGGATGTGAAGATTATGTGGCTGAATACACCACATATGCCAACGGGATCTTCGCTGGACATACAAATTATTGATAACCTTATTCAATTTGCACGTAAACATAATTTCCTGATCATTAATGATAATCCTTACAGCTTTATTCTCAATGAAAACCCATCCAGCATTTTAGTTCATGACAATGCCTTTGAGGTGATGGTAGAGTTAAATTCTTTGAGTAAATCCCATCATATGGCCGGGTGGAGGGTTGGCTGGCTGAGTGGTCGAAAAGAAGTAATCAATGCGGTAATAAAAGTGAAAAGCAATGTAGACTCAGGTATGTTTAAAGGTATACAGCTCGGAGCGGTTAAAGCACTGGAAACAAGTCGTGAATGGCACGATTTACAAAATAAAGAGTATAGCCAAAGAAAAACATTAGCCCTCCGGATACTTAATCAATTAGGTTGTTCATATTCTGACCATCAACAAGGGATGTTTATTTGGGCGAAAATCCCTTCTGACTTTGGTAATTCCAGTCAATACTCAGACTATCTGCTGAATGAAATGGATTTATTCATCCCGCCCGGAATAATATTTGGTAAGAATGGCGAAAGATACATCAGGGTATCACTGTGTGTTGATGAATCAAAAATCAACGAAGCACTTAACCGCACAAAATCAATTAAGATATGATTGTATCCATAGTAGGATTGGGGTTGATAGGCGGATCGATGGCCATAAGCTTGAAGAAAAATGGCTTTGCATCCAGGATTTTTGGGGTGGATAATAATAGTAATCACTGCGGTCAGGCTGTTAAATTAGGATTGGTGGAAGAGACATTGCCCCTGCAAACAGCAGTAAAAAGAGCAGATCTTATCATTTTATCAACCCCGGTTGATGTAACAGGTGAAGTGTTGAATAGTATTCTGGATAACATTGAAGATGGAGAAAAAGTGGTCACCGATGTTGGTTCCACCAAGAGTAATATTTGTAATTCTGTAAGAAAACACCCCAGGAGGAAGCAGTATGTTGCAGGCCATCCGATTGCCGGAACCGAAAACTCCGGTCCAAAAGCGGCCTTGGATTACTTGTTTTCAGGTAAAACAAGCATTATTTGTGAACGGTCTCGATCCGGTAATCAGGCTATACAGGTAGTTGAAGCGATGTACAATGCACTCGGAATGCATGTCATTAACATGGAAGCGGAAGACCACGATATACATCTGGCTTATATTTCCCATTTATCACATCTGACTTCATTTTCATTGGCATTAGCTGTTCTGACAGCTGAGAAGGATGAGAAAAGAATATTTCAATTTTCTGGGAGTGGTTTTGACTCCACCGCACGTTTGGCAAAAAGTGCTCCCAGCATGTGGGTGCCTATATTTTTGGAGAATAAAAAACCGCTATTAAAGGTGCTTGACGAGTATATGCATCAGTTGCAGGTTTTCAAAGAACATATCGAAAAGGAAGATAATGCTTCGTTGAAGCAACAAATGGAGCATGCCAATGATATTAGACGAATACTTGAAGGAAATTTTATATTAACAAATTAATAACCAATACACTGAATCTAATTAAATCATGAAAGCTGAATTAAAACTAGAATCCGTATTACAGTTTCTTGGTATTGAAGGCCATTTAATAATAGCAGGACCTTGTAGTGCCGAGAGTGAAGAACAGGTAATGCAAAGCTGTGAACAAATAAGTAAATCAGGAAGGGTCAATATGCTTAGGGCAGGCATATGGAAACCCAGAACCAGGCCAAACGCATTTGAAGGAATTGGTGAAGAGGGGTTGAAATGGTTGGTACAAGCCGGAAAAAGAACCGGATTAAAGGTTACCACCGAAGTTGCCAATGCCAGGCACGTGGAGCAAGCGTTGAACCAGGGAATTGATGTTCTGTGGATAGGTGCACGAACCACTGTAAATCCTTTTTCAGTGCAGGAAGTAGCGGATGCGCTTAAAGGCGTGGACATTCCGGTGATGGTAAAAAACCCAATTAATCCCGACCTGGCATTGTGGATAGGGGCTTTGGAAAGGATTAACAAAGCTGGTATTACCAAGCTGGCAGCTATCCACCGCGGATTTGCCTCTACAGAACCTACGCCATTTAGAAACGCCCCTTTATGGCATTATCCTATCAAGTTAAAAACATTGGTTCCCTCCATTGAAATTATATGTGACCCCAGCCATATCGCTGGTGATAGGGAAATTATCCCATTAATTTCCCAGAAAGCAATAGACCTGAATATGGATGGGTTGATGATAGAGAGCCATATGAATCCCAAGATAGCACTGTCTGATGTGAATCAACAGCTAAAACCCTCTGCACTGGACGAGGTGCTTAGGTCACTGGTTTTTAGAAGGCCTGAAACACAAGACCCTGTTTTCAATAATAAGTTGGATGAATTAAGGTCACAAATTGATACCATTGATGAAGACCTAATCCATCAGTTTGCCAACAGGATGAAGATTGCTTCTGAAATTGGGAAATACAAAAAAGAAAATGAGGTCACTGTATTGCAGGTAAGCAGGTGGAATGATATTATAAAAGATCGAATAAACACAGGTATTTCCATGGGATTGAGTGAAAACTTTATCAACAAATTACTTGACCTGGTTCATGAGGAGTCTATTAGAATTCAATACGACATTTTGAATGAAGGAAAGTTGAAGAAGCAATTATGATGGTATCAATGCAATGATCTTAAGAATTGATTATTAAGATTATTGCATATTTTTTTTATAAGATAAGTGGTTAAATACTATAGTAGATAAATACAGGTTTAAATATTGATCGGCGATTTGAATTGATTATATTTATTAAATAGTTAACAATCAATTTTTTACAGATGTAAACTTTTTAAATGTCTTTATACTATGAGAAAACGATGGCTGATTTTTATTATAATAATTCAACTAATCGCAATTATATATTACATATGGTATACCGATGACCTGAAACAGGAAGTGGAGGAATTAAATACTAAAATAGAAGAAGTGAGGATTCAATCAGAGCGACTTGTCGATAAAGCGAAAGAAAACGAAGCAGATGCCTTACAATATAAGAATCAAGCAGAAAGAATTTCTAAAGAATTAGAGGATTGCCAAAACAAATAATCACTTCACAAAAAATAGTTTATAACAAGACAATTAAACCTATTGTCTTAATGATGAAATTATTGTTAATGTATATTTGGCAAAAAAAACATGTACGACATTTTTCTATTTCTTCATAGCTGGCTTCGATGGATTGTGCTGATACTGGCGCTGGTGAGTGTTATTAAATCAATTGCCGGTCTTTATAATGGTAATGCCTTCAGCAAGACTGATAATATTTTATCTGTTTCATTTGTTGGTTCCATGCATGCGCAACTTGTTATTGGGCTAATTCTATATTTTTTCCTAAGTCCGATCACAACTCAGGCATTTAATGATTTTTCTATGGCCATGAAAAATTCTGCGATCAGGTACTGGGCTGTAGAGCATATTACCGTTATGATCATTGCGGTTTTGTTAGCGCAGATTGGTCGATCTATATCAAAGAAATCTGGTGATGATGTGGTTAAATTCAGGTTTCAGAGTATTTTTTATGGATTAGCATTATTTCTGATGCTAACAAGAATTCCTTTCAATGAAGCAGCCAGGCTTTTTAGGTTTTAATTTTTTAACAGATACTGAATCCTGAACTTGGTCTCTTCCAGAGAATGGCCCAGTTCTACATTTGAGCTTATTGACCTTACCAGCTCATCAACGATTCTTGTATCAAATCCCAGGCGTGATGCATATTTATTGCATACGTAGATTTCTTTATCGTCTATTTCCCCATCAGCCATCATCATGGTGACCAGGTCAAACATCTGATCGAAACGTTCTGAATCGGTATCCGGTTTAACAAAGTCAATGTTATTCATTCTCTTTTTAATATCCTCGATCATTTTTTTTCCTGCTTTGTGCCGCTTCCCAATTTTGACGAGTAATTTGTATTCTTCGCTATCAAAATGACCATCTGAGAGGGCTACTTCCAATAAATTCTTTATATGGCTCTCTACTAAAGGAATGTTTTTCGGTCTTTTGTTGAATAATCCCATGACTATAAAAAAGTTAACCAAATAAATATAATCACACTTCTTTTACATAGCAATAAAATATAATTTATTCCGAGAATAGATCAATTTTTCTTTATATATGAGGATGTAACTTGATTTTTTTGGTTAGTATTTTGCCATCATCAAAATACAATACAGGCAGTAAGTTTATTATTTATAAAATGCCTTTTGTGGTGGGAAGATATTCAAGTTCCCGGAGATCTTTTTTTACTGCCATTTTCACACTCTTGGCTACGGCCTTAAAAATGGCTTCAATCTTATGATGTTCATTTTCACCTTCCGCTTTGATATTCATGTTGCAGCGTGCGGTATCAGAAAACGACTTAAAAAAATGATGGAACATTTCTGTTGGTACATCCCCAATTTTTTCCCTGTTGAAACTAACATCCCACACTAGCCAAGGTCTTCCACTAAAATCAATAGCTACTTGTGCTATAGCATCATCCATGGGGAGTAAAAAACCATACCTGTTGATGCCTCTTTTGTTTCCCAGGGCTTTATTAAAAGCTTCACCAAGTGCCAGGGCGGTGTCCTCGACGGTATGATGTTCATCTACATGAAGGTCTCCATCAACTTCGATTTCGATATCACAGCCAGAATGTTTAGCCAGTTGTTCAAGCATATGATCAAAGAATCCCAGCCCTGTATCTATTTCTGATTTTCCTGCTCCATCGACAAGAAGACTAAGGTAGATGCTTGTTTCGGTTGTTTGCCTGCGGACCTCAGCTTTTCTGTATGGAATGATTAAATAATTATAGATCCTTTCCCAGTTATTTGCGGTTAATTCAGCATCAGTCTCAGTTTTTTTGGAAATGTGAATGGCTTTGCAGCCAAGGTTTTTGGCTAGCAATACATCGGTTATCCGATCACCAATCACGTATGAATTTTTTATATCATATAAAGGATTATTTAAATATTCTGACAGCATGCCAACACCCGGCTTTCTGTTGGGGTGGTTATCTTTCTCATAATGCTCATCGATATGAATATTCAAAAAATTGATACCCTCATTTTTAAGGGTTTTGATAATGAAATTGTGTACAGGCCAAAAATCTTCATTAGGTAAATCTGGTGTTCCAAGCCCATCCTGATTTGAAACCATCACCAATTCATAATCCAGCTCAGTTGAAATCTTTCGGAGGAAATGAATAGCATGAGGAAGGAAAGTAAGCTTATCAACACTGTCAACCTTTTCATCGTCAGTTTCTGAGACTATGGTGCCGTCTCTATCTAAGAATAAAATCTTCTTCATTAATGAAATCTTTTTAAAGCCTTTATCAATTTATTATTCTCGTAGTTAGTCCCGACAGTTATCCTCAGGCAATTCTCGCATAATATTACATTAGATCTGTCTCTTACGATTATAGATTGATTTATTAAATAGTTAAAAATTTTCTTGGCATTATTGAATTTCACTAATAAAAAATTGGCATCACTGGGGTAGACTTTTTGCGTGATATTTAATGCTTGTAATGCTTGCAACAGCCGTGTTCGCTCCTGGTGTATTTCTTTGACCATATCTTCTTTCCGATCTTTCTGATTCAACGCTTCGAGTATGATCTTTTGTGCGGGTTCGTTTAAATTATATGGTGGTTTTATCTTATTAAGTAAGTTTATTATTTCTGAATTAGAATAAGCCATACCCATTCTTAGTCCGGCCAATCCCCAAGCCTTACTGAAAGTTTGAAGAATTACCAAGTTATTATATCCTCTGATCAAAGCGATTAAGCTCTCGTCATTGGAAAAATCAATATAGGCCTCATCCAGGACAACAATTTTGTTATAGTTATCAAGAATTGATTTAATGGTTTCAGTAGGTATTCTATTGCCAGATGGGTTATTTGGGCTGCATATAAAAATTAATTTAACATCGTTCAGTGACTTATTACGCAGTTCGTTTGTATTAAGCTCAAACTCTGGCGTCAGTGGTTGAGAAGTTACACCAACTTCGTTAATCATTGCACTCACTTTATACATTCCATAAGTCGGAGGGAAAATTAGGATATTATCTTTTTTAGGTTCGCAGAAGGTCCTAATCAATAAATCTATAGCTTCATCGCTTCCGTTTCCTATGAAGATTTGGTTTGGGAGTACACTTTTAATGTCAGATAACTTCTTTTTTATTTTTTTCTGATATGGGTCTGGGTATCGGTTATAAGTTCCTACCACTGATCCCAAAGCATTTTCGTTGGCATCTAAAAAAATTTCTGCAGGCCCTTCGTATTCACTTCGCGCAGATGAGTAGGGGATCAACGATCTTAAGTGCGGTCTGGCCAGTTCATCAATATTAATTTGTTTCATTGAGGTATTTCAACCGTATGGATACGGCTCTCTTATGTGCTTCTAAATTTTCTGCTTGGGCCATTTTTTCTACTACCGGACCAAGAAGAAGTAATCCTTCGGCAGTTAACTTTTGATAGGTGATTTTTTTAAGAAAACTATCTAAAGACACACCGCTGTAAGCTTTTGCCCAGCCATTGGTTGGAAGCGTATGATTAGTCCCTGAGGCGTAATCCCCGACGGATTCAGGTGTATAATTACCTAAAAAGACTGATCCTGCATTGATAATTTTCCCGGCAACCGCTTCATCATCCTGAACGGATATAATTAGATGCTCAGGACCATAAGCATTTATAAGTTGAATACATTTTTCCATATTTTCAAAAACAAAAGCTTTACTATTTTTTAAAGCTTCTAGTGCTATGGATTTTCTGGGTAGATCATCAACTATTTTCATGAGTTCACGGTTGATTTCATCCACTTTATTTTGTTCGTTGCTAACCAGTATTACCTGACTATCGGCACCGTGCTCGGCCTGTGAAAGAAGATCAATTGCAACAAAGGAGGCAATGCTTGATTCATCAACCATTACTGCTACTTCGGATGGCCCAGCAGGCATGTCAATTGCTACATTTGACTGACTGGCAAATTGTTTGGCTCCTGTAACGTACTGGTTTCCAGGACCAAATATTTTGTTCACTTTGTCCAAGGATTCTGTGCCCAGCGCTAAGGCGGCGATAGCCTGGGCACCACCTAGTCTTAAGATTTTTTCTATTCCTAATATATGAGCAACATACCGTATCACTGGATTTATTTCACCTTTTTGGTCAGACGGTGTTGCTACTATTATCTCTTTACATCCAGCGATTTTAGCAGGGATGCCAAGCATTAGTAAGGTAGAAAAAAGCGGTGCTGATCCTCCAGGCACATAAAGACCAACTTTTTCAATAGCCACAGATCTTCTTTGACATTTTACTCCGGGCATGGTTTCTACAATTAAAGGGCCTTCCTGCTGAGCAACGTGAAATTTTTCTATGTTTTCTTTGGCAATTAAGATGCTTTTTTTAAGATCTTCGTCAATTAGCCCTTGCGCATTTTCTATCTCCCTCTGTTCGACAAAAAGGGTATCCAATTTTACTTTGTCATATTTTTCTGCAAGTGCTATTAATGCTTTATCTCCGTCTTTTCTAACCCGGTCAAATATTCGTTTTACAACCTCTGGTACATCATTATTTTCAGCATATGGCCTCGACATCAGATCATTCCATTGCTCTGAGGGGGGATTTTTTATTATCGTTAACATCAAACTTAAAGAATCATTTTTTCTATAGGTACCACTAATATTCCTTCTGCTCCTTCAACCTTAAGGCTATCAATTATTTCCCAGAATTCATCTTCTTTTACAACCGAATGCACAGAACTCCAGCCATGACTGGCCAATGGTAGCACGGTTGGGCTTCTCATTCCGGGAAGGACTTTAACAATGTCGTCTAATTTTTCATTCGGGGCATTTAAAAGAATGTATTTATTGTTTTTACCGATTAACACTGAATCTATCCTGAAAAGTAACTTTTCTATGAGTTGTTGCTTCTCCTGGTTATGTGCTTTTTTGGGTCCGATTAAAACTGCTTCACTTTTAAATATAGTTTCCACCTCTTTTAATCCATTGATCAGTAGTGTGCTGCCGGAACTGACCAGGTCACAAATACCATCCGCCAGCCCTATACCGGGAGCAATCTCTACGGAACCACTTATTTCATGAATTTCAGCCCGTATGTTATTTTTTTCTAAGTATTTACTTAAAATATTTGGATAGGAAGTAGCTATGCTTTTATTATGAAAAAAATTGATATCACTGTAGTCTGCGGATTTTGGTATTGCCAATGATAGACGGCATTTTGAGAAGCCGAGCTTTTTTATGATCTCCGTTGCTTTATCCTTTTCTGCAACCTCATTCTCTCCAACTATACCCAGGTCAACGATGCTATCTTCAACATATCCGGGTATGTCATCATCCCTGAGGAAAAGAAATTCGATGGGGTAATTGTAGGATATTGCTTTTAATTTTTTTGCCCCGTTATTGAATTTAATGCCACATTCTTTAAAAATTTTTAAAGAATCTTCGCTTAATCTACCTGATTTTTGAATGGCGATTCGTAATGCCTCCATGTTAAATAATATAATTAAACCAGTATAATGTTATAAATTGAGATTAACCAAAAAGATGAATCGATGTATGAAGCTTTGCTTATTTTTTTTTTGTTTTTTTATAACCTTCATTCAGAAGAATGTTTGTTATGCTGGACCTTAAGTCCCCCTGGATTAGTATTTGATTATCTTTTGTAGACCCGCCAACCCCGCACTTATTTTTTAATAGCTTACACAATGCTTTCAACTCCTCATCTGAGCCATAAAAACCCGTAATAAGTGTCACTTGTTTACCTTTTCTGCCCTTTTTATCCAGACTTACGATCAATGTTTGTTCTGCTTTTGTAATCGGTTCTAACGTTTCTTCGGGTTCTGAATAGTTAAAGTCCGGATCCGTGGAGTAAATGATACCGCCTGAAGTTTTGTTTTTTTTCTTCTGCGCCATTGATTATCCATCAAGATTCAATGTCCAAATCGGTAGTTTGGAGTGGTTTACAATATCTTCTGCAATGCTTCCACTTAAAATATGACTTATACCTTTTCTGCCATGAGTGCCCAGAGCGATGATCCCCGCTTCTTCATCTTCTGCAAAGTTTAAAATACCATCTTCTTCAGTTAGATCACTGTATAAGTCAATGGTGAATGTGTCCAGATCAAACTTCCCGGCAAACGCTTCCATCATATCTACTGCTGCCCGGTCACTGATGAAATTATTTGGTGTATTTATTCTTACCAATCTGAGCTGAGCACCTAAGACATCTTGCAGCTGAATTAATTTTGAAACAAAATTTTCGTCTAGCATTTCAAAATCAGAAGCAAAAACGATGTCTTCTAAGAAATCCACATTTATTTCTTCTTTTAAAGTGATTACCGGACATTTAGCGTGCCTGACTACTTTTTCTGCATTTGAACCAACAAATAGTTCATCCAACCCTTCTGATCCCTCAGTACCCATGATCACCAGGTCAACTTCTTCTTCGACAATCTCACTGGTTATTTCAATAAAAGGATTTCCAATAACAATCTTATATCGAAGCGTAATGTCTGAGTAAGTTTCATCATTTATTATATTATCCATCCTTTCCTGTATAGACTCAACCATTTTTGCTATGTAGACATTTTCGGTAGGGTCATAGTCTACAATACCCATGGTGTTAAAAGATGTGTCTGTGGGATGCTCTATAACATAAAACAAAACAACATCACTATCTTCCACTTTAGCAGCCAACGAATGTGCAAAATGAAGCGCGTTTTTCGCAACTTCTGAAAAATCATAGGGAACTAAAATACTTTTCATGGGTATTAAATCTTATTTGTTAGGTGGTAAATTTATTGTGCTTTAAAGGTCAATTTTTTCAGAAAATTATTCAATTGTATAGTGAATATATAAATCTTAATCAAAATAATAAACCTTTAACTTAATAATGTAAGTAAATAGTTGATAATCAATCGATTAATAAGTGATTGTGATTTTAAATTAATAATGCGATCCCAAATATCAGGATAAAAATTAATGTGGTTACAGCCATTTGCTTTAAGTAAGGGTCTATCTTAATGCTGTTCGGAGAAGAAACACCTTTATAATTTTTATATAATAAAGGGATCACAGCAAGGTACCCTGGCTCATACCATTGCCAGGTCTTCGAAAAAGTATAAACACAAGCTGCTAAAAGACCAAATGTTAATAAAAAAGTATGATAGATGATTGCTTTCTGCTTACCTAGCCGAACAGGTATGGATAATTTTCCAGCCATTTTATCAGATTCGATATCACGAATGTTATTTACATTTAAAACGGCTACCGAAAAAAAACCAACAGAACTGGCAGGTAATAAAATATTTAAATTTAAACTTTGGGTATGTAAAAAATAGGTGCCCACTACAGCACAAATGCCAAAAAAAATAAAAACTGCAAGGTCTCCCAGCCCTACATATCCATAGGGTTTTTTGCCATTCGTATAAGCAATGGCTGAAAGGATAGCCAGCATTCCGACTATTAAAAAAAGTAAATAATAATCCAACCTGCTGCTAAAGGCTGTTTGAAGCAGGAATAAGCCACTAATTAATGAAAGAATGGCCATTACTTTTATTCCTTTTTTCATATCAAGGTGGTTAATAACACCGGATTGCACACTTCTGACAGGCCCTTTTCTGTTTTCACCATCAACACCTGACTTGAAGTCGCCATAATCATTGGCAAGATTGGATAATACTTGAAGGAGTGTGGCCGTAAATAAACTTAATACCGTGACATCCCATGCTATGGGGACCTCAGTGGCAGCCAGAAATGTACCCATTCCTATACCTGCCAGAGCAAGTGGTATTGTCCTTGGGCGAGCTGCAATAATCCATGCCTTTGTTTTATTCATGACTCACATTCTATCAGGCACATTTATACCTAAACAATTCATAGATAACTTAATTATACGTGCGGTTACACTGGAGAGTAAAACCCTGAATGTAATAATGTGATTATCCTGGTCACTGAATATGGGTAGTTCCTGGTAAAAGCGATTATATTCTTTAGCAACATCATAAGCATATTGGGCAATGATTGACGGGCTGTAATCAGAGGCTGCTGCAAAGATTTTTCCAGGCAATTGAGACAAAAGGAAAATAATTTCTTTTTCAACAGGGCTTATACTGAAACTGGCGTGGTTTGTTAAAACAGGATCAATATTCAGAGTCTTTGCTTTTCTTAATATTGCTGATATTCTGGCATGAGTATACTGGATAAAAGGCCCAGTATTCCCCTGGAATTCTATTGAAGCTTCAGGGTCAAATAGTATTCTTTTTTTAGGATCAACCTTAAGTAGGAAATATTTTAAAGCACCTACGCCTAATGTTTCATATAAAACTTCTGCTTCTTCACTATCAAAACCATCAATCTTTCCAAGTTCCTGTGTCCTTGCCCTCGCGGTTTTTATCATTTCATCGATAAGATCATCAGCATCAACCACTGTACCTTCCCTGGATTTCATTTTTCCTGTGGGCAGATCAACCATGCCATAGGATAAATGATGAAGACCACCTGCATAGGTTCTGCCAATCTTTTCCAATATTTTAAAAAGTATGGCGAAATGATAATCCTGCTCATTTCCTACCACATAAATCGATTGATCGAATGGGAAATCTTTAAATTTTAAATCAGCAGTTCCAAGGTCCTGTGTTATGTAGACTGAAGTTCCATCTGAACGGAGGAGGATTTTCTCATCATAGCCATCTTCTGTTAAATCAGCCCATACCGAACCATCTTCTTTTTTAAAAAAAACTGATTTTTCAAGTCCTTCTTTAACCAGGTCCTTTCCTAACAAGTATGTATCGGATTCATGGTAAATGGTGTCAAAGGAGATGCCTATTTTTTTATAGGTTTTATCAAATCCATCATATACCCATTGGTTCATTTTTTTCCATAAACTGACTGTCTCTTCATCGCCTGCTTCCCATTTTTTAAGCATTTCCTGTGCCTCCAGCATAATAGGTGCTGTTTTTTTCGCTTCTTCTTCTGATTTACCGTTTACTCTTAGTGCTTCAATTTCTTTTTTGTAAGCTTTATCGAATTCGACATAATACTTGCCCACAAGGTGATCTCCTTTCACGTTTTCTGAAGGTTGCTCATCGTTACCAAATTTTTGGTAGGCCACCATGGATTTACAAATATGTATCCCCCGATCGTTGACCAGATTTGTTCTCAGGACTTCATAACCGGCCTTTTCCATTATCCTGTAGACGGCATCTCCCAAAAAATTATTTCTAAGATGGCCCAAATGAAGCGGTTTATTCGTGTTGGGTGAAGAAAATTCCACCATCACTTTTTTGCCGTTATCAGGTAATGTCCCAAAAGAAGTGTTCTGAGCGATGGTATTTAATGTGTCGACAAAGGCATTGTCGGATAACTCCAGGTTTAAAAAACCCTTTACCACGTTGTAATCATCGACACTACTCAATTTTTCTTTTAAAAATAATCCGATATCCTCTGCACTTTCCTGAGGTTTCTTTTTCGTCAGCTTACCAAAAGGAAAGGTTACAAATGTATAAGTCCCTTTGAAGTCCTTTTTGGTAGGTTGAAGTATAATTTCCTGATCCGAAAGGTCTGACTGATATATTTCTTTAAATGCTTGTTTTATAGTATCCTGAATTTTGGCTTCAGTTTCCATGTGTGTAAGGTTTGAATTTTATATATGTGGTAAAAACACTTCCGCCATCATGCATCGGGTACTACCCCCGCCAAGTTTTTCAATAGTACTAACATCGCAATGAAGGATCCTGTCATTATGCTTTAATAAAGCGACTTCTTGCTGTTTTGATAGTGCATCATATGCATTACTTGACATAAATACCATTCTTTCTCCTTCACTATTTAGTATTTGCAAGGTATTTCCCATGAAATGTTGAATTTGTTCTTCCGTTATAGGAATGATCTCTTTACCGGAACCTGAGAGCCTGTCTATAATATTTTTTCGCTCCGCATCATCATCTATAGCTTGCAGGCATATTAATGCATACGTTTCACCTATTGACATCATCACATTCGTGTGGTAAATGGGAACACGTTCGTTATGATATGTTTGATTGGCGTGAAAACAAAAACAATCATAATTAAAACTGGAGGCAAACATTTTTACTGCACTTTCATGTGTCCTCTCAGAAATAGCTGCATATCCTATTTTATGTTGTCTGTCCAATACCAGGCTTCCGGTACCCTCGAGAAAGGTATCGTCATTTTCCAATGATGATAGGTCGATCACATTGTTAATTATAAAATTATTTTTTGAAAGCAGGTTTTTCACATCCAGCTTTCTTTCCAGGCGTCGGTTGGGGGCAAACATTGGGTAGATGATCATGGTTCCGTTTTCATGAAATGAAACCCAATTATTGGGGAATACAGCATCAGGAGTATCCGTAGAGGATATGTCAAACCCTACGATCACCTTGACGCCAGATGACTCCAGTAAGTAAAACATTCCGTCAAATTCCTCTTGTGCCGATTGCTCAATGGTTTTTTGGTTTTGATCTTTTGCCCGGTGCATAAAAAAATTATCCTTAGCGGTTTGCTCATTGTATCGAAAATGTGCGGGCCTTACCATCAGGATGGTGTTTGTGATCTGTTTATCCATAAAAAATTATGTCCGTTCCAGCGGTAGTGTTGAACACCGTAATAATCCTTCCATTTTTGCAGTTTCACTAAAACTTACTTTCTCTACAGTAAAACCCCTTTTTTCCAGCTCTTGATTCAATCGAGTAAAGTTTATTTCAGAGACGATTACATTGGGTGAGATCGAAAAAATATTTGAATACATTTGATACATTTCCTCAGCATTAATTTCAATAATATTCCCCTTACCAAAAAAATGCACCAAATTTTTATAATCATCCTCTTTTTTGAACCCGGGTTTATGAATTATAGCCTGTTCTTTGCCAATTGGTTGAAAACAACAATCCAAATGTAAGGCGTTTTTATGTGCATCCTCATCGGATTTATTGAGTTCAATAGGTATTATCTCGAAATCCTTAAATATCGATTGAAGGTATTCAATACCTGCCGGATTAGTACGGCTTACCTGCAATAAGTTAAAATCTTCTTCTTCTGAATATCCACAAAAAATCTTACCATTCCATGGCATAACATCTCCACCTTCAATTCTTACTTTTTTCGGGGGCCTTAAAACCTTTTTCTTTGGTAATTGGTGGATAATGTAATCAATACCTTCCTGTTCCACTTTTCGATACACTATGATGTTTGGAAGGATGAAGTAATCATCAATTACAAATCCAATGTCCCTGGCAAATATCTGATTGTAGTCATGAATTGATTCAGGTCTGAAAACATTCACGTCATATTTCATCAGGATGTCCCTAAAGGATTTCAATTCCGGAATGAGGTCATCCTCTTCAGGATATGTGCCCGCCAGTATGTGTTCTTTGCTTTTAGGATCAAAAGCTTCCTTATAGTAGGGTTTACCCCCAAAACTTTCGGCTGTTCCCAACACCACTGAAATTAAAGGCGAGGTTTCATTCTGAATATTTAGCTTAATCATTCTTGCATTTTTGTTAAGACCAAAAATATATAGTTAAGTTTAATCCCACTATTAGCATGATAAGAATGCAAATCTTAAAATTATTTTTTTTTATCCTTTGAATTGAGGGAAGCAAATGTATTTTCGAGTTTTGTTATTTAATCGATGAAAAGTTATTTCGACCTGGTAGATCAGACTTTTGATTTTCCAACGCAGGAGTTCAATGTGAAAAATAATAGGCTTCATTTCCATGAGGTTAACCTTATGGAGATCATCAAACAATATGGAACGCCTTTAAAACTTAGCTACCTGCCCAAAATTAGTAGCAACATTCAGTATGCTAAAAAGATCTTTGATGATGCCATTCATAAATATGGATATAATGGTTCTTACACTTATTGTTACTGTACTAAATCTTCACATTTCAGCTTTGTAATTGAAGAGGCATTAAAGAACAAAGTTCATCTGGAGACCTCCTCTGGTTTCGACCTGGCGATAATAGACAAACTTTATGAACAAGGATTGATCGATAATGATATTTACATCATCTGTAATGGTTTCAAAAGAAACGAATACAAAAAACACATCGTCGATGTTATAAAAAAAGGTTTTATTAACTGTGTTCCAATTCTGGATAACCTCAAAGAGCTGGATTATTATGATGAACAAATTCAAGATGAATATAAGATTGGTATTCGTATAGCTTCAGACGAAGAGCCTAACTTTTCTTTCTACACATCCCGGCTCGGTATTCGGTATAGTGATGTCATCGACTTTTACAGAGATCGCATAAGCGAATCATCGATGGGAAAGCTGAAAATGCTACATTTCTTCATCAACACCGGCATTAAGGACACTGCTTACTATTGGAGCGAGCTTAGTCGATTTGTTTATAAATATTGTGAGCTAAAAAAGATTTGCCCCGATTTGGATTCAATAGATATTGGAGGGGGGTTCCCAATAAAAAACTCGTTGCAATTTGCGTTTGATTATCAATACATTACCGAACAGATAATAGAAAACATTAAATGGATTTGTGATAAGAATAATGTTCCTGTCCCGCATATTTACACTGAATTCGGTTCATACACGGTAGGAGAGAGCGGTGCAACCATATATTCAGTGTTAGATCAGAAGTTGCAGAATGATAAAGAATTGTGGTACATGATGGATGGTTCATTCATCACACAGATGCCTGATGTTTGGGGGCTTAATGAAAAATTTATTCTATTGCCAATCAATCACTGGGACAATAACTTCCATAAAGTGAACATTGGAGGGCTAACCTGTGATAGTATGGACTACTATGACTCTGAGGCACATATTTCAGAGGTTTTTTTACCGGTAATTGATGATGATGAATCATTATATTTCGGGTTTTTCCATACCGGAGCTTACCAGGAGTCCATTGGAGGATACGGCGGTATTCAGCACTGCTTGATTCCCTCCCCTAAGCATGTGATAATTAAACATGATGAGAATACTGGTGAGTTAGTCTCCGAGTTATTTGCAAAAGAGCAAACCAGTGATTCTATGTTGCACATTCTTGGATTCAATCATTTAGGCCAAAATAATCATCAACGGATAATTGTTAATAGCTCTAAGATTGATGCTATCCGATAGTCTGCGATTGTTACTCCGCGCTCATTATTTAGCAATATTGTGTTAATACCAAGACTTTTTGCCGGAATCATATCTTTTTCCTGGTCACCAATCATCCAGGATCGGGCTGGATTAATCGAATATTTGTAAATCGCTTTTTCAAACATTAAAGTGTTGGGTTTTCTGGCTAGTGATTCCGTGATTGTAGGATGGTAAGGACAATAATAAAATGCATCGATAAGTTTATCACTTTTATGTTGGAAAAAATTATGGCAAGCCTTCATGTCTTCCCTTGTGTAAAGTCCTCTGGAGATACCAGCCTGATTTGTAACCACAATAAGAAGGAAATCTTTTTGTTTCAGGGCGGTTAGCACTTCAATAAGGCTTTCAGGGATTATGAAATCTGATACTTTATAGGTGTAAGCACCTCGTTCATGATTTATTACTCCATCCCTGTCTAAAAAAATACAATCCATGGTAGAATGACTATATATAAATGGTTAAATACAAGTTTATAATATTTTTTATATGTTAAGTTTTGCTATTTTAGTAGTTTGTTATTCTCATTAACCCACGTAACATTCTGAAATAAAATTGAGCCAGGCACTTGTAATAATTCCTACATATAAAGAAAAAGAGAATATTGCCTCTATTTTGGAGACAGTATTGGATTTATCCGTGAAGATAGATGTTTTGGTGGTAGATGATAACTCTCCCGACGGAACTGCACAAATCGTAAAAAATTACAAATTGTCCAATCCGGGACGGATACACATACTTGAGCGTGAGAAGAAATTAGGCCTGGGCACTGCGTATATCGCAGGTTTTCAATTTGCACTGGACAATAACTATCAGTACATATTTGAAATGGACGCTGATTTTTCACATAATCCCAACGACCTGGTCAAACTACTGGAAGCGTGTGTGGATCAGGGTGCTGATGTGGCCGTAGGATCAAGGTATATCAAAGGTGTTAATGTAGTCAATTGGCCTATGATCAGGGTGCTTATGTCATTCTTTGCCAGTAAGTATGTGAGATTGGTAACAGGTTTGCCTATAATGGATGCAACAGCGGGCTTTAAATGTTATAAGAGAAAAGTGTTGGAGACCATGGAGCTGGATAAAATTCATTTTATTGGATATGCTTTCCAGATTGAAATGAAGTTTAATGCCTGGAAGCACGGGTTCAATATTGTCGAAGTACCCATTATCTTTACCGATAGAACCAGAGGACAATCTAAAATGTCCTTAAATATTTTCAGGGAAGCGCTCCTCGGTGTTATAGAACTTAAGATTCGCAGTTTTTTTAAAAAATATCCTCCAGCGGTATTATCAATCGAACCGGATAACCTTGATGGGATTGATACGACTGATGATGGAGAGTGGAATGAACAACGTCAGGCCTATAATTAGTAGGGTAATCAAGTTAATAAAGATTATCCAAAACAAATCAAAATCGATTGGCACGGATTCCATGTAATAATTAGCAGGATCTAGAGGAATAACTTTGAACCGTTTTTGAATCCATCCCAACAGTAAAGCCAAACCGTTACCAATTATCAATCCCCTCAGAATCAGTTGCAAACCATTAAAAAAAAATATCTTTCTTAACAGGCCGTCTGCCGCACCTATCGTTTTAAAAATCCCAATCATTTGTGTGCGTTCCATGATCAGAATCAAAAGGATTGAGACCATACTAAAAGAAGCTACGATAAGGATCAGGGTAAGTAATATCAGAAGGTTCCTGTCTAGCAGCGATAACCAATCAAAAATCTGGAGGTAACGGTCACTGATTTTTTGAATGTACAGATCATAATCAAGGTCTTCAAATATTTGATCATATGCTTTATTAATGGGATAGTTTTTTTCGAGGTAGATCTCATAACCTCCGATTAAGCTGTCAGGCCAATTGTTGATCCTTTGAATAAGGCCAATGTCTGTGAGTATAAACCGTTCATCAAATTCATGCATTCCACTATTGAAGAGTCCGACAACCTTCAATTTCCTATACCTTGGAGGGTCTTGTAAAAAAAAAATCAACACCTCATCCTCTAGTTTTAGCCTTAGATTTTTGGCGATGCTTTCACTGATTACCGCTTCTTTGGAATAATCATCTTCGGGAATGTCGATAAACCTGCCTTGATTGATAATGCCATTATATTTTTCAATATCGTAATCTTTTTCCAGACCTTTCACAATGATACCCTGGACCTCATCATTAGCCTTAAGCAAACCAGCTTTATAGGCCACTTTATCTATAGATTGGATGAATCGATACTCCTTGATTTTCTGATCAAAGTATGAGTGAGTATTTATTGGAGACTTTTCGGAACTACTCAGCTGATATTTTGAGATAGTCATATGTCCAGCAAACTTGTAAACCTTGTTTTTTATTTCCTTCTGAAACCCATTAAGGACCATTACCGAAATAATCATGCTGCTCAATCCCAGGGAAATAGTTACTACTGCGATTTTATTTATGGTATTAGTAAAAGTACCTCTGGCATTTTTTGCTAAACGACTTGCAATAAAAAGGTGAAGCTTCAATGATGATGGATTTTAGTTATCTTATTCTTAAATGATTAATAATGAATAAATTGACGCTATGATTGTACCCAAATATAAAAGAATTGTGATCACATTATTGTTGGCAGCAACTTTTAAGCCCACATTTTCACAGGAAATAATAGTGGGTGCTGAAAGAATGGATCAATACCTTCAGATGCTTAAAGGCAAAAGCATCGGGCTATTGGTGAACCACACATCGCTGATTAAAGATGTTCATTTATTGGATACACTGCTAAAGCTTGATGTAGGGGTTAAAAAAATATTTAGTCCGGAACATGGATTTAGAGGGGATGTTGATGCCGGAAAACATATCGACTCAGGCATTGATGAAAGAACAGGATTACCCATTGTTTCATTATATGGCAAAAACCTTAAACCCAAACCAGAAGACCTGGAAGGTATAGATCTTGTGATTTTTGACATACAGGATGTTGGCACAAGATTTTACACTTACATATCCACCATGCACTATATGATGGAGCTGTGTGCTAAAATGGATGTACCGTTTATGGTTTTGGACCGGCCTAATCCAAATGGTGATTATGTCGATGGCCCTGTGCTCGATCTTTACTATCAATCTTTTGCAGGAACACATCCTATCCCTATTGTGCATGGCCTTTCAGTAGGGGAACTGGCAAGAATGATCAATGGTGAAAAGTGGTTGGATGATAACTTAACCTGTGATCTTGAAGTTATCAAAATGCAAAACTGGGACCACAATACCAATTACGGTCTCCCTGTAAAACCGTCCCCAAACTTACCCAACCAGGTGTCCATTCGATGGTACCCTTCCCTTTGTTTATTTGAAGGTACAGTTGTGTCCGTTGGGAGAGGGACGGAATATCCTTTTCAAATCATAGGCCATCCGCAGTTCAGAAAAGGTGATTATACATTCTCGCCCAAACCGACAAGAGGGGCACAACATCCAAAATTGCAAGGTGAGGTTTGTAACGGGTATTTGTTTGAAAATGAACCGCCAAAAGGCATCAATCTTCAATATTTAATTGATTTTTATGAAAATCTTGATGGAAGAATCGATGGGGGGTTTTTTAATAATTACTTTAACAATCTGGCCGGCAATGCTACTTTGAAGCATAAGATCAGGCAGGGATGGAGTGCAGCAGAAATTAAGGAAAGCTGGCAAGATGATTTAACGGAATACAATGAAATGCGGAAAAAATATTTGCTATATCCTGACTTCAAATAACTAAATCAATGCCACTCATTGTCAGGGAACATTACAATGCGTCTGTAGATTGTCTTTGAACCCCCGCAGATAAGGAAATTTACCAGTTCTACAATTTCTTCAGGTTTAATCAAATGATTTTCGAGCGGGTATGGGTTATCTTCGTTCCATAGTGGCGTATCAATACCACCGGGACAGATACAATGAACTTTCACATTATGGTCCTTAAGTTCCTGTGTAAGCACATCGCTAAAGCCATTAATACCATGTTTTGAGGCGCCATATATCGATTGATCGCGAAGTCCATGGATCCCTGATACAGAACTTATGTTAATGATGTGGCCTGATTTTCTTGTCTTCATCTTGCCGGATACCTGCAACGTGCAATACATGTATCCTTTTAAATTTGTATCAATTACCCGATCAATAGTATCAATATCACATTCGCTGAAGGGCCCGCCACAGAAAATGCCCGCATTGTTTATTAGAACATCAGCTACGCCAAAGTCTTTCTCAATATTAGAGAATGTTTTTACAACCTGTTTTGGATCAGATATATCACAATCGAAGCAGTGGATATTTAAAGGGTACTTATCAAGAAGGTCTTTTATTTTATGGGTGTTTCTGGATATAGCAAATAAGCAGTGTTCCATTTTGGCAAAATATTCTACAAATGCTCTTCCTAATCCACTGGAGGCTCCGGTTACAATGATTTTCTTCATACTATAATTTTTTATCCATTGGTGATTAGCAACGAAAAAACAGGATTTCTAATTCAAACCTAATTTATTTTGCAAATAACTGGTTCATGTCTTTAAATGACTTGAACTCTAGCGCATTTCCGCTGGGGTCTTTAAAAAACATGGTGGCCTGCTCTCCGGGTTGACCCTTAAAGCGGATGTAAGGCTCAATAATAAACGCTATTCCCCGGGATTTCAGTTTTTGTGATAGTTCTTCCCACACATCCCATTCAAGTACAACTCCAAAGTGAGGTACCGGCACCTCATGGCCATCCACAGGGTTTGATTTGTGATCCTGATTCTCTTTTGTCTTATGAATCACAAGCTGATGTCCATAGCAATTGAAGTCCACCCAATTTTCACTACTACGCCCTTCTTCGAATCCAAGCACTTCCCTGTAAAAATATCTGGCATCCTTAATTTCATTGACGGGTATCGCCAGGTGGAACGGGTTTAAAGTTTTTTTCATTCTAAGTGTCGATGTTATTATTATTAATAAGTTTTAAAGCTTTTCTCACAGTCTCTATACAACAACTCGTGACCAGTAGATTTAAATCTAACCAGGGGTTTTTGATGTTTCAAAGAAAAAGGATTCAAAATATATTATAATTTTAATGGACTATTTAATAAAAAATTATCCTAAATAAAGATTGAATTGAAAAACGGAAAGAATTGAATGGATTGATACCGCAAAAGCTACAACAACTTTTAAAACGCTAAGAAAATCTAAACTTTCCTACATCTTACTCAATTTATCATCACTATCTCTTTTAAACTGATCTTTGTTTTGTCTTTCCTTAGTTCCAGCTTTGATTATCTTACATATTTATGAGGATTAACATAGTATATAAGTGTATTAAGTTTTCTACAAACTTATTAATCCGCTTCTCAATACATCTTTAGATAAAAATCTACATTAAATATTTCTGTAAAAAAAATAGCGGAAGCTCATAGAACAACCGCTATTCTATTCAGTTATCAGTTATGAAAAACCACTAATAGGATTGGCTTTTAAGCGAATGGTTTAATGGAAAGGGCATGGAACCTTACAATAATTTTTCTAGGATAAAATCTGTGGCTTTTTTTACTCCGATACCGGCATTTTCTTCAAATAATACGGTGTTCCGCAGATGATTAACGGGAGGAAGTTTCGGATCAATAACAATTTTTGGGATATCGGCCGTGTAGTCTATTAAGCTCGCTGCAGGATAAACCAATAGTGAGGTGCCCACCACCATAAAGATATCTGCTGACAGGGTTTCATGGGCAGCAACTTCGATCATGGGTACCATCTCGCCAAACCAAACGATGTGTGGTCTTAGTTGAGAACCTTTTTCACATTTATCCCCAAGCTTCAGTTCCCATCCCTCAATATCGTAAATGATGTTTGGATCTAACGTACTACGCGATTTGAAAAGCTCCCCATGCAGATGAATTACCTTTGATGATCCGGCTTGCTCGTGTAGGTTGTCAACGTTTTGAGTGATGACCACTACATGCGCATGTTTTTCAAGTTCAGCAATGCCCAGATGCCCTGCATTTGGTTTGGCATTTAATGCCTGCTTTCTTCTCTCGTTGTAGAAATCAAGGACCAGCTTTTTATCTCTTTGCCATGCTTCAGGGGTGGCCACGTCCATCACATCATGACCTTCCCACAGCCCATCGGAATCCCTAAACGTTTTCAAGCCACTTTCTGCACTTACACCGGCACCAGTAAGAACGGCGATTTTTTTCTTAGTCATAATTATATTTTCAGTAATTAATCGTGTGGTTAATATTTGGAATCATCCTTTGTTTATTCTTTGGGATATTTTTCAATTCATCTGTTCAACAAATTGAAACAATTGATATTTATAATATCTTAATATTTTGGTTATTAATCAGTTAATACTATACTTGCTTTCATCATATTTTATTATTTCCAGTTGTCATCAATTTAATATCATCTTATGGAATTCCCTATTCAAGAAGCTATTAAGTACATCTATCCAATCCTGATTGGTTTTATGGTTATCGAGTTTCTTACCGCTCGCCATAATTATTTACTCAAAGATACATTGGCCGGTTTTGGAATAGCAATCGGTGCTACAGTAGTTGCCACATTCACAAAGGTATTTACTGTATTTGTAGTCTTTCAGTTTGTTTTTGATCTTTTTGAACCACTAAGGCAGAGTCTTTTTGGATATGCTTCCGTAGGATTTGCATGGTGGGCGTGGGTTCTTGCCATCATTTGTGATGATTTTAATTTTTACTGGCATCATCGCCTAAGTCATACTATACGATTGTTGTGGGCAGCCCATGTACCACACCACTCGTCTAATCAGTTTAATTTAAGCGTTTCAATCAGGAATGGTTGGTTTATCACTTTATATAAGCCCATTTTTTGGTTATGGATGCCCGCGGTTGGTTTTGAGCCTGTAATGATTGGTTCTGTTTTAATAATTAACGCTACATATCAATACTTCCTTCATACCCAGACTGTTAAATCCCTTGGCTGGTATGAAAAAATATTTAATACACCCTGGATACACCAGGTACATCATTCCAGTAATGAACAATACCTTGACAAAAACCATGGTGGCATATTGATTATATGGGATAAGCTATTTGGAACCTACCAGGATGTGATCAAAGGTGTGAAGTTTAAGTATGGTATCTTAAAAGATCCCGGTACTTACAATCCCATTCGACTGAATACACACGTTTTTGAAGATATCTGGCATGATGTCAGGCATGCAAAATCATTCAAAGAAGCTTTGATGTATATCTTTGGCCCTCCGGGTTGGAGCCCTGATGGTTCTTCCCTCACTGCTAGGCAAATACAAAGAGCAATAAAAGAAGGAAATATCGAGCCGGCGCCAGTAGAGCAAGTAGTATCTGCTAAGCAGCAACAACCGGTAGAGGTATAATCTTAATAATTATATCCCCCGGGGTCTTTTTCCAGATTGACATCTAAGGCAAGAACGATCCGGTTTACAAAATTAAAATAAGAGATCACCAGGGTAGCATCCAGGATTGCCCTGTCTGACAGTTCTTGAGCTTTTAATAGATCGATATAAGTTGATCGGTTATGATCTTCGGGAAAAAGTGTTAAGCTATGCGCATAATCACACAATAGCTTATTAATACCACTCAGATTAGCCTTTTTATAGTCATCAAGGAATTGAGCAATTCGTTCCTGGTCTTTCCAGTAGTTTTTTAATGCCTCCAGGTGGTGATTTTCACAGTATTTACACTGGTTAGCCATCGAAACCACTACCGCCATCATTTCCCTTTGATATCGTTTTAATGGTGAATTGCCAAACATAATGGTAAGGTACAGGTCCATGTGGTTAACAATTGACTTTGGATTGAGGCTTTGTATTTTATGGACTTCTGCTATCTTTCCCCTGCTTTTCTCTAGCCCTTCATATATTTCCTTTAATTGTCCCTCCGCGTTTTCCGGTTCTATAACATTAATTCTGGGCATTGCTAAACTGGGTTTTCAATCATACGCTCCATCTCTGAAAATTCCACCATACCTTCCTGATTGATGTTATCGAGTATTACTTTTTTTAACTGATTTATCTTCAATGGGTCATAGTCGCAAGCTACCCGTACGTAATTTTCAGTAAATCCACACATCATATTTTTTGAGCCTGAGCCCTCTTCAAAAAGTACGGTTGCTTCTTTGCCTAGTTGGGATTTATAGAAAGCCATTCTTTTTTTATGCGATAATGACCGCAGTATATTGGATCGCTCTTTTCGTATGTGCTGCGCAACAACTCCGTTTAGTTCTAGGGATGTAGTGTTTGCTCTTTCAGAATATGGAAAAACATGTAAGTAAGCGATTTCCAGGCCTCTGATAAAGTCATGGGTCGCTATAAAATCCTCTTCTGATTCACCGGGAAATCCAACGATCACATCTGCCCCGATGCAGGCCTCTGGCATCAATTGCTTGATCTTATTGACCCGCTCCCTGTAAAGTTCTTTTCGATAGCGCCTGTTCATTAATTTCAGGATCTTATTACTACCCGATTGCATAGGAATATGAAAATGCGGAACGAATCTTTTTGATGTGGCTATGAATTCAATGATCTCATTTGATAATAGATTAGGTTCTATACTGGAAATTCTATACCTGGAGATGCTATCAACATCATCCAGTGCTTTTAATAAATCGATAAGATGCTCCTTTCTTTTGCCATTTTGAATTCCAAAATCCCCGACATTGATCCCGGAAACCACGACCTCTTTCACTTTCGTAGAAGCAATCTCTTCAGCTTTTGCAATAATATCAGCTATAGGAGCACTTCGGCTTTTTCCTCTTGCCAGGGGAATAGTACAAAATGCACAACCGTAATTACATCCATCCTGGACTTTCAAAAATGACCGGGTCCGGTCAGCATAGGAGTAAGAGGGAATGAATACACTAGCCTTCTGGATGTCCGAAACAAATACCTGTGGTTCAAGGTGATCCAGTTTATTTAAATAAGCGAGTAAATTGAATTTTTCTGCTGCACCAAATACTGCGTTAACACCTGGGATGTTTATAATTTCGTAAGGCTTCAATTGCGCATAGCAGCCGATAATGATCACAAAAGACCCAGGGGAAATTTTTTTAGCATCATTTACTATTTTCTTGCATTTCTTGTCCGCATTTTCGGTTACTGAGCAAGTATTTATCACATAAATATCCGGGGTATCAGTAAAATCTACTTTTTGATATCCCTCATCAGCAAACTGGCGTGCAATGGTAGAGGTTTCCGCATAGTTCAGTTTACATCCCAAGGTGTAGAAAGCCACTTTTTTCATAACCTGCAAAAATAGATAATTTATAAAAGGGACACCTACGGTATCGATTAAAATCTAACTAACCAGTGGTGTATACATGTCTTTAAAAACACCTTTTTCATACACCCTGCAGGTCATTGCATCACGCAGGACTGTTGGCTTCAATATTGATTTTTTAAATAGCATTCTAACACACTCCTGAATACCCTCGATAATAGAAGGGTGGGGGTGAATCAATTCAGCTAATTCTTCGATTCCTTTGTCCATTGAAATTAATAATGCTACCGCTTCAATGGCGCTGGAAGCGTGTTCACCTACTACCCGCATCCCTAAAATTTTCATTTCATCATCATTGGTAACCAAAACTTTGATAAATCCCTGGGTGTCTCGCATAGCTATGGCCCGAGAAATGCATCCATAATCCAGACTCACTACTTTATAGTCAATACCTTTTTCCCTTGCTTTAATTTCATTCATTCCAACACCTGCAACCTCTGGTGAAAGAAACATAATTGTGGAGATATTTTCATATACCAAAGGGCGCTTGGGTTCACCATAAATTCTTTCAACTGCATATCTTCCTTCCAGTTCCCCAACATTCACCAGGGAGATATCAGCAGTTATGTCTCCTACAGCAAAGATGTTTGGGATACTGGTCTGGGTGTGGTCGTCAATGATACCTCGCCGGTCTATTTTTATGGGTAAGGATTCATCGAAGAGATTATTATAGTTCGGGATCCTACCTACCGAGACCAACGCTTTTTCTACATGAAATACTTCCTGGCACCCATCATGATATTCTAAAACATAAGCCACACGTCCATCTTCATAGGTCATGCTGATTAATTTTGAATTCCGATGAATATGAACATTTTTGGATTCAAGGTTTCTTTCTATCACCCTAACCACATCTTCGTCTTCGAATGGAAGTATTCGATCCCCTTTATCAATTAAGTAGACTTTTGTCTCCCCAAAATTTGCAAAAATGGTAGCAAATTCACAACCTATTACCCCGGCACCCAGGACAACCATGCTATCAGGGAAGTCGTCAAGGTTATCGAGGCCTTCGCTGGTAAATATATTGCGTTCATCGATGGGAATGTTTGGTAATTTTCTGGGTGCGCTCCCGGTGGCTAGTATGATGTAGTCCGCTTCGATGGTGTCATCACCACTGGTAGTGGATATCATTACCTGGTGCTCTGTTATCACTTTTGCATTACCGGAGCGGTAGGTGAATAAATCTTTGCCCAGTGAAAGATTTATGTTCCTCATATGATGGTCCAGGAGGTCGCTTCTCTCGAGAGTGGCTTCTCTTACCTGACGCTTTATTTTCTGGAAGTTGAATTTGGAATCATGAATGTTGAATGCCTCTCCATTTTCACGAAGTGTATAAGCTTTTCTGGAGATTTCCCACCAGGTTTTACTGGAGAGGGCCCCCCGGTGTATGCCTGCTCCCCCTAAATTTCTTTTCTCTACCAGTAATACTTTTTTATCAAAGTCAATAGCCCGCATGGCAGCCGCATAACCTGCCGGCCCTGCGCCAATTACACACAAATCATATTTTTCCATAAGGATCTATTATTCTACTTAAATGTAAGGAAAAATTTCAGTTAGTTTAAATAGTTGAGGATTAGAGACTTCCAAAAGAATTAATTATGTCTTTTTTCAAGAATCTCATTAACGTGCTGTAGGCTGAAGTTACGATTTTCAAGTAGGATCATCAAGTGGAATAGTAAATCTGCCGCTTCCTCGAGAAAGCGTTCATCATCATTATCCATGGCCTCAATCACCAGTTCAACAGCCTCTTCGCCAACTTTTTGCGCGATTTTATTTTTGCCTTTCTGGAATAACGATGTGGTATAGGAGCTTGTGGATGGATTATCTTTTCTTTCTTTAATTATCCCGGTTAGTTTAGATAAGAACTTTAAGTCCGGTGCATCATTTTTTTCATTGAAGCAGGTATCCGTTCCGGTGTGGCATACCGGTCCGTCTGGCATAGCTTTGATTAATAGTGTATCCTGATCACAATCAGGTAAAACCTCAGATACGTGCAGGTAGTTTCCGGATGTTTCTCCTTTTACCCATAAGGCTTGGCGTGAGCGGCTGTAAAATGTAACCAAACCTGACTCAGTTGTTTTGCGATAAGCTTCTTTATTCATAAAACCAACCATGAGTACTTTATTGGATCCAGCGTCCTGGATAACCGCAGGTATTAATCCATTATGTTTTTCAAAGTCTAACATTTATCGCTTAAAGTTTAAGTCCTGATTGATAATCCGGCTGAAAATAATTCACTCTTCAGCTTACTGATAGGTATTTCGTGATAGTGAAAGATACTTGCAGCTAATGCTGCATCAGCTTTACCCTTTTCAAAGACATCTATGAAATGGTCAATTTTTCCACCGCCCCCCGAGGCTATTACAGGTATACTCACAAGGGAAGCGATCATGCTGGTCAACTCATTAGCAAATCCGCTCCTGGTTCCATCATGATCCATCGAGGTTAGTAGTATTTCGCCTGCACCCCTGAGCTCAACTTCCTGTGCCCATTCGATGGTATTAATGTCCGTTGGCTTACTACCACCGTGGGTGTGTACTAAATGATTTTCATCAATAAATTTTGAATCTATAGCCACCACGATGCACTGACTGCCAAATTCGGCACTCAAAGCATTGATCAGGCCTGGATTTTTGACGGCAGCGGAATTTATAGAGACTTTATCGGCACCAGCTGCCAGTACAGTACTTACATCCTCTCTTGAGCTGATGCCACCGCCAACCGTAAATGGTATGTTGATATTCGCCGCTATCCTTTTTACCAATTCAGCAAGGGTTTTTCTTTTTTCATTGGTAGCAGATATATCTAAAAATACCAACTCATCGATATTTTCTTTTGCATATTTGGAACCTAGTTCTACCGGGTCTCCCGCATCCCGTATAGACACAAAATTGATTCCTTTCACCGTTCGACCGTCTTTAATGTCCAGGCAGGCAATTATCCTTTTAGTCAACATAAGCAGACAATTCTGTTAGCGTAATTTTTTGCTCGTACAATGCTTTACCAATGATCGCGCCATAGCACCCAATTTCCTTCAATGCGTGGAGGTCTTCCATTGATGATATCCCTCCACTGGCAATAAGCCTGGTATCGAAACTTTCCAATATCTTTTTATACAAATCTATAGATGGGCCAGAAAGCAAGCCATCTTTAGAGATATCTGTGCATGCCACATATTGAAGGCCATGAGGCTTATGCTTTTCAATCACATGGTAAATTTGGTCTCCAGTCGTTTCCTGCCAACCATTCACCGCTATGGATTCATTCCTCACATCCGCACTGAGAATTATTCTTTCTCCTGAATAAATCCTGAGTAAGTCTTTAAATAAATCAGGATTGTGTATGGCCAGGCTTCCAATATTCACTTTGTCAACACCTTTACCAAGCAATATATCCACATCTTCTTTTGTTGATATACCGCCTCCATAATCCATAGAAAGCGTGGTTTTCTTGCAGATTTCTTCAACGATGTTGGTGTGCACCAATCGTTTGGATTTTGCCGCATCCAGGTCCACCAGATGGAGATGCTTTATGCCGTGGTCCTGATAGGTCAGGGCGGTATTTAACGGATCGGAATTATAGTTTTTTATCCTATTGAAATCACCTTGTTCCAACCGCACACACTTTCCATCAATTATATCGATTGCAGGAATTATTATCATCGAATGATCAAATCATTAAAATCAACAAAGCTGAAAAGATAGTATATTTTACCTTCTTAGAATTTGATAATGTTATGTTTTCCACACTATCTCGTGGCCGTATTTTCACAGAAAATATAGGCTCTGAGGACATAGATCGATTAATATTTTTAGCATAGCATTACCGGGATGTACCAATTGACCTGGCAGATGCTTCATCAATAATTTTATCAGAAAAGCTTAAAATTCATGAAGCGGCCTCTATAGATTCCGATTTTTACCACTACAAGAATATTCGAAATCAATAACTTATGAATTTTACATTGACTAGTTGCCTGTAATGGTGGCCTCGATACTCACCTGGTCTTAACGTTCTGCTTAGCAAAAAATGAATAACCCCAGAGTGAATGAAAGCACAGTGACGCCAGAAAAAATGGAGGGTAAAAAGGTCTTATTTGCTGTATTTTGTACTAAAATGAAAGGAAGCATATTATCGTCTATGAATTATCCTGTTAAAGGCACCGATAATTTTTTTCGTTATCAGGCTTAAATCTTTTTTCATTAAAAAGCCTCAGCGAAAGGCTAAGACCAGAGGCGTAGATGGATCCACCTGGTTTACGGAGTTGCCCGAAAAAATTAAACTTTGGCAGTAGCACAAATGACCTGGTATCTAAAAGAATTCAGACCATCTTCATTTCAATTCAGTAAATTATTAAAAGTTATGTGGCTTCAAATATTTTATGGTACGGACTATAGTGCGGCTATAGCACTATCATAGTCAGGCTCTTGACCAATCTCACTTACCAGCTCTGTATAAGCAACATTGCCGTCTGCGCCAATCACCACAACGGCCCGCGCATTCAGCCCTGCAAAGCCACCATCAACTAATAGTGTGCCGTAAGCTTTCGCAAATGCTCCTCCATCTCTGAAAGTGGAAAGTGTAATTGCTTCTTCGATACCTTCTGCTTCACAGAACCTGCTATGTGCAAAAGGTAAATCTGCTGAAATGCATAGTACCATCGCATTTTCGAGGCTTGCTACTTTCTGGTTAAACGTTCTGGTAGAAGTAGCACAGACGCCTGTATCTATGCTCGGGAATATATTGAGTATGATGCTCTTGCCATCAAAGTCAGAAAGGCTCACCTGAGACAGATCATTTTTTGTAAGTGTAAAACCTGGTGCTTTACTGCCAATTGATGGGAGATCGCTGTAGGTATTGACGGGTGACCCGCCAAGTGTAACTGTAGCCATAATTTGGATTTTTATGATTAACTATATTATCGTGCACAAAGTTGTGAAAGAATTCAAATAATACTCATATCTCTATAAATTTATTGGGTTATCCTTTAGTGATCTCCCTAATTGCCAAAAGATTGCAATATATATTGGATCTACTGCTCCAATGTATTTCATTTAATCTTTAAGTTCAATTTCAATTTTATCATATTATTAACTTATTAAAAGGCGGTTAATATAGTTGATAGAATGCTTTAATATTTTTTCCAAGGCCATCTTTTTCATTCGATAGGCGCGTCCTTGTGTTACTTTAAGGAAAGGAAGTTTTTAATGATCTGCAGTCCTACATCTGCACTCTTTTCAGGATGGGCCTGAAGGGCATAATAATTTCTGTTATGAATTGCCGCACTAAAGTCTACATTATAGTTCGTGGTGGCTATGGCATGTTTATTAATTTCAGCATAATAACTATGCACGTAGTACAAATAACTATCGGATGGAATACCTTCAAATAGTGGGGAACGAAGATCAAAGATTGTGTTCCACCCCATATGCGGTACTTTATTTATCGCATCCGGCTTAAATCTTTTCACATTTATATCAAAAATTCCGAGGCAATCCGTGTCATTTTCTTCCGAATGCCTGCACATTAGCTGCAGTCCAAGGCAAATACCTAAGAATGGCTGCTTTAGTGATATTAAAAGTTTGTCCAGGTTTTTGGTTCTCAGATATTTCATGGCAGAGCTAGCTTCCCCCTGGCCTGGAAAAGTGACCTTATCTGCTGACTTGATTGTTTCGGGATCGTCAGTTAAGATTGGGTTTACACCCAATCGCTCCAAGGCAAAAATCAGCGATTGAATATTTCCGGCATTATATTTTACAACAGCAACTCGCATATAAAAGGCTGTGAAAGAAAAAATTCACACCCCCTAAATTGAATAAAATATTTTTAGCCTAACACTAATGATTGCTCTTTTTTATGGTTTATAGCCATATTTTTGACTGTATCCCGGATCGCAGGAATGGAGTTATATAACTGTTCGTATGAGTCGATTATGAAATATCTATCTTGAAAAATATCTTTCCTGTATTCTGTTTCAGCAATTTGCTTTACATTAAATTCAAAGTGTAAAGGTTTGTCGCTCAAGCAAAACTCCGTTTCGCCTGCAGAGGATAGTATCCCTGCTCCATATATCCGTAACCTTCCATTTTCCCTGATTAATCCAAATTCTACGGTAAACCAGTAGATTCTGGACAGTATCTCTATTGCATAGTCATCCCCGGTGTATTCAAGACCGATCTTACTTAATTCTTCAAGGAAATTAACAAAGTTTTGGTTTGTTAGGAGTGGGACATGCGCAAATACATCATGGAACATGTCGGGCTCCTGCAAATAGTCAAGTTCATCTATTTTTCTTAGCCAGGTGGTGGCTGGAAAGTTTCTATTAGACATTAATTGAAAAAAAGTGTAATCAGGCACAATGCCCGGCACCACTGCCAGCTTCCAACCGGTCAGTTTAGTCAGTATTTCATTCGTTTCTTCGAAGTTTGGTATCCTATCAGCCGTGAAGTTAATTTTTTCAAGACCTCTAAGATGATCTTTTGATGCCGCATCAGGAAGTTTTATGATCTGACGTTCAAATAATATTTTCCAGACTTTCTGGTCCTCGGCTGTATAATTTTCATATATCTGTCTCATATTATTCTAATACTGATTTTAACATATATACGTTACTGCTTGCAAAAATAAGTCTCTCTTGTATTTAAAAAAATGATAATAATCAGCTAAAAACCTACAGGTTATATTAAAATATTTAAATAAGCCTTCTGAATTTTATCAATTCTTCAATAGCATCATTAAGTCGAGCCATTTCATTAAAGTCCAGCGTTTGCTGGCCATCGGAGTAAGCTTCTTCCGGTTTTTTATGGGTTTCCAGGATTACACCATCTGCACCGGCTGCCACTGCAGCCAATGTTACCGAACCAATATAATCCCTCAGACCGATACCATGTGAGGGATCAGCTATTACAGGAAGGTGGCTCTTATCTTTTAGAATGGGTATGGCATTAATATCGAAGGTATTTCTACTGGCTTTTTCGAATGTTCTGATGCCTCTTTCGCAAAGGAGCAACTTTTCATTACCTCCGGAGAACACATACTCAGCACTCTGAAGTAGCTCATCAATGGTTCCGGATATGCCACGCTTGATCATCACAGGTTTGTCGACCTTACCAAGTTCATCCAATAGGTTGAAATTCTGGGTATTCCGGGCGCCAACCTGAAAAATATCTACATAATCATGCATTGCTTCTATTTGAGATACCTGCATCACTTCAGTTATGATTTTTATGCCGTTTTTATGGGCCAACTCATGCCATTTTTTTAAACCATCTATTCCTAAGCCCCTGAAGGAGTAAGGTGAACTTCTGGGTTTGTACACACCTCCCCTCATTATTTTTATTCCATTTTCTTTTAGGAAGTTGATGGTGCCCAAAATATTTTCTTCACCTTCAATGGAGCATGGTCCGGCCATAACAGAAAAATCCTGATGTCCGATGCGAACGCCATCACCAAGGTTGATGGTGGTAGGATTTACTTTCCATTTCTTGGAGACTAATTTATAGTTGTCCGAGACAATGTGAATGTCTTTGATGCCCTCCATCTGGCCTATTTCCCTGATATCCAGGGGAGCTTTTCCAATACCAATGATGTATTCTCCCTTTTGGGTGATAACTTTCCTGGGCTTGTATTTCAGTGACTTAAGCTTTTCGGATATAGCAGATTTTAGGGATTGGCCGGCACCTTCCTGAAATTGAATGATCATTTTTGCTCGTTTATTATATTATCACTATTTAGTATGGAAAAAATAAATCTGTTAACATCAGACTTTATATCAGATGAATTTGCAATTTGTTTAATAAAAGCACTTCCGATGATCGCACCGTTGGCATATTGGCAAGCCGTTTCAAATGAATAATTGTCTGAGATACCAAACCCGATTAAAAATGGGTTTTTAAGGTTCATATTTTGCAATCGCTTGAAATATTCTATCTGATATTGATCAAAACCTGATTTAACACCGGTAGTGCTGTGTGATGAGACAGCGTAAATGAAGCTATTGGTGTTTTCATCGATTGTTTTAATTCTTTCTTCCGATGTTTGTGGTGTAATCAAAAATATATTTTCTATCCCATTCTTTGCTAAGAGTGGTTTGTAATGATTTAAGTAATCATGTATCGGGAGATCAGGCAAAATGACACCGTCTATCCCAACACGGTCACAATCCTCACAAAACCGGTCAAAACCATACTGGATCACCGGGTTGAGATAACCCATCATGACTAAAGGGATTTGGCAGTGCTTACGAATTTTGGATAATTGATCAAAAAGTATGGATAGCCTCATACCATTGCTTAAAGCAATGTTGCTGCTATTTTGTATAGTAGTGCCATCAGCGATCGGGTCTGAAAAGGGTATTCCTATCTCGATAAGGTCAACGCCGGAGCGCTCAAGTTCCTTAATTATAGAAAGGGTATCTTCAAGGTTTGGATATCCTGCGGTGAAGAATACACTCAATATCTTTTTTGTTTTTTTAATGAAAAGTGATTTTAATCTTTGCATTAGTACTTACCCCACTTAATGTAAGTTTCCAGGTCCTTATCTCCTCTTCCGGATAGGTTTATTACTACAACATCGCTTTGTTTGAAAGGAATTTTCTTAAGCACGGCAAAAGCGTGGGCAGTTTCAATGGCGGGAATAATGCCTTCCGTTCGGCTTAGCTCTATACCGGCTTTCATTGCCTCTTCATCGGTAACGGCATAGAATTCAGCTCTTTTTGTTTTAAATAAGTGTGCATGAACGGGCCCTATACCCGGGTAATCCAGTCCTGCTGATATAGAATGTGGCTCAGTGACCTGTCCATCTTCAGTTTGCATTAGCAGGGTCTTACTTCCGTGTAGCACGCCCATGCTTCCCAGGGCTGTGGTTGCCGCAGATTTACCACTGGTAACCCCTTCGCCGGCAGCTTCTACAGAGATCAGGTTAACTTCTTCATTTTCAAGGTAGTGGTAGTAGGTTCCGATGGCGTTACTGCCACCACCGACACAGGCTACTAAATAATCAGGGGCTCCCCGGCCTTCCTTTTCAACTAGCTGAGTTTTTATTTCTTCACTGATGACCGACTGAAATTTAGCCACCATGTCGGGAAACGGATGAGGCCCTACAACGGATCCGATAATATAATGGGTATCCTCGGGATTATTGATCCAGTGGCGCATAGCTTCATTGGTTGCATCTTTTAGGGTTTTGCTGCCACTGGTCGCTGGTTTTACCGTAGCGCCCAGAATTCTCATTCTTTCCACGTTAGGACGCTGTCGTTGCATATCCAGTTCACCCATGTAAACGATACAAGGAACACCCATCAAGGCGCAGACAGTAGCAGTTGCTACGCCATGTTGCCCAGCACCGGTTTCTGCGATAATTTTTTTCTTTCCCAATCTCTGTGCCAGAAGAATCTGACCAATAGTGTTGTTAATTTTATGAGCTCCTGTATGGCATAAATCCTCTCTTTTCAGATAGATTTTTGCATTGTATTGATCAGATAATCTTTTAGCAAAGTATAATGGGGTAGGTCTGCCAACAAATTCTTTTAAAAGGTGCTTAAATTCTTTTTGAAAGTCTGCGTCATGATAAACTTTCAGGTAATTGTTTTTTAGTTCCTCAATATTGGCATAGAGCATTTCAGGTATGTAAGAACCACCAAACTGCCCATAATAACCTAATTCATCAACGGTATACTTTTCAGCAACTTTCATAATTCAAATTTTTAATATCGCTTCCTTGAGTTCCTTCAATTCAAAAACATTTTTGAGGCCCGGATTAAATTCAAATCTACTATTTACATCAATACCTATGAATTTGGGCCAATTTTTCTCTTTTATTTCAGAAAGATCTATGGTTTCAATACCACCACTTATTAAGAATGCCTTTTCCCTGTCATATTCATTTAATATTCCCCAATCGAAGTGCTTACCACTTCCTCCGAATTTTTTAGTTATTGTATCAAATAAGTAATAATCAGCTACATCATCAAATTGCCTGATTTTTTTGTGGTCTAATGTATCATGCACTGAGAACACCTTTATTACACCTAATTGTTTAGACCTGATCATATCACAAAATTCAGGCGATTCACCGCCATGAAGTTGAATGTAGTCCAGTTTATACTCATCAGCTTTTTTCAGGACTGTGTCCTTCAAAGGATTTACAAATACACCAACTTTTTTGATGCCCGGGTCTATGTTTAAAATAGCTTTTTTGTTGTCCAACGCCTCAACATAGCGCGAGGAGGGCGGATAAAATATAAAACCCATGAAGTCAGGTTGCAGTACGCTTACTTGCAAAATGTTTTTTGGAAACTTCATTCCACATACTTTCCATTTCATACCAAATAGCGTTAGGTATTCTGTTGAATACTTTCAAGACGATTGACGCTATCAATCAGGTTTTTGCAAATTTTCTCAGGTCTTCCATGCTTCATAAAATATTCTCCGATGAGGAATCCGGAATAACCAAAATTCTTTAACTCGATAATTATTTGTGGATCACTGATCCCACTTTCAGATATTTTTGTGACGTTAGCTGGTATCAAATCTGCAAGTTTTTTAGAAGTTTCCACATCTGTTTTAAAAGTTTTCAAATCACGGTTGTTGACACCAACAATGTCGATCCAGTCATTAAAATAATCGATTTCATTTTTGGTATGAATCTCAAGGAGTACTTCCAATCCCAGCGATTTAGCTTTTTTTGCCAGATACTCACATTCATGTTTTGATAAGATTGAAGCAATCAATAATATAACGTCTGCACCGATAGATTTTGCCTCAACAATTTGATATTCGTCAATGATAAAATCTTTTCTTATAATAGGGCAGAAGTTGAAGTTTCTTGCGGTGGTCAGGTCTTCATTTTTACCATTAAAATATTTTTTGTCAGTGAGTACAGATAAGCCCGATGCCCCGGCCTGCATATAACCAATGGATATTCTTTCTAATGAAGCATATGGATTAATATCACCGGCAGAGGGTGAACGCTTTTTTATTTCTGCAATTATCCCCGCTTTATCTTCCCGGCCTAAATATTTGTTCAAGGAAACAGGTTTCGTTTGAAAGTATATGCTTTGCTCAAGTAGTTTTTCCGGAAACAGGCTTTTTCTTTCTTTAACCTCTTCCTTTTTGAATGCTGCTATTTCATCCAGTATATTCATAGATTTTTAGTTTAAGTTGTAGGTATTTTGTTGGGTGGAAACTAGTTTTTTAAATACAGCATAGGCTTTTCCTGACTCTAACGCTTCTTTTGCCTGGATTATGCCATCATGGATAGACGATAGTTTTTTACCCACATAAATTGCTAACCCTGCGTTAGCCAGCACAACATCATTTTGCGCCTGAGACCCATTTCCTGATAAGATGTTGGTGAACATTTTTGCAGAGTCCTCAACGGATTTACCTCCATGCAAAGCTTTTTGATCGATTGATTTTAGCCCTAAATCATTTGGTGATACAATCTTCTCATAATCTCTGGTGATGATCTTGAATGGCCCGGTGAGGGATACCTCGTCATAACCATCCAGGGAGTGTATGATAGCGAAGTTTTTATTTGTTTGTTGATATAAATAACCATATAACCTGGCCAGCTCCAGATTAAATACGCCAACCAGCTGGTTCTCCGGGGATGCAGGGTTGACCATTGGGCCAAGCATATTGAAAAAAGTTTTTATGCCCAGCTCTTTGCGTATTGGGGCAACATTTTTCATTGCTGGATGAAACAAAGGTGCATGAAGGAAGCAGATGCCCAGTTCTTCAAGATTCCTGATCAAAGTGTCCTTGTTATTTGTAAATTGATATCCGAAATGTGCCAGCAAATTTGATGAACCACAAACTGAGGAGACGCTATTATTACCATGTTTCGTAACTTTTTGACCGGAGGCAGCGACAACGAATGAAGACAGGGTGGATATGTTAAATGTGTTTTTTCCATCACCACCAGTTCCGCATAAATCAATAACGCTATAGTCTGAGGTGTCCAATGGTGTACATAACTCTAACATGGCATCTCTAAAACCGGCCAGTTCATCTACCGTTATACTTCTCATGAGGTAAACAGTTAGGAAGGCTGCCATCTCAGAATTGTTGTACTTGCCCTGAGCTAAACTCACCAGGATTTCCCGCGCCTCTTTTTTGGGCAGGGATTGATATTCGAATAACTTATTTAATACTTCTTTCATGATTAATCCGTCAACCAGTTTTTCATCATCTGGATTCCATGCGCAGTCATAACAGATTCAGGATGGAATTGTACACCTTTAATATCCAGATTCTTATGTCTTACACCCATAATAGTACCTTCATCATCCACACTGGTAATCTCTAATTCATTATTATCAATGGTATTTTTATCAATGACCCATGAATGATACCTACAAACGCTAAATCTTTTAGGCAACCCTTTAAATAATGAATCTTCGATTGTGACTTGTATGTCAGTAGTGATACCATGAAATACGATCGGTAAATTATAAATTTTTGAATTAAATGCCTCTCCAATGGCCTGATGACCCAGACAGACACCAAGGATGCTTTTTGTATTTTTATACTGTTCTATAATCGAAGGCATAAAGCCCGCTTCAGATGGCACGCCCGGCCCGGGGGATAGCAATATTTTATCATATTTTTCTACCTGCTCAATTGAAATTTTGTCATTTCTGTAAATGTCAGGGCTATAACCCAATGCTCTGATTATATGCACCAGATTGTACGTAAAGGAGTCATAATTGTCTATTACAAGTACTTTCATGATATGTTTTCTGCCAGTTTTAGTGCAGATTGCAGCGCAGCTAATTTATTATAAACCTCCTGTACTTCACTTTCAGGATTAGATTTTGACACAATGCCGGCACCTGCTTGAAAATGTAAGGTATTTCCCTGGCTCAGAAAAGACCGGATCATTATGGCGTGATTGAAGTGGCCTTCAAAATCCATGAACCCAATTGCTCCGCCATAATACCCTCTTTTGGTCGGTTCATATTGGTCTATCAGCTCCATTGCCCGGTGTTTTGGGGCTCCTGATAATGTGCCGGCAGGAAATGTTCCGGCTACCAAATCAAGGTTTTTTGATGGGTCATTGACCTTTCCCGTAACTTTCGATACCAAATGGATTACGTGGGAGAAATACTGAACTTCTTTGTAAGTTTCTACAGTTACTGCTGAGCCCACACGGCTCAGGTCATTTCTTGCCAGGTCTACGAGCATTATATGTTCGGAATTTTCTTTTGGGTCATCCAATAATCTCTGAGCGGCTTCCCGATCTTCGTCATCATTCCCTGTTCGCTTGAATGTGCCAGCTATCGGATAAATGGTGGCCAGGTCATTTTTAATGACCAGTTGAGCTTCAGGGGACGATCCAAATATTTTAAAATTTCCATAATCAAAATAAAACAAATAGGGAGAAGGATTTATGGACCGTAATGCCCGGTAAACCTGAAATTCATCGCCTTTAAATTTTGTTGAAAAGCGTCTTGAAAAGACAACCTGGAATACGTCTCCGATGTCACAATGATGTATGCCTTTTTTAACGATTTCCAGAAACTCATCATTATTCAGATTTGATTCTACCGAACCTTCTGTATTGAACTGATAATGTGGTGATGGCCTGTTCTCGATCAGTTGTTCCAATTCATGAATCTTACTGGGCTCCCCCTCAGCACAATACTCGATGATGTGTAATTCATTTTTAAAATGGTCCAGCGCAATCACATACTTAAAAAAAGTGTAATGTATGAGCGGGATTTCCGATGGATTTGGTTTTTCTCGATTAAACGCAATGTCTTCAAAATATTGAACGGCATCAAAAGATATGTATCCAAATAATCCATGACCAATGCTTCTTAAAGGAGATTTTTTATCGATATTAAAAGATTGGGTAAACGATTTCAGGTCGTTCAATAAATCTGTTTTTTCGTGAATTTTTTTGGTTGTATGTTCATCCATCAGAATGGTCTCTATCTGATGGCCACAAACCAGGAAAGAGGCTAGCGGTTGACAACAAACAAAAGAGAAACTTTCCTCATGGGTGTGATAATCAGAACTTTCTAGCAGGAATGATTTGGCGAATTTGTCTCGTAGCCTTAAATAGATGGAGACAGGCGTAACCGTATCCGCCAGAAGTTTTTGATAGTGTAATTTTAACTTGTATTCTTTCATAACGTCAAAAAAAAACCCGCTAAGCAGCGGGTTTAATATTTTATAAATGTTAATATGAGGCTGCTATCGAACGAAATCGTTAATGACAGTACACCACCATATATTTTTGTTCTTTAATATCATCTTGTGGCTAAAGTAATGAAGAAAAGATTTTGATGAAAGAATAATTTATAATCTCAGAAATTATTTTACACGATAAGTACTTTTCATTAAGAATGATCTGCCCTTTTTAAGTTTGGCATCGCTTTTATTTCCTAAATATTCCTGGTTATTGATTAGTGCGTAAAAATCAAATGGTGTCTTCTTCTTTTTAGTCATTTTGATGACTGCCAGCGTGGTGATACCAAAGACGATAATCTTTAAGATGAATATAAAAATTATAAATGCTTCCATGGTTAAATGAACCAGTTTATTCGTTTAAAGTTTTTAATTCAGAATAGAAAATATTACTAAATTATTTAGTTTATGCTAAATTTGTTAGCATGAAAAAAATGATTAAATCACAAGGTATAAGTTTTCATTACTGGGTTAATCAATACAAAAAACTTAAGGATTGTTTACATCCGCACGCTAAATTGGGATATTTATATCACCAGGATAAGACCCCGGAGGAGGCACTGGCATACCTAAAAAATGCTAAGCAATAACTCACTTTAGGTCATAGATCATCTGCTCAATCTTATGGTATTGATCGTGAAGTTTTATTATTGCTTCCATCAGTAGGCTTTCGTCTTTATTCTCTTTGATAAGTTCAGATATCCCTTTACTTAAATTATGTAATAGGATAAGGTTATCTCTCATTGCCGGGTTTTTATAATTCCGCGGCAGTGGCATACCCTTCCATTCCGAGGACAGTTTAACAAGAGATTTATAATCATCTTTCAATGGTTGGAGGTTCCCTTCCTCCGCAGGATGAAAAGTTAATGCCAGGGCCATATGAAAATCCTCTTTTACTTTCATCCAATCTTCTTGCTCAGAAGCGCTATGCTGCAGAAGAAAGGTTATCAGCAGAGATATTGTAATTAACATGACTTATTGAATGAATTGTTGTTTACTATATATGAACAATGAAACCATTATTTTCCAATACTGTTACAAGAGAATAAAATTGAAAGTTATGAGAATATTACCATCGTTATGTTTGTTAATAATTGTATTATCCAATGCCTGTGCACAAAAGAGCACAAAGGATGACAATTTTATAAAAAATTTTCCTTCGGTAATTTACAATGAACAAAATTATAATGAGTTGGGCCAGTTAGCGCATTATGTAATCAATAAAAAAGGTACAGAACGGGCATATACCGGTGAATATTATGATTTAAAAGCTGATGGAACATACATCTGCAGACAATGCAATCTGCCACTTTTCAAATCTGAGGATAAGTTCGACTCCAGGACTGGATGGCCTAGTTTTGATGATTTCATTCAGGGATCCGTGGAAGAAAAAACAGATGCAGATGGATACCGGACGGAAATTTTATGTGCTAACTGTGGTGGACACCTTGGTCATGTATTTAGAGGTGAGGGCTTCACATCCAAACAAACACGCCTTTGTGTGAATTCGGCAAGTCTTTTATTTATTGCACAAGCGTTTAATGAAAGTAAGTAGGTATTAATTATATTGCTACTCCTAATCAAAGGTCGCCGTGATTAGAGTTGTAGTATTATCTTTTTTTCTTTCCTTTCTAACCAACAGTATATTTGGTCAGGTAGCAAGTGACAGACCGGGTCAGGCTTTCAATGCTAAGATTCTTGAAAAGGGCAATATCCAAATCCAGGCCGGCTTTGGATACTTTTCATTTGATTCCCCTTCACAATCCGGCAATGCAACCCAGCAAAATTTTTATTCCCGTTTTGGCGTGCTGGAAAATTTTGAGATTCATAATTCTTTTACCATCAGACAAGATGAGATAAAAGCTGAATTAACGGAGAATAATTTTGGAGGTTTGAGTCAATGGAATGCTGGTTTTCGTTACGGTATTTATAAGGGTGAAAATTTCCAACCCTCTTTTGCCATACTTACTGATTTTATCTTTGATTGGGTATCAGAAGAATATCGTCCATCAAGCCTAGGTAGTTCGCTAACACTGCTGCATAGTCAGAGCATAACCGAAAAGTTTCAATTAGCTACCAATTGGGGCGTGACCTGGAATGGTAATGAAGCTTCACCGACGGGTAGCTATGTGGTTAATTTTTCTTTTGCATTCACTAATAACATTGGCGGCTTTATTGAAACATACGGAGAATATAGTAGCACTGATTTTGACATTAAATGGGATACTGGATTATCATATCTGATCAACAACCAAATTCAATTGGACATTTATGGAGGACAAGGAAAGAATGATGCGGTTAGTGATTGGTTCATTGAATCAGGTATAACCTGGAAAATTGTCAGGTAGTATTTTAATTTTTTTAATTCTTAATTAATACCTTACCCTATTAACTTAGTCTAAGCATCGCTTAGCTTTGTAATTAACCAGCAATTAAAATGAATAAAATTCTGTTTTTTATCAGTAATAATGTTAATAAAGAGCTTCAGGAACGAGGTATAAAGCCTAATAGAAGCTATTTCGGATTTATGGATCAGGAGAATAAGGAAATAGTCACTATTTTGCTGGGTGATGGTCAACTCAATGCTTGCCATCTCGGAGATTGTAAAGTTATTGTTACTAAAAAATTTTCAGCCCCGTCCATCCTTTATCCCCTTCTAATCTCCAGTTAGGTTTTTTATAGGCCCTGGAGCAATAGATTGTAATAATAATAATCGAATATCTTCAAAAAGAATATGTAATTGTATTGAATTTTCCGTATAATTATATGAAGACTTTTACTCATAGACAACCTAAATTCGATTATTATGAAAATTTTAAATTTCCTGGTTTTTATAATTTTTTCCTTGTTAATCATTTCATGTGGAGGCCCAAAGCAGTCCGGACAGTCTGAAGAAACTTCAGCTACAGAAACTACTGACGAATTACCAAAGGGGACAATAAAATATGTGACCATCGATGATCCATTGGATGAAGAAATGGTTTCTCAGGGTAAAGAAATATATGAAAACCAATGCACAACATGTCATCATCTGACAGAAGAAGAAATGGTTGGCCCCGGATGGGCAGGGATCACGAACCGCAGGCACCCCGACTGGATTATGAACATGATTATAAATGTGAACCTAATGGTTGAAGTCGATTCATTGGCACACTCATTATTACAAAAAGCTAAAGTAAAGATGCCGGATCAAAGACTTAGTGTTGATCAGGCCAGGAGTGTGCTGGAATTTATGAGGCAAAATGATCTTGATCAATTAGGTACCAAAGATGAGGGGGCTGAAAAATCATAAATATACTCAATAATTACATGGTCAATCTTACAAGCTTCCTGATGGGAAGCTTTTTTATTTTATGGCTAAATAAATGTCCCTGCTAGTGCTATTGTATCAGGAATTTGATCAATTTTGCGGTTGTAAAATATAAGTTAGTTATTATGAGGACGTTTTTTTTCTTTTTATTTTCTATGGGATTTTTGATTGTAAATGCACAAGAAAATCAAAGTCTTAATCAAAGATTTAAATCCATGCTCGAATCATCCAGAGACTACAATGAGTTTGAGGTGATAAATGCAGAGCGGTTAAATATTTTCTGGGATGTCGTTAATGACTCCTTAAGAGCATATAACGCTTCAATAGATGATATAAATGGCACGCTTACTAATGCGCAGAGCACCATTGATGAACTAAATGATGAATTGAAAAATGTTAAAGAATCCCTGGCCGAGGTACAAGCTAAAAAAGACGAAATGAGTCTTTTGGGTTCTTCATTTGATAAAGGCACCTATAGTTTGATTATTGGCGCAATAATATTAATTCTATTTGCTGGTATGGTACTATTATTTTTGGCTTTTAACAATAGCAATAAGGTTACAAAATCAACCAAAAAAGACTATGAAGACCTCGTAAAAGAATTTGAGGAATACAGAAAAAGATCACTTGAGAAACAAGCCAAGTTGAAAAGGGAATTACAAACAGCAATCAATGCAATGGAAGGGCAATAAAAAAAAGGATGCCCTAAATAGTTCATCCTTTTCCTAACCAGCAGCTAATCATTATTAATTCAAAAATAATATTTTTTTTGAATTAATTGGTTCCAATTATCGGATTTTCATTTTGATTGAGTTGTTATCAGCAGAAGTTTAATCGCTTAGGTAAGCAACCAGTTTTTTTATCATTTCAACACAATCCTCAAGTTGCCGGATATCAACATATTCATTCTCACGGTGGGCCTGGGATATACTTCCCGGCCCACATATTACAGCGGGGATACCTCCTTCAACATATTGCCCTGCTTCAGATGCATAGGAAACCGCTTCCGGTTTATGGTTTCCGGTAAGGTCTTTAACCAATTCAACAATAGGGTGGTCTGGTGGAGTGTTTAATGGTGGCACTGCGTGGTGTTTTTTACGGGTTATTATCTCAAATCCGGGAAAAGTGGGTTTTAGTTTATTTTTTGTGAGCTGGCAATATTCATGGAAGTCATCTAAAATTTCATCCACTGAGTCCGTGGGAATAGATCTAATATCCCATTGAAAACTACAATGGTTTGCAATGATATTTGCCGCAATGCCTCCACTTATTATCCCGCAATGGATAGAAGTGTGGGCAGGTTGAAATCTTTGATCAATATGTCCGGTTGTTATCAACTGATCCATTTTACTTTCAAGCCAAAGGATTAACCTACAGGTTTCATGGACAGCACTAACTTCATTTTTAATCCTGCTGCTGTGACCTGCGGATCCGGTCACTGATGTTTCGAGTAAGCATATTCCTTTTTGACCAACTACAGGTTTAAGCATACTAGGCTCGCCTATGATAGCGTATGCCGGGCATTCTTTATAAAAATTAACAATGTCGTCGATTAATTCAGGTGCACCCAGGCACCCAATTTCCTCGTCGTATGAAAAGGCAAAATAGACTGGTTTTGACAGTGGGGCTTCAATTATTTCCCCGGCCATATAGAGGCAACAAGCCAGAAATCCTTTCATGTCGCATGTTCCCCTGCCATAAAGTTTATTTTCTTTTTCGGTTAATGAAAACGGATCAGAAGCCCAACACTGATCATTGACCGAAACCACATCAGTATGACCGGATAGAATAACACCTCCGTCCACTTCAGGGCCTATCCTGCAATGAAGTGAAGCTTTATTTTTTTCTTTATTGTATACTAGCTTACAATATATACCCAGATCTGTTAGGTAATGCTCAATAAAATGAATGATCTCAAGATTCGATTGACCACCCAATGCATCATATGATACCAGTTTACTTAGAATACCTTTCAGACGCTCTATCATCATTGGCTAAATTTCATCCATATTTACGGGCAGGTAAACCTTGAATTCAGTATTTCCCGGCCGGCTTTTAAAATTTATTTCCCCCTTATGCTTATCAACGATTTTCATGGTGATATCCAATCCCAACCCACTGCCTACCCCCCGGCTTTTGGTTGTGAAAAATGGATCAAAGATCTTAGTCTTAATATTATCTGGAATTCCTTTGCCGGTATCAATGATAGTGATTATTACATAATCTAAACCATAAATTTTCATATTGTTTATCCGGATGGTTAGTGTGCCTTTATAATCCATGGCATACAAGGCATTGGAGATTAAATTAGTCCACACTTGTCCCAATTCATCGGGGTATCCTTTTATTAAAGGAATGTCTTCTTCATATTCTTTTACTAGTTCGACTCCTCTTTTTATTTCATTTTGATAGATTACTAATACCAGTTCAATATTTTCAACAACATCTACCGGTTGTGCATTTTCTTCAATGGTAGAATGAGAGTAAGACCTAATGGCATAAATGATTTTATTGGCTCTTTCTAAAGACTGCTTGATATTATAAACCCCTTTGTATCTTTTATACATTTTACGGAAGGCTTTGAATATTCTCAGGCTTTTAGGGTGGAAAAATAAATTACTATATTGATCCAGTTCATTTTCAATACGAAGCTCTGCAAAAATTTCAGTGAGTTGATGGGCGTGGCTGATGCTTAAGTCATTAAAGTAGATTTTTAATTTCCTTCTTAATTCCCTTTCTTCTCTTGTTGAAATGACATTTTTATTCTGAAGCCCTCTATGTACGATCTGGATCATTTGCATTCTTTCGGAATTGCTGATGAATTCATTGATAGCTGAGAGCTCATTCAGTTCATTTTCTATACTGCTGATTATATAATCAACATTTCCTTTAATGGCGCCAAGGGGGGAATTTATTTCATGCGCTATGCTGGCGGTGATCTGGCCAAGTATGGCTAGCCTGTCACTATTTTGTAGAATCGATTGTGCCCTGTCAAGACTTTCTGATTGCTTTTTTATTTCCTCATTCTTTTTAACCAGTTTGTCTTTATATTTCTTATCCTGCATGGCATACAAGTAAAGCATATAAGCCACTATGGCAAGGTAAATACCCAGATAAACCAATGAAGCATAAATCAGAGCATAGGAAGTTTTAAAGTTGAAATCAAAATTATAGTAGGCTAGTGGTATTAAAGCACCAAGGGGTATCAGGACAAACCGGTATATTTTTTTAAATCCTCTTACTGATATGTAATTAATTAAAATGCATAATATAAAAGTAAAGGATGGCACGATTGATAAACAAATCATACCAACAGCCCAACCACCCCAGAATAAGTCCAGGGTGTGTTGCTTGAGCGCTATTCCTTTATTACATCCATTTTTCACATAGTAAATAAGGTATATCTGAGGGACGAGTAGAAAAATAGTTGCAGATATTACATATAAAGCGTCTAAAGGGATTTTATTTTCTTTAAAATGAAAATATACCATTACCAGTACCCCTGCCAGAGCCAGGCTTCGCAGCGGATATGAGTTCTTTCCCAGACCTTTAGCTTCCCGATAATATTTGAGGATCAATTTTTTCTTCTTTAAAAATTAACTTATGAAGTTATTATCGCAATTTTATAGATAATGAGTTTCTAGATAAGCAAATTGTTATTAGTTAATTAATATTAATTCATTATCATCTGAATCGAAGAATTGTTAAGAATAAAAAAACCCCGGGACCTGCTGTCCTCGGGGATCAACCAGCAACAAAAATATAATGTATGAATCAAATCATTTTTGTGTTGTCAAAATAAGTGGTTAGGAATATAAATTTCATGACATCTTTACTCATTATCCTGCCAAACTGCTGGTTAATCATGGATTACTCGAAAAAAACAGCCATTTCTTTTAATGATTTTCTTCTCAATTCAGGCACATAAACTTCATCCTTAGGATACCCGACAGGTAGTAGCAGGAAGGGCCTTTCATTTTCAGGCCTTTTAAGGATTTTAGATAAAAAATTCATCGGGCTCGGGGTATGGGTAAGAGTTACCAGCCCGGCATTGTGTATCGCCGCGATAAGAAATCCACAGGCTATACCCACAGATTCATTCACATAATAATTGTTTCTCTTGTTTCCGTTCTCATCCATCTCATATATCCGCTTGAACACGATAATTAACCATGGTGCTTCTTCAAGGAACGGCTTCTTCCAATCAGTCCCGATTTTTTCTAGGTCGTCAAGCCACTGATCACTCATTCTGTGATTATAGCTTTCATATTCTTCATACTCAGCAGCAGCCCGAATTTCAGATCTGATTTTTGGATTGTTAACCGCACAAAAGGTCCATGGCTGTTTATGTGCACCTGAGGGGGCTGAGGAGGCTGATAACAGCAGTTGCTCAATCAGGGGTTTGGGTACTGTCTTTTTTGAGATTTCCCTTACCGTTCTTCTTTTATTTATCCACTCATAAAATTCTTTGCTCTTCCTGGTGGCCATCTCGGTGGTATAAGTTTCAGGATGATGAAGTATATGGGGATGATTGTTTATATTTTTTTTATCCATTGGTGCGCAAGGAAATTGACTAAATAATTTTATAAACCAATATTTATATGTCTATAACTTGACAGACAGATAGAAAAACAGAACAAATTAACATTTGAAAAGTATTACTTTTTATCATTAATCGTTAAAAATTTAAAATAAAAGAATCTATGAAACAGGTTATACTACTATTGGTCTTTCTTGCTCCATTATCATCGGTTGCACAACAGCAGTATAGTCATAGCGGCGAAGGCCCTGCTTTTGATAGAAATGACCTGACAGAATATTATAATGATCAGGCAGTAAAAGGCAGCAGCGAATATGCTTATGAATATAATGGATTAACACTATACTTTAAGAATCAGGAAAACCTGAACAAGTTTAAGAATGACCCCGAAAAATATTTTCCTGCCTATGGTGGTTGGTGCGCCACAGCCATTGCTAATGGTTCATTTGCGCGTCCGGACTTTAATAACTTTAAGGTTCAGAATGGTGAATTACTATTTTTTGAAGTAAAAGCATTTTTTAATGGGAAGACCCAATGGGAAAAAGACCCTGAATTCAATAAAACCATGGCTGATGTTAATTATAAGAATAAAATTAAAAAATAAGGTATTTAAACAGCTGATGTAGATTTGGAGCGCTGATTGGTAATAAGTTTTTTTATTTTTAGTTTTAATTCATGAGTAATTTCTTTTGATAGTTCCATGTAAATCCTAAAACTATCATCAGCTGTTAATTGCTCATTGATTAGCATTTTAAATGCTGTATTTTTTGATTCTTCTATTTTCTTGATCTCTTTAATGCCATGCTTCACAGATTTAATCTGACCTATTCTTTCTTTTATATCCATCAAATCTTTATAGAAAATATCCACGCGATCTTTCTTTTTCTGCTTTTGCCAACGTGCTAAAGATACAAATGCACTAATTACAGCTACAAGGATAGAAAATAACACGCCACCCAGTTCTGCATATCTTTCAAGAAATGTCGGTTCATCCCGGTCCAGATATATCCTGGACCCACTATGTAAGGGAAAAGTCAGGCCTGATCGATCAAAATCTTCCGATAAATCCAGGTAAATAGAGGGACTAATCGAGGAAAATTCTTGTTGATCCCGGAATATTGTTTTTGTTATGTCATAAATTATATCTTCAAAAATACCGTCCCTACAAACCATTACAACATCAGATGATAACGTCACTTTCGGTTCTGTTGTAAGGTCATGATAGGTTCTCTTAGGGATGACAAAGGGATTTACCTGTGGAAACTTTAAGGCTATGGCCTCTACTATTGATCCCTTTCCAAAATTTTCAATCTTGTCGAAGCTAAATATTTTGAAGCTATTAAGACCAATTAATTTATCATCAGTCAAGATATCCGTAAATCCGCAAAAAACATTATTATCGAAGGCGTTGTCACTGATTTCAAAATTTGCTGTGTCTAACTTGAAAAATTTGAAAAGATCCATCATAAATCTATGACTACCACTACCTTTTTCCCCTATGTAAATCTTTTTGCCATTCACCAGTTCCTCAAAAGATTGAGGGTCATAATCGCCGGTATGGAATATATGAAGAATCTGCGGATAAAAAAGTAACATCGATTTTACCCCTTCTCTAAAAGGGGTATAGGATTCAACCAGGGTAATATCAGCCGTTCCTTTCGATAAGCTATCAAGATTTGCTATTGATCCCTCTCCAATTACGAGCTCGATATCATAATTCAGGTTTTTCTCCACCACTTCCTTTATCTTTTTAGATATTGCCCCTAAGGGCTCATCTGTGGAATAGATCAATTTATAAGTTGGTTTTTGGTTAGTGCATGAAACAAACCCAAAAATTACTGTAACTACCAAAATTAATACCTGCTTCATATTTGTAACTCAATCCACGCCATCGAAGATAATATTATCATAATTAACTTAGCTAAGCTTAATGTCTAGAAAGCAACATTAGTCAATATTTTTTATTGCTTTTTCAATGCTTTAAATTTCACTCTAAGTAAAAACTCTTATTGAGTTTAGGCTTTTCTCCGATTAATTTAATGAATTATTCTAATCAGCTATGCGAACATCGGAACGATTAAAAAGGCTCGCCTTATTTTTAGGCGTTTTCATATGGTCATTTTTTATTAATGCCCAGGTTAGTAAGATTGACAGTTTAAGAAAGCAGCTTGAGATATCTACTGATCCAATGGCAACCTTGAATACACTGGTGATGCTTGTGGATTTGAATCTTTATTCAAGACCCGATTCATCGATTTACTATGCAGAAAAAGCGCTCCAATTCAATGAAAAAAATGATTTAGGCAAAAAAGCCCTGGTTTTAAACAGGATGGCATCCGGCTACTGGTCCAAAGGGGAACTAGCTCTAGCCATGGAATACATGGCTGAATCCTATACACTTGCACTAAATGAAAGCGATACTACCTTAATTGCGAGGTCTTTGAATGGCTTGGGCGGAATATTCGGAATGGCCAAGGCTGACAGCACCGCCTTATTTTATTTTGAAAAAGCCTATAATTTATACAAACGAATAAGCAACAATACCAGGCTGGTAGTCTTGGGGAATAATATTGGAAAAATATGGATGAACCTTCAAAATTATGATTCTGCTCATAAGTACTTATCAATGGGTTTAAGCCTGGTGGGTAAAAATTCTGAAGCATTCAAACCATTACTGCTTTTCAATAAAGGGGACGCATATTTCCAGGTAGGTGCATTGGATTCAGCAAAAAAGTATTTTCTCCTTGCGGAGTCTAATGCAAAGTTGATGCAAAGGCAGCGACCATTAATCAGGTCAAAACAGAGTTTAGCAGAATTGGCCCTTATTGAAAATGATTTAGAAAAAGCACTGGAATTATCAGCTTTTGCCGCAGCTGAAGCAGACAAAACCAATATCAGGGAGATGGAAGAAGTTTGTTTCTTTACTTATGCAAAAGCATTGGAAGCCAATAAAAAGCCTTCATCTGCTTTAAACTGGTTTAAAAGGTCATTTGCCATTAAAGACAGCTTGCAGAGCAGCAGGCTGATAAGCCAGTTATTGTTTAAAGATATCCAGCAGAAAGAATTAGCCTTAGAGGTTTCTGAAAAAGAAACACTTTTAGCAAATATAAGCGCTGGCAGAAGGTTATGGGGCATGATCCTGGCAATTATAATTTCTATTTCAACCATGGGTGTTTCTTTAGTTCTTTTCAAACAAAAAAGAAAACTGAAAGATATAAGTGAACGCCTGGTATTCACCACCAATAAATTTAAAGACTTATACCATCACACACCTGCTATGATGTGTTCCATTAATAAGGACTGCGAAATAGTGAGCGTTAATGCTTACTGGTTGAACCATTTTGGATATAAAGAGAAATCAGTTGTGGGGAAAAATTTAACAGAATTTTTTACAGGAGAATCCAAAACGCATGCACTGAGCACTGGTTTTCCTGAGTTATTTAACACAAAAGCGTGCACCAGACTGCCATATCAGATGGTAAAAAAGAATGGTGAAATTGTAGATGTAGAGATGTTAGTCATCTTTGAAAACGATCCTGTTAGTCAGTCGATGACGGGATTTGCAGTTTTTAATGATGTGACCGAAATAAATAAGTCTAATAGAAAAGCCCAAAAGGCTTATGAGATGCTAAATGAGGCCGGTCAATTAGCAAGCGTTGGCGCATGGGAATTGAATTTGGAAAGCGATGAATTGTTTTGGTCTGAAATGACAAAGCTAATACATGAGGTCCCTGCAGATTATGAACCGACATTAGAAAAGGCAATAGCCTTTTATGCAGCAAATGATAGAGCGATTATAGAAAAAGCAATCAAAGATGCAATAGCAAATCAATCCGGATGGAATATAGAAAACAAGCTATATACCGCAAAAGGAAAAGAAATTTGGGTTAAGTCCATAGGATTTCCGGAGTTTGATGAAAACAACAAATGTAAGCGCATACATGGGTCATTTCAGGATATTACGCATTACAGAAAAATTCAACTAGAGATAAAAGAAAGTGAGCAAATGTTTAAGGCTTTTGCAAATAACTTACCGGGGATGGTATATCTAAAATATCCCGCAGGCAAGCATTATTTTGCCAATCAATCCCTGCTTTATTTTCATTCAATAAGTTTAAATGAATATGTGAATACTACAGCGAGTGATCTGATAGGGAAAGATTTGGGTGAAACCTTAGATGCTATGGATTTGGAGGTATTCAACAATAAAACGGTCATAAACCGTGAATACAAAGATAAGATAGATGGTAGGTGGTATAAAGAGTTGAAATTCCCAATTAGTGATCAATTGATTGGAGGTTTTTTATTGGACATTACCAAAAGGAAACAAGCAGAAATTGAACTAAGTAAGAGCAAGCAGCTTTTAGAGTCTGTAAATCAAAACGTGAATGATGCCATCTACAGAAGCACTAAAGACGGACTGATCTATGTGAACAAGGCATTTGTTTCCATGTTTGGATATGAAAGCGAAGAAGAGCTTATATCTGCGGGATCGTCAAAGCTTTATGCTAATGCAGAAGAAAGAGAAATTGCTTATAAGTATTTTGAAAGTGCCTCAAAGCAGTCGACGATGGAGTTGCAATTCAAAAAGAAAGACGGGACTATTTTTTGGGGGGCTATCAAATCGCAAAAATTTTATGGGGAAGATGGGGAAATTTATTATGATGGTATGCTTCGGGATATAACACAAAGAAAGCAAACTGAAATAGCCCTGAAGGAAAGTGAAGAACGCTACAGGTTGCTTATTGAGCGTGCCCCGATGGGTATAATAATTCACTCGGATGATACTATAGACTATATTAATCCTTACGGGTTAAGGTTACTTAACGCAAAGCCAGGCCAGGACCTTACAGGGCTTAATGTGGTTGATATGGTCCACAAAGACGACCAAGCCAGGGTTAAGAAAAGAAATAAGGCGCTTTATGCCGGTAAAAAATCTCAATCTGATATTTATGAAGAAAAAATAATCACACAAGATGGACAGGAAAAAGTATTTCGGGTAGACAGTGTGCCCATTCCTTTCAAGCAAAAAACATCTGTTTATACCGTATTTAGCGATATTACAGCGCTTAAGAAAAGCCATAAGAAGCTTGAAGATACACTAACCAGGCTATCAAAAACGCAAGATGAGTTAAATCAAAAGCAGCAATTATTACTTCAGGCAGAGCAAATCGCTAATCTAGGGGTATGGGTGTTGAACGTTAAAAATAAAAAGTTCTCATACTGGTCAAGCGAGATGTACAAGATGTACGATAAATCTGTTAATCAAAGCTTTACGCTGGATGATTATTTTTCTTTTATCTACGAAAAAGATCAGTATAACGTAATTGAGTGTATAAAAAACTCAATAAAAAATAAACGTCCATTCGAGCTAAGATTTAGGGTAAGCTCGAAATATGGCATAAAGAACATTAAATGCTCGGGACAAGTAGATGTTGATGAGCATGGAAATCTTAAAAGAATCATTGGAACTGAGATAGACATTACGCAATTTGAATCTCAAAAAAAAGAAATAGAAGATAGAAACAGATTGCTTGAACATGCTGAAAACCTCGCTATGCTGGGAAGTTGGGAATGGGAATTAGATGAAAATACATTAAAATGGTCCGAGGGTGTTTTCGAAATTTATGGCCTGGATAAAAATACTAGACCAAGTAATGAAATATGGCTCAATAACATTGTGCATCCGAATGATCGTACCTCTGTTCTCAAACCTTTTAGGGAATGTATGTTTTATAAGGACAAACGATCGTTCCAATTGACTTTCAGAATAATCAGAAGAGATGATGAAAGTTTGAGGTATATCAAATTATATGCGGAAGCGGTGCAATCGAATAAGTCTGGTGCAGGGTTGAGAATTGTTGGAACCATACAGGACGTTACTGAATCACTGAAAACCCAGGAAAAATTAAAAGATCAAACCACAAAATTAAAAGCATTACTAAATACCAATCAGCAATCATTCACATTGTTCGACAGGCAAAAGAATATTGTGGCATTTAATGATATGGCCTCAAATATTTCAAAAGAACTTTATGGGTCATACTTATCCGAAGGGTTAAATTTCGAGCGTCTCATAACTGGCCATGAAAAGAAAGATTTTAACACTTGTTTTCAGACCGGATTGAAAGGACAGACCAACTGTGTAGAACGTACCTATGTGGATAATAAAGGAAAGTTGAGAAGCTTTTACATCGAATATACCCCAGTAAAATTAGAAGATGATCAGGCTATTTACATACTTTCAAATGCCAAGGACATCACACTACAAAAGCATGCCGAGCAGCAAGTAAAGCAATTTGAGAAATTTTTCTCCATATCCCCTGATTTACTTTGTATCACCGATCAGGAAGGGGTTATCAGGCAACTAAATGATCAATGGGCCAACTTATTAGGCTATTCAAGAAGTGAAATAATTGGTGAACAACTCACGAAATATGTTCATCCCAGTGATCAAAAAAAAACCTTGAAAGCTTTCTCTAACTTAATAGAAGGTCAGGTGCTATCCGAATTCCTTAACCGGTATGTTACCAAAAAGGGTAGCTACATATACATATCATGGGTAGCCGTGGTACAAGACAACATGATATTTGCTTCCGCACGGGATGTTACGCAAAAGGTTAGAATTGAGCGGGCGCTTGAAGCTTCTGTGCTTAAGTATAAGAATATTTATAATCATACCCCTGTCATGTTGCTGTCCCTGAGTCCGAGTGGTAAAATTCAAAGTGTGAGTGATTATTGGGTCCACAAAATGGAGTATAACCGGTATGATGTATTGGGAATGGACTACAGGGAATTTATAACCGCTAATAGTAAAAAATTATTAACTAAAGAGATATCAAAGCCTGTTGATTATTTAAAGGACTTTCCCCTGCAGTTTATTGCTAAAAATGGTGCAGTTTATGAATGCCTGGTTTCCATAAATATGGAATACAATGAAACCAGTAAGTTAACGCAAGGCCTGATGGTTATCGTTGATATTAGTGAACAAAAAAGAGTAGAAAAAGAATTAAAGTATAGTCAATCGCAATTAATAGAAGCTCAACAAATTGCCAGTTTGACAAATTACGAGATGGATCTTTCAGCCATGACCTGGAGCGCTTCAGAGCAGTTTTTTAAAATGTTTGATGCTCCACGAAAACCTCGATATGATCAGGTAGAATTTTGGGACATGGTTTATAAACCTGACCTTGATATAGTTAAAGCTGAATTTGATGCTATGATTAATGAAAACAGGGATTTTGATTTGATCTACAGAACAAATAAAACCAAAGCGGATAAAGAGGTTTGGGTCCATGGAAAGGGTAGACTGATCTACAATGATCAGAAAGAGCCCCTGAAGTTTGTAGGAACAATACAAGATATAACCCAGGAAAAAGTTGCAGAAATGCAAAAAATTAATGCGGAGAAAGCATTGGTTGCCGAAAAAGAGAAGATAAGCAAAATTATTCACTCGGTACCCGGTGCAGTTTGTAGATTAAAAAGGGATAGTAATGGAAAATATGAACTGCTTTTTATAAGTGAGAAAATCTTTGAGTTACTGGAAATAAACAGGAAAGAAATTCCTCAGATTGATATATTAAATAAATTTAAAAATTCCAGTAAAAGGCGAATTTTAAAAGCACTGGAACAATCTGCCAACAATCTATCGCCTCTATATGTTGAAGGCGAATTTGTTGACTCGAAATATAAAGAACGCGTCCTCCTGTTTCAAAGTATTCCTGAGATTGTTGGCCCACAGGAAATATATTGGAACGGCTTAATAACTGACGTAACCATTGAAAAACATATTGAAAGAAAATTAATACAGTCGTTACAGGATAAAGAGATTTTATTAAAGGAAGTTCATCACCGTGTTAAGAATAATATGCAGTTGATCTCCAGCATACTTACCATAAAAAGTTATAGCTTGACAGATTCTGACGCTAAAATCGTATTTGATCAATGCAACCAAAAGATTAATTCAATGACAGTGGTGCATGAAAAACTATATCAATCCGGCCAGATAAACGAAGTACAGTTAGATACATACATAAGTGGACTATTAGGGTCACTTCAAAACACTTATGCAGCTGAAAAAGATGTTAGTTTAGAAACCTATTTGGATAATATCACTGTCAACCTTGATAAGGCTTTGTCATTGGGTTTGGCACTAACAGAATTGTATTCAAACGTAATTAAGCATGGTTTAGACAATAAAAATGGCAGCAAAGTAGAAGTACATTTATTTAAGAAAGATAAACAAAACATACTCGAGGTCACATCCAGTGGGAGAGTTGTTCCAAATGACCTATTAATGCATAAGCATAAAGGGCTTGGACTGTCATTACTTCTCACTTTTGCCCGACAGTTAAGAGGAGAGTTATTTGTAGACCAGGAGAAAAATGGTGTGGGGATTTCATTTTAAAGAAAGCTTCCCCCATTTGAAGGAAGCCGTTGGAGTTATACAGTATGAAGTGTAATCTGATACTTTATTAATGCTGATTGGCGTTATAAAGAATGGCTGTTGCTGGATATTATTTTAAAAATCTGAAATTAAATTATACTTGTAACCATAGTTACAGACATGGATGCAGTTAATCACGTAGTTTAATCCTAAATTCATTTCAAAAAATATTAGAACAGAATGAAAGTACAACAAATATACACCGGATGCCTTGCCGAAGCTGCATACTATATTGAATCAAATGGTGAAGCTGTGATCATCGATCCACTTAGGGAAACAACACCTTACCTACAAAAAGCCCGGGAGGATAATGCCAGGATAAAATATGTAATGGAGACACACTTTCATGCTGATTTTGTCTCCGGACATATTGATTTAGCAAATAAAACTGGCGCAGAAATTGTATATGGCCCCACAGCTCAACCTAATTTTAAAGCGCACATAGCAAAAGATGGTGAGGTACTTATAGTAGGCGATATATCCATTAAGGTTTTGCATACCCCTGGTCATACCATGGAATCATCCACCTATTTGCTTTTTGACGAAAATGGAAAAGAACATGCGATTTTTACCGGTGACACCCTGTTTATAGGAGATGTAGGAAGGCCTGACCTGGCTGTAAAGTCAGATTTAAGCAGGGAAGATCTGGCTGGTCATTTATATGATTCTTTGAGAAATAAAATAATGCCTCTTCCTGATCATGTTATTGTTTATCCAGGACACGGGGCCGGATCTGCTTGCGGGAAAAATATGAGCAAGGAAACCACAGATACACTTGGTAACCAAAAAATGTTCAATTATGCGTTACGACCAGACATGGCAAAGGAAGAATTTATAAAAGAAGTTACCGAAGGTTTGGTGGAACCGCCTCAGTATTTTCCAAAAAATGCAGTATTGAATAAAATGGGCTATGAAAGCTATGACTCTGTCATGAGCAAAGGTGTCGTCGCACTGGATGCAGATGAATTTGAAAAATTAACTTCAAATACCAATGCGTTGATAATTGATACTAGGAATAAAGAAGAATTTATAGAAGGATATATACCGGGATCAATTTTTATTGGCCTTGATGGCAGTTTTGCGCCATGGGTTGGTGCTCTGATTACCGATCTTAAGCAACCCATCCTTTATGTTGCATATGAAGGAAAGGAAGAAGAGGTCGTTACGCGTTTATCCCGCGTAGGATACGATAATGCCGTGGGCTATCTTAAAGGAGGCCTAAAGGCTTGGGAGGCATCGGGGCGTGAAGTGGAAAAAATTGAACAGATTGACGCAACATCCTTAAGTACCATCATGAATAAAAACATTAATGTACTGGATGTAAGAAAGCGAAGTGAATTTGATAGCCTTCATGCTGAAAGTGCCAGAAATTTTCCTTTGGATATTATCAATAAGAATATGAATAATATTGATAGGGATAAAAAATATTATCTACATTGTCTTTCAGGATATAGATCTGTAATAGCTTCTTCAATCTTAAAATCAAGAGGGTTCAATAATGTAGTGGACATAAAAGGAGGGATAGAAGCTATGAAGGAGACTGATATCAGCTTTAGTGATTACCAGGAACCAGCAAGCATGCTTTAAAATTGAACATAATTATAATTAAACGATGACATTCGAAAATATCAAACCAGAAGAATTTAAAGATAAGATGTCAACTGATGATGCAGTTGTTTTAGATGTAAGAACGCCCGTGGAATTGTCAGAAGGATATATTGATGGGTATACCATGATAAATTTCAATAGTCCCGACTTTATGGATAATATCGATAAGATGGATAAAGATAAAACCTACCTGATTTATTGCCGTAGCGGTAACCGAAGCGGCAGGGCTTGTCAGATGATGTCTGAGATGGGCTTTAATAGTTTATACAATCTGGAAGGTGGAATAAAATCCTGGAATAGCATTTACGGAAAAGCAAATTAATTATGTCAGAAGAAAATGTTAGTGAGGAGGCATATCAAAGGATTTCCTCAATGATTTCAAGTGAGGACTCCGTTGTGGGTATCGATGCTAAGAAAACGCATATTATAATAATTGATAAGCTGATAAAACTGGAAGAAAAAATATTAGAAATCGAAAAACGTTTAGACGATATCGATGGATAAATTCAATGATTTGATAAATAGACCAAAACCTACTTTGGTTGATTTTTATGCTGATTGGTGTCAGCCCTGTCATATGATGGCGCCAGTCTTAAAAGAAGTAGCCCATGAAATGGGCGATGAATTAAGGATCATCAAAGTAGATGTAGATAAAAATCAATCCGCTGCCTTAAAATATGGAATACGAAGCATACCTACCATGTTGGTTTTTAAAAAAGGAGCGGTCATATGGAGGCATTCAGGAGTGATGGATAAAAATGCTTTGGTGAATGCTGTGAGGCAATATACCAATTAATGAAGCAATTTATTTTAACAGTTTTTTTCTTTATGAGTCTGAATAGTGCTAAAGCTCAGGGAGGGGTAGAAGGGAAGCTATTTCAGCTCATGTTGAATACCATGCTTTCTCATTCAGTGGATGAAATCTCCGTTAAGCAACTGGATTCTTTAGAAGATGATTTTGTGTTACTGGATGCCCGGGAAATTGAAGAATATAAAGTTAGTAAAATCAAAAATGCACGCTGGGTAGGGTATGATCACTTCGACATGCGAAACGTAGCAGACCTGGCTAAAAATGATTCTATTGCTGTCTATTGTTCAGTTGGGTACAGAAGTGAGAAAATTGCAGAGAAATTAGAAGATAATGGCTATACAAATGTGTATAATGTTTTTGGTGGAATCTTTGAATGGGTTAATCAGAATAAACCTGTTGTAGATTCAATGGGAAAACCAACCAACAAGGTTCATACCTACAGTAAAACCTGGGGTATTTGGCTAAAAAATGGAGAAAAAGTAAATTAGTAATTTGCCTTCACATCGAGCAGTATGCTTTGCATAGCTCTTTTGAGTTTCGCCGTCTCAATGGTATAGTTATTATTCATAAAACTAAAAATCAGTTCTTTCCCTGAATCAGTGATGATGATACCACTGAGGTTATGGTTGTTGTTTAAAGTGCCTGTTTTGCCAAATATATACGGGTCAGATCCATTTTTATACCAATTTTTTAATGTTCCTGTCACACCGCCCTGGGATAACATGTTTTTGACCGCATCCCTGCCAAATTCATTGATCATTTTTTCTATCAATGAAACCATATTTCGTGGTGTGGTTAAGTTATATCTTGATAACCCTGACCCATCAACCCAAACTAACTGATCAGGAAGGTCAAATAGATGATTGCTTTTTAGATAGTCTATAATGTTATTGATGTTGGTTGAGTTGGTTTTTTTTATTGCGCAGGAAAGCAATAACTCTTCTGCGAAAAAATTATTGCTGGTAATCAACATTATAGATACAAGGTCTTTGACAGGATAGCTTTTTATATGATGCTCAAAATTTACTGCCTTATCATAGATATTCACCCTTCTATTCAAAGTATCTGATAGCAACCTTATTAATAATTCATCGGAATATTTGAAGGGAATGTCTCTTGAATGGACTTCATTACCCGGGAAATTAAAGTATGTGAACACATTAAAATTTCTATCCCTGGTTATACCGAGAGGTTTTTCCGGGCTGTCAAGATAATCGACAAAACCTTTAAAGAAGCCTGGTATGATCATAGGTGACTTTTGATTGGGGTGACTGATAAACCGAACTGTATTGCCGTAAACGGGGGTGACGGTTATCTCTGTCTGAAATTCATATTGATAATCATCCCACGCCCAACCACGACCATATCTTGATACAACATCATTATCCGGATGATAATAGATCAATTTATTTGTGGTATCTAAAAAATTGAAAGCAGGCTGATGGCTGTATTTTTCGTCTAAAAAAGTGGGGTCGGCATTACCAATAAAAATAATTGTATCTCCTTTTTCAGTGTATCTAAGCGAGGTTAGCGAATCATCTAGTGTTTTCAGACATGCATAGGCGGTGTATAATTTAATATTGGAGGCTGGGGTGAAGTATTTGTCATGATTCTGGGTAAATAAATATTTATCCTCAGAAGGATCATAAAGGGCAAAGCCTACAAAGTGATTTTTCAATTCATTTGATGATGAAATTGATTTTTTAATTACAGTACTGTTATAAACCTTTTTGACCGGCGAACAACTGATACAAATTAAAAGTATTAAAAAAACCAAACAAGCAAATATTCTTACCAATTGTGATAGAT
>DAXETV010000023.1:0-54170 GCA_051155775.1 Cyclobacteriaceae bacterium | reverse complement strand
CACCAGTAGCCCTGTCAATGCTGGCATCAAAAGGAGCATATACTGTGGCACCCAAGCGACCACTAATGTTAAACTCAAATCCTTGAAGCATTTCCCTCCTTAGTCAATCGAGAAGTAACACGGCCGTCTGATGTTCTTAACAACAATGGACGAAAGGCCGTCCTTAACGTTCGGCCGGCAGCACCGGCACGACCGAATTCAGCCCCGTTTTCACGGGTACGCTGAAAGGCCGGATCATTCTGGATCCGCTCTTTATCTACTCCACCTTTTTCCCTGGCCAGGTAGCCATCTTTGCTTTTGTAGAAGGACATGTCTCCGACCTTTCCCTTCAGTTTGATAATTCCTGCTTGTCTTGCCATAATTAAAATTGTTTGATGAAGTCACCAAAGTATGAGGAGCTGAGAGAGGAGGCAAAAAGTAGCTTCCGACTATGGTCGTCCTGTCTGAAGTGTAAGAAAATGTCCATCAATTTGGTATGGTTTTCGTATATTAAAGCCATAGATAAAGCATAGATAGAGTATGAGTCATGCGTTTAAACAGAAGTTGCATATACCCTAAAGATGTGCAGCGGATTACAGGCAAAAGCGAGCGATTAGGAAGAAGACTTCTTCAGAAGATAAAAGAAGAGCTGTGCAAGCAAGACCACCAGTTTATTACCATTGATGAATTCGCCTCATATACCGGGATTTGTCCTGATCTGGTCCGTAAATACATCACCGATTAGCTCAAATTTCAAGGGTTCTAATCGAAGATTTTCCTGCCTCAAAGCCATAAAATTTGACTGTTTTTGCGTATATTTAAGTAAAGAAAATTAGTTCTTTGCAATCATGTTGACCCGCATTTGAGGCACATATTAAAGCAATGGGAATCAATAAAAATGTACCCCATTCGGTGCCCCAAAAGTTGAAGTTGATAGTTAAGTAATTGACTCATAAGATATTAGAGGTGGTGGTTATAATCCTGCCACCCGACAAGAGAGCAAAGCCCGGAAGTAAACTTCCGGGCTCTTTTTGATAGGTTTTTGGTTGTAATCGAGTGCTTTTCTCTCTCATTTCCGATCCCCTCAATTATGCAATATTCAACATTCAAGAAATCACTTGCTTGAAATTTGTCTTTGAAATATTGAATGGCATTATTAAGGTCGTTCACGTAGAAATTTGAAACATAAATATCCAGGGTGGTCATGTGGGTAGCCAGTTTATTAGCTTCTTCTTTGATATTGATTAATGTGGTTCTATCGACAAGATCTTGTTTACAAGTTCCCCAAGAATCATAGTTGTTTAGCAAAGTTGGTGCGTCTAACAAGAATTGGTAAGAACCTTTTGATGATTCAGGGGAAGGAGAAGTTATATCAGCTTTATATTCGATGTGATATTTAGGGAATTCAAGGTGTTGGGTGTAATTCCAATCACGAGTTGGTATCTACCACTAAGGTAGGTTTAAGCCCGGAAGGGTTTGATGTGAACCCGGATGGAAAATATGCTATTGTTGCCAACATGCGCAGAACCTATGGGCCAAAAAAATTCTGGATTGTGCCCGTGCGCAAAGAAGCCTCCCTGTCATTAGTCAAAATCAACACCGAAACAGGTCAGTTAACTACTTTGGAAAAACAATATGGTTTTGAAGGAGCCTTGCCGGAAGATGCTGTTTTTGACATGGAAAGCAATACCATTGCTGTGGCTGTATATCACGAGCAAGATAGTACCATGCGGGTTGGATAGAATATTGGGAATTTCAAAACGAAGAACTCATCCGGACCGGGCAAAAAACAATGCTAACACGTGGAGTGCATAATCTGCTTGTAATTTCATCTTCAAACCATGGATGGTAAGTCTATTTCGCTGAAAACAGCATGCCTCTTACAACAACTATAGCATAATAAGGTGGTAATGCAGCTATACGTAATCCAACCGGAGGAGCAACTACCAAATAGCCTCGTCTTACCGGTCTGTAAAAAACGCCTCTGGAATAATGGAGGGTAACATCACGGTTTACCACCCGAACCGGATTATGCGCTTTAACTGCTGTCCTTCCCCGTGGTGGAAAACGCTTTTTGACGACTACCGTTTGTGCCATAGCACTCCATGTTATCATCAAAAATATCAAGGCAATCACAATATGTTTTCCCATGGTTAAATTCATTTAATATTCCTATTGTAGAAATATCAAAATCGTATGGATCGGGCACTCACTTTTTGAAAAGAGCAAAGGCCAGCCCTTCGAAACTTTTCCTACCGCACATGAAATCAAGCGAAGGGAGCGTCATTCACAACTTATGCACAGCAATTCACGATTTTTCCCCGTTATTCACAAAAAGAAAGGGATTTTCCCCCTGATCCATTGGATTTTGTCCGACCTGTTCAACCAGGCTTTTAGCCAGGCCGATTTTGAATTGTCCGGATGGATTACCCCTGGTCACGCCCCTGGCGTGACGACCATGTCCGGCCGTTGGAAATTTTTAGCGGACAAGTCCGCAAACCGATCTGCCCGATCTGGTTTCGACTTCCTCGATTTGATCCCGCCAATCGACCCAACTTCCGACCACCGCGAACGTGGCGAAGTCATCGAAGCCGATCCGACCCTGTCGACTCCCCCGAAGTCGCCCCCCGGATCAATTATTTTTTTCGAAAAAGGTTCGAAAATTGTTCAGAAGATGCGACGAACGTAAGCCTGTTAGCGGAAGTTGACAGGTTTTTTCCTTTACCGTGAATCCAGTATGCAAGAAAGGCAGGATGAGAACCTGTTCGAAATGAACGCAGCGAATTACGAGGGATTGTACGGCATGGAGTGTGGGTACGAGTAAGGTGGTGCTACAGGGGTATGGAATTGACTGCACCTTCGTTGATTTTTTTTATATGCTTCAAGAGTTGATTAAATTAAATTAGCTTTAGCTTAAATAAATGCTATGGAATTGTCACAAAACGCTCTAGATAAAACCATCCTATTAGTGGAGGATAACAATCAACAGCGCACCAGCACCATAGATTATTTAAATAAAAATGGCATCCATAAGATTTTATTAGCTGACCGGGGAGAAGAGGTATTACTCAAAGTCCAATCCAATAAAATAAACCTCATCCTTATGGATATCCATTTAAAAGGCATTCTGAATGGTGTAGAGACTATGAAATTGCTAAAAAGAGCTAAGCCAATTCCGGTAATTTATACTACAGGGGTCACAGACCGAGTGACTATCTCTGAGGCTATCGACACTAACCCTGTGGCTATTTTGGGAAAACCATTTCATTATCATAACCTGCTGAATGCCATTAATATGTCATTTAGTAGATCCAAAAAACCAATCTCAGAAATAGTTCCAGGGTTGTTAGAACCGTTCTTTGATTGGCTGGGCACTGGATTTTGTATTACAAACAGCCAGGGTTTTTTTATACACGTGAATGATGAATATTGCAGGATATTCCAGGGTAAAAAAGAAGATTTTATAGGCAATAACTTTACTATAATATTGCCGGATGAGCAAAAAGAAAGCGCACTAAAAGAACACGATCAATTTATTGATACCGGTGATGAGGATGGATTAATTAAACGACGGGAAGTGAAGGACCTTAAAGGCAATTTATTGAATATCAAAACAACTGCCTATCGCTACCTGGATGAAACCGGCTACCCATTCAAAATCACAACTGTAGTAAAACTGAATAACAATGATAAGAACGAAGCCGACCGGCTGGTTAATGTCAGAAACAGAGAACTGCTACACCGTATAAAGAATAACCTAAGCACACTACATAATTTGATGTATCATGACCTTTCATCCTTACCACAAAATAGTGACGCTTATAAAATCGTAAGCAAAGCCATGGACAGAATTGTCAGCTTGTCTGAATTATACAACATAATGGACCCTGATCAGGTTGCCGGCAAGGCTATGGTATCATCAGAGATTTATATCAACAACCTGTTAACCAATATGGACAAAAGTCTCAGCATTAGTGAGAAAGTTAGGATATACCCTGAAGTAGATCCTGGAATAAAACTAACCATTGAAGAACTTACCAGCCTGGGGATGATCCTTAGTGAGTTGATAACCAATTCAATGAAGTGCGCTTTTGATGAAACCATTCTTAATCCTGAAATCATTATCCGTTTGATCCCTCACGACTCTAACCTTAAATTGGAATATAGAGATAATGGTAAAGGGATAAAAAGAGATCAGCATATAAAAAGGGGAAATGCTATGGGATTTCAGATTATTTCAGCCCTTACACAGCAGGCAGGTGGTAAGTTATTCCAGCCGGAAGTATCAACCGGTTTTACAATTAGGATCATTTTTCCAATAAACAAACAACCTCTAGAAACATTACAAAAGACCTCTGGATAGATATGTATTTAAAATATTAATAAATGTTGCCTTCCATCAAGTTCGGCTGTAATATCTAGTGAAATGTTTGGTATTTAAAAAGCTATCAGAAATCAATTTATATCATTCCTCAAACTACCATACGTAAAGAAGGGTATAATAAATTTCCATCCTAAAGCAAGACGACTTTTACTGCTGATTGCTCAAATTACAACAACAAAAAATGAATATTACAGCTTTTTTTTAAGGGCTATTGTATATTTATTCAGTCCTTATAAAAATTAGTGCTTATGCGCGGCTTAGTGTTATATTTCATGCTTCTATTGCTGCTATTTAACTATGCCCCCGCTTCCTCCCAGGAAGCAAAAAAATTATCAGAAGCTGGGACTACAGAAGATTCACTCGCCTTGCTTAAAAAACAGGGATGGAATTACTATCAAAAAGATATGAATGGCCCCCTCAAAAACACAGGTCGGCAAATTCTTTCATTGGCTGAAAAAATAGAAAGTGATGGTTGGAAAATGTGGGGGTTGAATTACCTCGGTTACGGACATTTTTACCTGAGTGAATATGATTCTTTAGAGCTGGTATTGCAGGAAATTGAACATTTGATCCCCATGCTTAACGAGCAGAAAGATTATGCAGAGGTCGAGTATTACAGCCTTCGGCTTCTTTTGTACACGCAAAAGGGGCAGATAAAGAAAGTAGATTCCATATTAAGGGAAAAACTCGAGGAATTAAAACCAAAGGCCGATGATCAGCAGCTAATTCGCTTTTACCAGCTTTATGCAAGGAATAATTCTGATTTAGGGGATAAGGAAGAAGCAATTGAGTACTACATCAAAACCATTGAATTAGAGAAAAGCCAGCCTGTAATCAACAATCGTAATGTTGCATTATTGGAGAATAGTTTAGGTGAAACCTTTCGGCAAATGGAGGATTTCAACATGGCCAAATCTTATTATTTCCAGGCCTATGAGAGGGTAAAGTCTTCGGAGGAAAAATTTGCCAACGGCATTATCACCAATAACCTGGGAATTCTATACGAGAGTCAGGAAATGCTTGATTCTGCCTTATATTTTTATGAGCAATCACTGCGGATCAAAAAGGAAACGGGTAATAGAAGGGGTGCTTTAGTCACTAAGTTCAATATTGCCAGCCTGCATAATGCATTAGGTGCGTACGAAAAAGCTGAGTTATTAAGTAAGGAGGTACTGAAAACCTCAGAGGAGTTAGGCGTATTACCGGGGGTATTCTACGGCAGCTTTGGTGTAGTAACGGCCATTATAGGATCACAAGATTATCCTTTACGCGCAAGACCTTACCTTGATAAAATGACCCTGGCGGCCGAAAGAATAGGCAATCCCCAAATGCTTGCGGAAATGTTGGAAATAAAATATCGATATTATAAAAGAGTCGGAAAACCCGCCACAGCCCTTACCTACCATGAACAGTTAATGCAGCAAAAAGACTCGCTGCAATCGCTAGCTCGGAATAAGCAGATTGATGAACTGAACCTAAAGTACCAAACCGAGCAGAGGGAACGGGAGAATGACATGCTCAAACTCAAACAAACTGAACAACAGGCTTCTATAGACCTCCGTAACCTGGTGCTGGGAGCAGTTGGCACCATACTGGTTTTATTAATGGTTATCCTTATTTTACAAAACCAGCGGGCAGTAGAGCGCCGTAAACAAAACGAAGCCTTGATTGCCAAAAACATCGAAGTGGAGGAGGCCAACAAGGAGTTAAAAACGCTAAACGAAGAGCAGGGTGGTTTAATGCATGTTGTGGTACACGACCTCAAATCACCCCTGAACTCAATTTATTCAATTTTACAATTGTTGGAAATGGAAAAGGGGGCATTATCTGATAAGGAAAATAAGTATTATGCCATGATTTACAAGGTAATAGCAAGTGGACAGAATCTGATCAAAGATTTAACGGATATACACAGCGTGGAAAAGTTGCAAAGGGAAATGGACTACAAAAAAACAGCAGTTGAAGAGTTTATAGCAGAAATCATTGAATTACAGCAAAATAAAGCCGAGGCAAAGGGTATATCGATCCATTACGAGGCTACATTATCCCATGCAGAGCATAAAATAGACCAAGATTATATCCGCCGCATTATTGATAACTTACTTTCCAATGCTATTAAGTTTTCACCTCATGGAAGAAATATTTATTTTAATTTATCCGATACTACCGATAACATAAAAATCTCCATCAAAGATGAAGGCCCGGGGTTTTCGGAAAAAGACATGGAAAATGCATTCAAAAAGTTTCAGCGCTTAAGTGCCAGCCCCACAAATGGCGAGCACTCCTCCGGACTGGGCCTGTCCATTGTAAAAACACTAACCGAAAGGCTAAACGGCACAATCACCTTGATATCAGAAAAGGGGCAAGGGGCAGAATTTATAATAGAAATACCCGCTGAAATTATTGCAGTACAAGTTTAGAAAGATTCATTCTTACATGGTATTGGCTGGTTATTCTCTGCATTTTTGCACTAATCAGCCGTAGAAAGCCGCTTTGTATTTTCGTAATAATTCCATCGCTTCCCAGCACTTTCCATAAAATCCGAGCAGACGTATGTTGCATATTAGGTTGTAGACCCGCTGGCACTTAAACTGCGACCAGTGAGGTGGAGTCATTCTGCCCTAACAGAATGCATGATACAAACTGGCTAAATAACGTGGCTTGTGTTACGCCTACGGCAAGCCCTGATTTTTTAGCCTTTGCTAGGCAAGGTTTTTTGTTATTTCGTTAACCCTTTTAACTGACAATTTGGTCAATTTCGAGATTTCATCAGCAGAGAAGTTGTTTGAGTGTAGGTTTAATAAAAATTCAATCTCTTTCTTTTCCATACCTTTTTCTTTGCCTCTCTTCACTGATTAATCTGAAAGCTTATGAATATCTGCCTTTTTCGTATGGTTCTCGCTGGCAATGTTCATTATATGCTTTAAGTATCGTTGATACTCCCTTTTTTCTTCTTCTGTCATTTTCATCTCGTCCAACTTTACGTTGGCCGAATCAAGACCTTTAGCGGTAAAGTCATCTCGTACTTCACTGTTTTTCAAAAAGTATATCCATTCGTCCAGTTTATCCTCTACATTGTTATTGAATTTTTCTGCTTTAATGATCCAATATTCGGGAAATATTTCATGAACTGTACTCATACGATAAAGCTCAGCTTGTTCATCTGCTAATGTCAAAATATCCGATTTGTGAATCCCTTTGAACTGGTTTGTACCATGATATACATAATCCTCGCCTTGCCCTAAATCGAAATAAGCGATCGTAATGGAAATCACTTTCTTGATATTTGCAGGAGGCTCTCCTTGCTTAATGTGCTGGCTAATCACTTTTGAAGTGCCAAAAGCCATCCTATAGAAATAATCGTATTCTTTACTATTCTGGACTTCTATTATAATACGTTCATCATACTGATTTTCACCAACACATCCACCCTGTTGTGTTTGTCAGTAGCATCTTCTTTTTCACTTTCGCCATCAAGCACCTCTTCAATTTTTATCTCTTGGTTAAGTAAAACACTCAAAAATCCTTCTAAAATGTCGAAGTCGGCCCTTTTTTTCAGCAGTTTCTTTATCGCCCAGTCAAATCTTACAAGTTGCTTAGCCATATTTTAAACATTTATTCTTAGCAAAGATAACCCATGTTTGAGTTCGTATCAATCAGATTTGAAATCGACTAAAAGTTAGTAATCGAATAACCATGCCCAACATTGCCTTAAAATGCAAGACACCCTTGCCTTAAAACGCAAGACATTTTTGCCTTATAAAGCCAGCAGACCACTGCATTCAAGACCGGAAGCGGAGTTTTTGCCACATAACATTTGTGTAACCTTATTAAAGTCAAGGTTAATTTACTTATGGTCTGAATAATCTAGCTGGTTTAATGCTAAACAAAACGTTCGTTGCCACATATGCATCGTGGTATTATGCCAGGCAACGCTAGATTGTTTCAGGTTCATTTACATGTTTTTTATAAAACTTCCAGGCTTCCCTCGCTACGTTTCTTCCCAGTTCCAGTCCGGCAACATTATCGGCCTGGATGTGGTACCCGCCTAACACCCTTGATATGCCGGCCATATCGGCTGTTTCTGTAAATGTAGGAAACTCTATCATGACGGTATCTCCCAGGTTATCCGGTTCTGTTAATGCCCCGGCAACCAACTCAACCGATTCACCAAACACATCGCTGCCGGTCCATAATTTTAATGCTTCCCCACAAGCGCCACTGACACAGCTATGGCCTGACACGTAACTCGGAAAAGGCGGACATAAAAATGTTTCCGGCGAATAGGGCCTCCATTGATTGCCAGTCATTTTTACCATGCCTTTTCCTTCTCCACCCCATGCTTTTATAATTTGATCTTCATAATATTCATGGACTAATGCATAGGGCCTTGCATAATCATAATACATCTTTGAATCCCAGGACGCGATGAATGCATCCATGGCAACCACCTGATTAAAGAAATACATTTTCACATCTTCATCAAGGGTGTGATTATCCCTTCTTGATACATCCTGGGCAAATTTTAGCCAATGGCCTGCTTGCTGGACCGATTGCGGGCCATCACGCATAAATTCAACTAAAGCTTTTTGTTTATCTGAGAGGTTTGCCTGTAATTCAATCACTTCCTGCACTTCTTTTTTTAATTGTTCCGATCCGATCATTGGAGGTGGCCCCGGTCGAAATTGATCACTGGATTCCAGGGATACGGGCTCGACTTTATCCCAAAATGGTGTGAGGCATCCGGGGGCATACTTACCGCCCTTTCCATCGGCAAAATATTTTGGCTGCCAACGGTTGGGATCAACATTTTTATCCGCTGAATTTATCGGTTCATAACCTACATAATTGAAATATGGCGTTCCGTTAGATCCTTCTTCTTCTCCATATTGATTTGCGCCATCACCTTTCCTGGCTTCAATTACTGCCCTGGCCGCCAAATTACCAATCCCTTCAGGAGTGGTGGGGTCCAAAGATTCATTGTCCGGATCTAGCCCCAGCTCTTTCATGAAATCCGTAAATACGGATTTATCAGAGTAATAGTACTCATTCATAGCCCTGTAAGAAGCATAGCTTATGGCTATTTCTTTGTTTTTTAAAGTCTGTTCGTTGTCAGGACGTCTTTCAATGCCTTCCAGATACACTGGAGTTGCATTTTCATCGTACCTGGACCAGGCATCAAATACCGAAATGAAAATCAGTCCCAGATAGCGGGAAGTAATGGTAGGCCGGGGTTGGAATCGTTCTGTATCGTAAGCCGTAGCTGTTAATGCCATTTTTCCCCACTTATAAGCAATATTATCTGCGCCACGTGGCTCCTCTACCTTTTTACTTTCGTGCTGACCACTTTGGTTACATCCGAGAAAAGTACTCATCAATACTAGTATCGAAATAATTTTCTTCATATTACCCTTCTGTTTTTAATTATTTTTTACTTTTCGATCAATATTGGCTCAAATATATTATTACAAACTACCATTTAGAAATTGAATCTTTAAAAATGGGACAAATGATCAAAGGCCTGCATCATTTAACTGCTACGGTTAGCGATACCAAAGAAGATCTTGTTTTTTACACAGGATTGTTGGGATTAAGATTGGTTAAAAAGACCATTAACTTTGATAATGCCAAGGTTTACCACTTCTATTATGGAAATGAATCAGGAACACCCGGCACCATTATGACTACCTTTCCTTATAAAGGCCAGCAAGTCAATCAAGGCAAAAAAGGGCATGGTCAGGTAGGTATGACATCCTTTTCTGTGCCAATAGACTCCAAAGAATTTTGGGTTGAAAGATTTGATATCAATAACATAAATTATGAAACAAACCAAAGATTTGGATATGAACGAATGGTATTTCAGGACCCTTCCGGAATAGATCTGGCGTTGGCTTTTAATGATGAAGATAAAAGACCCAGTTGGGATAAAGTTGTTTCTAGTGCTAATGCCATAAAAGGCTTACATTCAATTACCTTATCTGTCAAGGATCCTGAAGCAACGCATGAATTTTTAGTCGATCATTTTGATGCCAAGCAAATAAGCAGCGAAGGGAAATATGCATTATATAAATTTGAAAATAACCTTCCCGGCTATGTTATTGAAATTCGCGAGGATAGTCATACTGATAAAGGCATAAATGGAATAGGGACTGTTCATCATGTGGCTTTTAAGATTGAAAATAAAGACCAACAAATAGACTTAAGAGCATATTTAATCAACAAACTGGGCTTAAAGGTTACCGAGATAAAGGACAGGAAGTATTTCACGTCAATTTATTTCAGAATTCCGGGGGGTGTTTTATTTGAAGTAGCCACCATTAATCCAGGCTTTGCCTTAGATGAAAATCTCCAGGCATTAGGTGCTAATCTAATGCTGCCTGAATGGGAAGAACCCAACAGGATTGCTATTGAAAAAAACTTACCATCGTTAGATTAGTGGCTAGCGATCAATATTAATTAAAGGCCTGTCTACACTTAACTGACCAGAAACTATCTGTCTGGCACCCGGTGCAATTTGATATTTTTCTTTATGCCCGATTCGGGCCGGGCCGATACCAGCGATAACATCCAATACCAGATTTAAATTTGCTTCATCGATAGTCCCTAATCGATGTTCAAAATCGTCTTGTATAGGAAAATCCGGAATAAAACCCTCTTCAAAATTAGTCTCTCCATTGGCATTAGCTGCTTTCAGGACAATCGGCTGGATGGCCCATGTATGATTTTCAGGGTCTTCCCTGGTAATTGACCCCTCAGCCTTACCTACTGTTGTGCCTCCAATAATGGTAACATCCATATATGGTTTAAGATTGTTAATTAATTGTTCGCTGGCTGAGGCCGTTTTGAACTGAGTAATAAAGAATACCCTCGAAAGATTAAAATTAAATCCCTGATCAGATAGTCTTGTTAGCAGATTGTCTGATTCTTCACCTTCCTGGTCGATAATGGCCTGAGTAACCAGATTATTCCATAAATTTTGAGAATAAATTGAATTATTTTGCACATTGGAAAACGGGGCTATCGTACTGGCAATCTTCCGGCTCGTTTCTAATGAACCACCACTATTATAACGGAGATCAATAATCAACTCGGATATATTCCGGGCTTGCAGTTCTGTTAGTGCGGAAAGGATTTCATTTTCAAAATTAGACCGAAATCCATTATATACCAGATAACCAATATTTGTATTGTCAATGTTGTAAACAGTATCTAAGAACACCGGATTTTCAGTAATTATTTCAGATGTTAAGGTGAATTCGCGATCGACATCCTGAATCAATCCATCCCTAAATTCTGCTATCCCAAAAGTAGCTGAGGTGAAGTTGCCAAATAATAAGCTTCCAAAATTATCGATGTCAGGGGTTTGACCATTTACGGTTCTGATCACATCTCCCCTGGTAATGCCTGCATCATAGGCTGGTGTGTTTGGAATGACATAGTCAACAAAGCCGACAATATCGTCTGACCCCGAGATAGAAGCTGCGGTTAATGACCAGCCAAAATCTGTAGATGTACCTTCAAAGAAATCATTAAGTGCTGCTGCATCGTCGGTTATAATTGAAAATCGATCTTCCTCAAACAGCATATCCTCGAAGAATTGACGAGAGTCAGGTTCTACCCTGGGATCTAAACCATCGGGTATCTGATCTTCCCAGAAGTACCAAAACTCCATTTCTTCCTGGATAAATTGGTTGACAATGAATGTTTCTTCTGGAATTTGCAAGGGGGATTCATCCTCATCATCACATGAGGCCAGCAAAAATCCAATCAGAATAAGGACATAATTTTTTATCAATCTATTTATGACCATTTTAATAATTATTAAATTGTGTTTATAGTAAATCTGCTTTAAAAAAAACTATTTTAAAGCAGATTTTTACCCATTCATCAAAAAGAAAATCCGCTTCATCACTTTTAATCATACGGTAATCCAATAAAACCAATACCCCTATATATTTTCGCGTTGATACTATAGAAATCAACAATTGCGTGTGATGGATCCCTTACGAATACTGCTAACTGTAACCTTAATTTGTGCCAGTCTGTTGTCATTTACTCAAGAAAAAGTAACCATTAGCGGTTATCTGACAGATGCGCGCAACGGGGAAAGCCTGATCGGTGCCACGATTTATGTAAATGAAATTGAAGGTGGTGCTATTACTAATTATTATGGTTATTACTCAATCTCGCTTGCTCCGGGTCAATACACCGTACAATACAGGTCTGTTGGTTATGAAACCATCAATAAAGATATAAGCCTGAAACAAAGTTTGAGAGAAGACATCGAACTAACACCCGAAACGCAACAGCTGGAAGAGGTGGTAGTAACCGCTGAGCCTGAAGATGCGAATGTAAGTGGCATAGAAATGAGTACCAATAAACTTGACATTAATACTATAAAAAAAATACCGGCTTTTCTTGGTGAGAATGATGTGTTAAAGGCCATCCAGTTGCTGCCTGGTGTAAGCACTGTTGGGGAAGGTGCTTCGGGGTTTAATGTCAGGGGTGGTAGCGTTGGCCAGAATCTTGTGTTGTTGGATGAAGCACCGGTGTACAATTCCTCGCACTTGTTTGGCTTCTTTTCGGTATTTAATCCGGATGCGGTTAAAGATATTAAGCTTTTTAAAGGTGGTATTCCTTCCCGCTATGGCGGTAGGCTTTCATCAATTCTTGACATAAGAATGAAAGAAGGTAACCAGAAAGAACTGGAAGTAAATGGTGGTATAGGGACAATATTCAGTCGTTTAGCCATTGAAGCGCCGATTGTCAAAGATAAAGCCTCATTTATAGTTGCGGGCAGAAGGTCATATGCAGACCTATTAGCAGCACCATTCACCGATTTACTGGATGATGAAGGCGCTTTAAATTTTTATGATTTGACGATGAAAACCAATTATAACATCAACAAAAAGAATTGGTTGTTCCTTTCCGGGTACCTGGGGCGTGATAAGTTTAGCGATCCGGATGGTCAGGGGTTTAATTGGGGTAATAGTACTGCAACCTTACGCTGGAACCATTTATTCAATGATCAGTTATTTTCCAATTTTACTTTTTTCTTTAGTGATTATGACTACGCATTTAATTTTGGCGATGATGAAAGGGATAAATTTGACTGGAGCTCACAAATCAGGACATTTAATTTAAAACCGGAGCTAACTTACTTCATTGGCACAAATAACGAATTGAATTTTGGTGGAGAAGTGCTGTTGTATCTATTTGATCCTGCAAATGCCGTAGGTGTAAGCAATGGTGAAACTCAAGATGTTAGCCTGGATGAGAAAAAAGCACTTGAATCAGCCATTTACATTGACAACAATCAAAAAATAAGCAACGACCTGTCGCTAAGGTATGGCCTCCGCTTTTCCAGCTTTTTACTACTTGGTGATGGAACAATTTATGAATATGACGATGTGGAACCCGGCATGAGGCGTCCACCGGTAAGTTCCAGGGAAACGGAAAACTGGGAAACTATCGAAAGCTTCTACAATCTTGAACCAAGATTCAGCATAAAATACCAATTAAAACCTCAGCTTTCTTTAAAAGCCAGCTACAACAGGATGGTGCAGTATATTCACCTGGTGTCCAACACTGCGGCTGCTACGCCAATTGATGTGTGGAACCCCAGCTCAAATAATATCAATCCACAAAAAGCCGATCAATACGCATTTGGTGTATTTAAAAACTTCGGATTAAGCAATGGTATTGAAACCTCAGCGGAGATTTATTTCAGAAAAGCCAGGAATCAAATCGACTATATCGATGGTGCTGACCTCCTGATCAATGAATTCTTAGAAGGTGATTTATTATCTGGCGAAGGGCGAGCTTATGGATTAGAGCTCTATGCGAAGAAAAATACTGGAAAGTTAACCGGTTGGGTTAGTTATACATTAGCAAGAACCGAATTAAACATTCCGGGAATAAATAACGGTGACTGGTATCCGGCAAGGTATGATCAAACCCATAACCTGAAGCTGGCTGCTTTCTATGAAATCAATAAAAAGTGGTCATTTTCTACAAATTTCAGTTTAATAACCGGAACGCCGGTTACTTTCCCCAACGACCGTTTTCAGGTTCAAAATTATGTTATCCCTTACATAGCAGATGGATCCAGGAATAATTCAAGGATTCCAACATACCATCGGCTCGACATCGCTTTCACCATGCAGGGACGCAAATACAAGAAAAACGGGGAAAGAAGAAAAAATCAGGATTATTTTGTGTTCTCAATTTATAATCTATACTCCAGAAGAAATCCTTTTGCTTTAACCTTTGCCCAACCGAATGACGTTCGACCAGTTGCAGATGAGCCCATTCGGACGGAAGCTACCCAGACCTCGATAATTGGCACCTTTTTTCCTTCTGTGTCTTACAATTTTAAATTTTAGTGTATGAAGATCATCAGGTATATTTTATTATTTTATATTATCGTTTTTCTTCAAAATTGTGAAGATGTTGTTTCCCCTGATATACCGGCATCTGAGCCTGTTCTAGTGGTTGATGCTTTTTTGGATAATACGCTCAAGACACAAACAGTACAAATTACCCGAAGCATTCCTTTTTTTGACCAGGAATTTAATCCTGGAATCAGCGGGGCAACCGTTACACTTATTAACCTAAATGGTGGTCAATTCACTTTTGAAGAGTCTGAAACAGGAATTTATGAGTTCACACCGGTAGATTCTTCAGATGTACTTGGTGTAGTTGGCGATTCGTTTCTTCTACGCATTGACCTTGACGGTGAACAACTGGAATCTTCATCTCAAATAACCAGAGTACCGCCCGTTGACAGTGTGATCTTTACTTTTGAGGAAGCCGATGCTTTTATATCTCAGGATTATTACTTAGGTGAGGTCTTTGCCCGGGACTTTGAAGGATTAGACGATACTTACTGGATAAAGGCTTACAAAAATGGAGTTTTTCTAAATAAGCCTTCGGAAATAAACATCGTATATGATGCTGGGTTCACAAGAGGTGGCGGCATAGACGGGTTAACATTTATACAACCCTTGAGGGTCGGAATAAGTCCTTTCGAGGAAGACCCTGAAAATGATAATGAATTCCTCCCACCTTTTGAGCATGGTGATTCCGTATCTGTAGAGATCCATTCCATCAGCAATGAAACATTTGACTTTCTAAACGAAGTACGCATCCAAACCGATCGGCCAGGGGGCTTTGCTGAGTTATTTGCTGTACCCTTAGCCAATGTTAGTACCAATATCATTAATACAAATGGGGAAACTAATGTTATTGGATTTTTTAATGTAGCCGCAGTTACCAGAGGAGGTGCTATATTAGACACCGCCACTGTGGCCAGGGAATAATTTTATATGTAATATTGACGAATCAATATTACAATCTTGAAAAAAATTTGGCGTTATCTTAGAGACTTTCAATCTGAGTATTTCAATTCCGGACTATATTCAGCCCTTGCAATATTCTTATTTGCTTGTATCTACATTGAATACAGCATTGATTTTAAAGATACTTATCTGGATCCTCTGAGAGGCAGTTTTGCCAGGTGGCCTGCAATGTTTTTATTTCAGGCTTTCCCCTTTTTTGTTACCTGCATTTTTCTTTATTTATTCAATATCAATAAGGATTGGTTAACCGCTAAGGCCTTTTGGATAAGGTTTTTAGTAATATTTATCGTATTAGGCTTTGATCGGCATTTCTATTATCATGTATATTTACTGGATTGGTTTGAGCCCGTTGACAAATATTTTCTTGGTAGGGTCATTAAACGGCTTAGCAGCTTGTTCACCACGGTCATACCGCTGATATTTATTGGCTTTCTATTAGAAAACAGAAATGATTATAATCTCTATGGATTAAAATATGGTAATTTTAATTGGAAGCCTTATACTCTATTACTGGGGATTGCTTCAATATTTATTTGGATAGGTTCCTATTTTGGAGACATTCAGGCGTTTTATCCCAGATATGCCAAGACAATGGGAGATGCATTTGCGGATAATCACAATATGGGTGAATGGCTGTCGGTCTTGATCTTTGAATTATCCTATGGCTTTGATTTTATATCCATCGAATTTGTTTTCCGGGGATTTATGGTGCTTGCATTTTCCAGATTATTAGGAGGTTATACGGTGTTGGCCATGGTAACTTCCTATTGTTTTTTACATTTTGATAAGCCTTTGGGAGAGACAATCTCATCAATTTTCGGGGGCTATGTCCTGGGGATTATTTCCTTAAAAACAAGGAATATCTGGGGGGGAATATGGATCCATATAGGTGTGGCTTGGTTAATGGAGCTATTTGGTTTTTTGCAACGCTTACATTAAAAGATATCTGAGCTTTGTGATTATTCCAGTTTTTAATTCTTTATTGAAAAATTCTTACCATTAATTAGTAATACCAGCGCTGATAATATCTCAGTAGATAATCCCACCTAACATTCAAAGATATAAATATAAACCACATATGTCCAATCAAAAGGGGTTTATTCTCAATTAATGGGCTATACCCTTGACTCTTGGTATTTAAATACCAAGATTTGAGTTATGAAAATAATAAAAGTTGGATTTTTATAGCTTTTTTTAAGCACTTACGCTCACATTAGCCCACTTTTTATTAAGTAATTTAATTAACCTTTCATTTTAACGATGACTTATGACTACACTAGAAAAACAAGATTATGGTACTAAACCAATTGAAGTTAGGGATACAGAAAAGTATCTTGAGGAATATGTTCACTCATTTGTTGACAAATGGGACGAACTTATTGATTGGAAAGCCAGAGCAGCTGGTGAAGAAAAATTCTTTATAAAAGAACTCAAAAAAAGGGGTAAACGAAAAATCCTGGATGTTGCCACTGGTACCGGTTTTCATTCCATACAATTATTGAATGCAGGATTTGAGGTGTGGAGTTCTGATGGGAGCCCAAATATGCTTGCTAAAGCATTTGAAAATGCAAGAAAGAATGGGTATTTATTAAGCACTGCACAAGCAGATTGGCGGTGGCTAAACAGGGATATACATGGCCGATATGATGCGATTATATGCCTGGGTAATTCATTTACTCATTTACATTCTGAAAATGATCGAAGAAAGGCACTGGCCGAATTTTATTCGGCATTAAAGCATGATGGCGTGTTAATTATCGACCACAGAAATTATGATGGCATATTAGATCAAGGTTTTGAATCAAAACACACGTATTATTACGCCGGAGATAATGTAAAAGCAGAGCCGGAATATGTGGATGAAGGATTAGCCCGATTCAAATACGAATTTCCTGACAAATCAGTTTTTTATTTAAATATGTTTCCACTTCGTAAGAATTATGTGACAAGATTGTTGGGTGAGGTAGGCTTTCAGGAAATTTCCACCTATGGTGACTTTGAAGAAACCTATAAAACTGAAGAGCCCGATTTTTTCATACATATCGCTGAAAAAAAATATATCAAAAAAGACCTCTAATCATGGAAGATAATAATTTATTAGAAACCACAAAATCCTACTACGACAGTACGGATGCTGATGAATTTTATCATACCATCTGGGGGGGTGAAGACATACACGTTGGTATGTATCAGTATCCGGGAGAAGATATATTTCAGGCTAGTAAAAGAACGGTTGTCCACATGGCATCAATGGCTTCCCCAATTGGCACAGACACAAAAATACTTGACCTGGGGTCAGGGTATGGAGGGGCCGCCAGATATCTGGCCTCCACATTCGGATGTCATGTTGATTGCTTAAACTTAAGTGAAGTGGAGAATCAAAGAAATATAGATAAAAATAAAGCGGTTATGCTTACCCAGCTCATAACTGTAACAACCGGTAACTTTGAAGAAATACCTTTCGGGGATGAAAAATATGACATTGTTTGGTCAGAAGATTCTTTTCTTCATAGTGGCAACAAAACCCAGGTATTTAAAGAGATCAAAAGGGTGCTTAAAAAAGGGGGCAAACTTATTTTTACCGATCCGATGCAGGCAGATGATTGTCCTTCAAATGTGCTCCAGCCTATATTGGATAGAATACATCTTGAGGAGATGGGATCAGTGAAACTATACAAGCAATTAGCAAATGATAATGGATTCAAACCGATAGAAATACAGGAGATGCCTCAGCATTTAACGAATCATTACAGTTCAGTACTCAAACAACTGGAATCAAAAGAAGAAATATTGAGTAAAGTATGTAGCGGCCCATATATCCAGAGAATGAAAAACGGGCTGAAGCATTGGATTGAAGGTGGTAAAAATGGATACCTCAATTGGGGTATACTAATGTTCAGGTTAGAAAAATAATATCATTCAAATGGATAATTAATGCCTAGTTGGTTTCTTATTGTATCCATCACCTGTAGATTTCTAAGACTCAAGACTAATTCGTTTTCAGCTTTTTTGGTGGATAACAATAAATCACAGACATGTTGTACTTCGAAATTATATCCGTTTGTACTTCTATTGTCTGTGATGGTTTCTTTTTTGTATTTTGACGCTATTGATGCAACGTTAGCTTTCCAAAAATCAGGTATGTGAATGAAACCCTCCGTGCCATAGATATAAGCGTCATCTCTGAAAGTAGCTTCAAATGAACAAGAGAGTTGAGCGATAATATCCGAATAATATTTGAGGTTTACAGAAAGTTGATTGTCTACACCTGTAGGAGCTTTAGTGCCAACAGCTTTGATTTCAGCTACATCATCGGCGATGATGAAATTGGAAAGGGCGATAGGATAAACACCGATATCAAGCAATGCACCCCCCGCTAATTCAGGATTAAAAAGCCTGTTTTCAGGATCATAATGGGTGTTAAAGCCAAACTCTGCTTTGATAAATCGAACTTTGCCGATGTATCCATCATGGATCCACTGTTTAGCTTGTTTTATCACAGGCAGATAATAGGTCCAAAGTGCTTCCATCAAGAATAGATCTTTCTCCTTTGCAAGATCAATTAAGTGGATTAGTTGAGATTCATTTACAGTTATTGGTTTTTCGCATAAAACATGCTTCCCATGATGCAGACATTCTTCTATCAATTTATGATGAATATGGTGCGGTGTGGCAATGTAAATACAATCTATTGATTCATCTTGCATCAGTTCAATATATGATCCATACCAATTTTTGATTTGATGTTCAATGGCATAACCTCTGGCTTTTGATAAAGACCTTGATGCCACCGCCAACACTTCTGCCGTCTTTACATTTTTAATGTCCTCTAAAAATGGCCTGGTTATATTTCCTGTACTTAGTATCCCCCACTTTATCTTTTGCATACTTATCTATTATGATTGATCCGGTGTAGTCAAATAAGCCCACCACTCAGAATCTTTGGATAATTCATAGAACTGGCTCTCCATTATTCTTACTTTAAAAGGATCTCTATCATCGTAATCAGGAGAAAACACTAATAATCGATAGCCGGGTTCCGGCAAAGAATCAGCTCGGTGATGCCACACTAAATTAGTTATGATGGCATTATTATCTTCATCCATATGAGTCTTTCCAGTGGTTTAATTTGTCAAAAGTATAATTTTAAATTCATAATTATAGAATATATTATAAATAATCATTGATTTATCATATATATTCAGTTGCCGCAATTAATATGAACCGAACATTTTAGATATTATATTTGAATTCTAATAAAATTAAGTGCAAATATGAGATTACCTGTAATAAAACATATCGTTGAGTTCATTAAAGAAAATGATGAAGATTGGGTGGTTGAGTCTATAGAGCTCTTAGAACATTTGGCTGAGGCTAAAGGCATTAAAGACCAGGAACTAGATGTCATTGGTGAATTACTTTCTAATTTGTATGGTTCAATAGATGTTGTAAATGAAATCAAGCAAGGCAAACCTGAAAAAGAAGCGCTAAATGATTTTATGAAACGCGTGACAGGTTCTATAGAATCGTGATTTCAGACATTTTGCCAGCAAAAGGTTTGAATTACAGAAATGATCAGACCGGTAACGTGATAAAAAATATCCACAAAAAATCTTTGTTGAGCTTTAATAGATCTAAATAAAATAATGATCGAACATTTTTTTATTTGTCCATATTGTGGCGAGGAAATTTCAATGTTAATTGACCCATCGGTAAAGCAGCAAAATTATATTGAAGATTGCCAGGTGTGCTGCAACCCAATTGAAATTGATTGTTCTATCCGTGATAATAATCTGGAAAATTTCAGTGCTAAACCCACCTAAATTCCAAACATAAGTTTTAACATTAGCGATTTCTTGCAATCAAAAAGAATCATGTTAGGAACTAAAGCATTTTAGCTGTCATAAAATTATCTCCTGAAAGATCATCCATAAGAAAACCAATAATCACTGAGTACTTAATTCAAAAAATTTTCAATCTATAAACTAATAAACCTTCCAAATCTTAAATCAAGGTAATCAGCCACCTGCCGGTGTGATTTTATGGTGGTACCAATATAAAACTTGTTATTCACGGTATATCTTAATGAATATCGTTGATAGACAGGATCCCTTGCTTTCACTGGTGAGTAGACATAAGCCCCAAGATCAAATCCAAACCTAAATCTTCCGATAAGCATATCGTGTCCAAGCAGAATGGCTATTCGGTTATGGTCCATATCAAGGCCTTCCTGTTCAAGGTTTTCCTTTAAGGCACCATCATTTACCCATTCAGTTGATATTTTAATAATGCTCTTTCGGTTTATTGAAAAGTTATAACTACCAAAAAGGCCATATAGTGGATGTCTTCCCGGTTGGTCATTGGCAGTTTGTGCAGATAACAAAATACCCAGATCAAGAAACTTTCTCTTCTGATAAGATTCCCGGTTTATTGAATAATCTGGAAATTTTACTGCTTCAGTAAGATACTCCACACCTATACTTAAGGTGGGAAAGTTCATTCCTCTGTTTGGTTCTTTTATGCCGCCGTTAGATATATGATTATAATTTGCAGCAAAATTTAATCTCCAGCGTGGTGCAATGTTAACATTCACTGCTGCACTCAGACTCACTAAAAAGCTAATCGTACTGCTATAAAAAGTGTTGTTAGGATTATTAATTGAATCAAATGGTTTATTAAGGTAAGTAACACCCAATTGTGGCCTTAGTGAAAAAAATATTTTTTTGTGAGCACCAAATTCAGGCTCAATAAAAAAGCTTAAGTTGTAGGAGTTACCCAGCGAATCAGGTTCTGAATAATTGTAGTAATTAAATGCAGCGCCAATTTTTGGAAAGCATCGGCAATAATCCCATGAACGCTGACTCATCTTTAATTTACTTATTTCAAACTGTATACCTGAAGGATCATTTTGGGCTAAGCTTTTTAAATCAGGGGCATGAGGAATGATAAATCCACCATGAATCCTGGCACCAATGACCCATGGATATTGGATGCTATCTTGTTGGGCTGATAATGGAGCAATGGATAATATTAATAAGAAATACAACAGTAACTTCTTAATTGCCTCCATTTTTGAATTTAAGTTTAATAGGTATTCTTTGATGGGTCATCACACAATTAAAAATTTCAAAAACCTCCGCACCTATTTTGTTTGATTCGTTGGGTTAATCAATGATTATGGAAACAATAAAACCTCTAATAAAGCTATCGTTTAATTAGCAAAACCCTTAAACATATCAAGAATATTTCTATGCCTTACTTTATTCTTCTTCACTCTTTTTGATCAATCCTTTGCCCAGGGATAATCATGTGATTAAAGGTTTATGGATGCTACAGGAGGTAGATTAATGCAAAAAGCCAAGAAGGTTGCGTTTTTACTTTACAGTAGCTTTGAAATACTGAATTTAATCTTTCTGGTATTATTTACCATTAAGTACCATTTGAATCCACTTCTTCTCAAATTTTTTCCACAATATCTCTTCTGGATCATTTGAATGACTCACTGGTAACTCCATAATTTCTGTCGGTCCGGAGATATGATTGACTATAGAGTAAACCGTTTGAGGGGGAACCACCTTGTCGATTAGCCCTAATCCTATAAATGTTCGGCATTTTACTTCTTGTGCAAAATTTATTGGGTCAAAATACCGTAATACTAACATAGTATCCTCCTCCATATTTGGATTATCCTTTAGGTATTCATTGATTTCTCTACCTGACCCCGATTGTACATAGAACTGCCTGCCTTCAGCCCACCCAAAAGTGGGTACACCCAGAATCAAATAATCAGCTGCTTTTACCTGTGCTTCAGCCATTAAAGCTAATCCACCGCCAAAGCTTATACCTTTTACAGCTAAAGTAGAAATTTTACCCTCACATAATTGCCTGCCAACGCTGATAGCCTGGATATAGTCACAAACGGCGCCTCTAAGCACAGAAGTTTCCGGTGAGTCAATTCCTGATAATACGTATCCATTTTTCGAAATATCTGGTAGTGCTTTTTTAGACATTCCAAACCCTCTGATATCTACTCCCAAAACATTAATACCTGATTGTGCCCAATTCCATTGTATGGTAGTTTGGCTCATGTACCCATGGCTGTGTATGACCAAAGGCCTTTCTTTCTCATCTTTCCATTTGAGTAAATAACCACTAATTCTTTTATTGTCAAATGAATTGAATTCCAGATACTCCAGGTCAATTTCAGGGTCGGCGTCTGTCGTTTTTTTATTTTTCACCAACTCCAATGGTGTACGCGCTAATAGCTTTGAGGTCTTATCCCAGAATTGAAAAAAATCTACCGGCCGGGTGATCGCTGGTTTTAAATTCATTTTTAACCTATCATCAACGATTAATATATGAAAATCTGCATGATTTTTATTAACTTCTTAAAATTAACCTATTTCAAGATGGTATCTAAAGATCAATTGAGAAGATTGCCTTTTTTTCAACACTTGTCGGAAGTTGATCTGGAAAAATTCGCAAAGATTGCAGTAACCAAACAATTTGATCAAAACCAGGAAGTAGTTCTTCAACATAGCGAAGCTCGGAATGTGTTTTTCTTGATTGATGGTGCCGTTCAGTTTTTGATGTGGTTGCAAGAGATTGAGAAAAATTTATTAGTGGGTGTTACCCGGAGCTACGGCAGCCTTATTGGCTGGTCTGCATTTCGAGCTCCATATCGGTATACTACCACCGTAAGAACAGAGCGATCCAGTACTTTTTATATCATCTCAAAATCAAAGTTTGATGAAATAGTAAATCAAAAGCCAAGCATTGGTTATCCATTATTACAAAAAGTAGCGATAGCAGCTATGGAACGATTATCGCAATCGCGATTGCGTTTGGTAGGATCAAAATCAAACGCAGAACATGATTTAGGAGGTGACGAGGACTCATTCAAAAGCCAAATATTTGAAAACATAGCCATCACCAGTGATTTGTTAAGAAAACAAATATACTTTGATATTTTTCAGGATTCAGACCTTGAATTACTGGCTGGGCTTGGCAGAATAATCACCATCGAAAAAGGACAATTACTGCTGGAAGAATACCAACAAGCCCATCATTTTTATATTTTACTTTGTGGAGAAGTTGAATTATCAGTAATGGATTTAGATAGTTTATACAGCAATAAAATTTCAATCAGAACAATTAACACGCCTGGTTATTCGATAGGCTGGTCAGCATTCGTGCCACCATATTTATATCATGCAACGGCCACTACATTAAAAAAAACCACAGCTATTGTATTCGAGGCCCGGGATCTGGAAGAGATCGCCAGGACTAATCCCCGGATTGGTATTCCTCTAATGCGTCGTGTGCTTCAGACCATTGGAAATCGACTTAGGGCCACGCGAATTCGTCTGATAGCCTACCGGTATGATGAAGTAACGATAGCAATAAAAGCATTACTGGGACAGAATGCTTCGAGGTTAAATGTGTCATCACCTTTACATAAGATCCCGCACTTCCTTGCTAACCGCCTCACGCTTTCTGATGCTTTTGAGGTTCTATCTTTAGTAAGGGAACAAGGAAAACCATTAGAACAAAACCTGGCCAATCTATCGCTTGACCTGTTAGAAGGTATAAAAACTGAATTGAAGCTATACACAAAGTTCCAGAATATCTATGAAACGGTAGCCAACGCCCCTCCAGGCATGGACACAATACAAATAAGAAATAATTGTAACAAGGCTTTTCAGGACCTTTTTGAAAATACAAATTATATCATTGAGGGAATGAAGCACCTGCCTGAAAAACCAGGTAACATTATTATTATGAATCATATCGTTAATAACCCCGAAAACACGCTGCCAAATGACTTTCAATTGACCCTGGATTCTCATTTTGTGTCATCAATGATCGTATATGAAAAATATGGAGAAACCCCCATTAGAGTAGTAAGGCAGTCAGGGTTGAAAGAATATGGCCATAAAATGTATTATGATCGTTTGGGATATATTTATGTTAGAAATAAAGAAATACAGGAGTTGGAAGAATCTCCGACTCCAAGAAAATTTCTAAAACATCTGTTTTTAGATAAGGGCAAAGAGATACTAATAAGTGGAAATAATTTAATGATTGCCCCGGAAGGTAAAAGCTATAGAACGGAGAAATCTCCTGCAGTTTTTAAAACCGGTGCATTTGAGTTGGCAGCTTATGTAGAACCCGAACCAATGATTATACCAATTGCAGTAGCTAATTTTGATAAAAAAATCACTAAAACAACGTTAACGGCAATTATTCATGAGCCATTTTATTTATCTGACTATGTAGCCAGGCCATTAATCGAACCAGCGCTAAGTGAATTTTTATTGCAATATCATAAAACCTTTAAAAAATATGTTAAAAAGGCAATTGCGCTTGCAGGCCAATACAAATCATATTAAGAATTCTATTGTATCATCAAGCACCTTATGGAGGTCATCAGGCAGATAGTTATACTCCCATGGCTCTTTAGCCCCGAAAGTATGGCCTGCATTTGGTACAAGAATATGTTTAAAACTTGGGTTCCAACTCACCAACGCTTCCACCGAGGAATAAGGGACTGTCTCGTCAGCATCTCCATGAATTAATAAAGTAGGTGCTTTGATTTTCGGTGCAATTGATTCAATATTAAATCGCTCTTCATAATTATAATAGTCTTCAACTATCTGATAATACAAAGGCATATCCTGACCGGTTCGTGCATTATACATATAAGTAACCCCCTTTTCTTTCCATTGATTTAAAGCTTCTTTAGACCAGTTTTTACCCACCGAGGAGATGGCTGCCCAGGTCACCAGCTTTTTAACCCTGTAGTCCTCGGCCGTTTTCATCAGACATAGACCCCCACCCCTGCTATGTCCAATGAGAAATAATCTTTCTAAATCAAAATCAACACCTTTTTCAACAATGGATCCTTCCTGTGCCATATCGATTATATGTTTTAGGTCGCCCATCTCGATGCTGAAATTATTCCTCCCAAATGCCTCTAAATCAGCAAATTCTGACATCTTTTCCGGTATTGTGCCATTATGGGAAAGGTTGAATTTCAGAAATGCGAATCCTTTCTGTACAAAATAATTCGATACAAGGTTATAGGCACCCCAATCTTTGTAGGATTTAAAACCATGTACAAATATGATTAATGGAAATCCTGATCCATTTCCAGGGTATTTTAAATCATAGGTAATGGGTCTGTTATGATGTAAAGGAGTTGTTTGACCATTAATTATATTCATAACGACAATTTAATAACAAAAAATTAATGGAAATTATTTTTTATTATAAAACCGATCGGTCTTTTTTGTGGTTCAATGAGCAATGTATTAGTATCCAAAGGAGAGCAAACAAAAAAGTATATTATAGAAAGATCAGCTCCAATTTTTAATCAAAAAGGTTATGCGGGTACCTCATTATCGGATATTATGGAGGCCACCGGATTAACTAAGGGAGGCATTTATGGCAATTTCAAGAATAAAGATGATATTGCTTTAGCTGCATTTGACTACAATGTAAATGTGATGTTTGATGAATTCAGAAGGGCCATTAAAAGTCAAAAAGATGCTATAAATAAGCTTTTAACGGTGCTTGGATTTCATAAGAGTATTATGTACCATCCCATCTTAAACTCTGGCTGTCCAATACTAAATACAAGTATAGAGGTGGATGATACCCATCCTGAATTGAAGGTAAGGGCAATAAAAGCCCTGAATATATGGAAAGCATCTGTGGTAAGGATTATAAAAAATGGCATTAGGTACGGTGATATCAAAAGGGATATAAGTCCGGATAAATATGCTGATGTATTGATTTCTTTGGTTGAGGGCGGTCTTATGATGGCAAAACTTCATCACAACACTAAACCGCTCAAAAACATTTATGAACACATTAAAGACATTCTTTATAATAAACTAAAAGCTTAATTTTTTTGAATTAAAATAAACCGAATGGTTTTAAATTATGGGAACAGTAACACTTAACAAGAAAGAAGATTCGCCTTCATTTTATTCAAAAGAACAGTTTGTTCCAAAAAGGGTATCATTTCTTCGAAACTTCTTTCAATGGAGCGGGAAGAATGCACCTTTACTCGGTACCCGGGTAGCCATGAAACTATTTACCACCCCTCAGAATAAATCCAACAGGGCAAAACCCGACATTTTTAAAGATGCTGATATTTTACGACTACCCTATGAGGATAGGACATTGCAAGCCTACCAATGGGGCTTTTATGGGCCAAGAGTCTTACTGGTCCATGGTTGGGAATCGCAGGCATTTACCTTTAGAATGGTTATTCCAGAACTATTAAAAAAAGGTTTTTCAGTTGTTGCTTTTGATGCACCGGCCCATGGATACTCCACAGGAAATTCTGTAAACATGGTTGAGTATTCAGAGTCGATCAGGTGTCTGATTGATTATTTTGAGTTTAGTGGTGGTGTACAAAGTATAATTGGTCATTCATTTGGAGCTATTGCTGCGAGTTATGAGCTTGCCAAGGATGATTCAACTACCAGTGTTAATAAACTTGTATTGGTGAGTATGCCTACGGTAGTTAGCTGGATCATAAAAAGTTTTTGTGAGTTTTTATTTATTCCGGAAAATATCGAAATGGGTATGCATAAGTATATTGAACGCAGGATTGGTGCTTCAATTGATGATTTTGATCTCGCTAAGTGGGGGCCAAATATGAGAGTAGAACAAACATTGATTATCCATGACGATGAGGACAAGGTTCTACCTATGAAGCATATAGACCATGTGTATTCGATATGGCGGACGCCTCAATATTATATTACCCATGGATTAGGACATAACAAAACCACAAAAGACCGGGCTACAATCCATAAAATGGTTGAATTCCTGACCTGAGCTAAAATATTTTGGCATTTTTAACTTCTTCCTTGGTTATTTTGTAAAAGTGTTTGTGAATATTGTATGACGATTTACCGTCAGTTATCGGTATTTGATAACTTCCATCTTCACGCATTTCATAAGCATTAACGTTGTCTTTTAAGTTTGCAGCCAGAATTGCGGTTACATGTTTTAACAGAGAACCTGCAGGGACCAGGAATAAAGATTCCAGTCTGCGATCAAAGCTTCGAACCATCATATCAGCGCTACCGGAATAAACTTTTGGTTCATTGTTATTATGGAAGTAATACAGTCTGGAATGTTCAAGGTATTCGCCGACAATAGAACGGACTGTAATATTATCGCTCAAACCTTTTCTCCCGGGTCTGAGACAGCAAATTCCTCTCACAATTAACTTAATCGGAACACCCACTTGTGAAGCTTCATATAATGCATTGATACTTTTATCATCCTGTAATGAGTTGATTTTGAATACAATGCCCGAATCAAGTCCCTTTTTTGCATTTTCAGCTTCCTGACTGATAAGTGATATAAGTTTATCCCTCATATCCCGTGGTGCAGTGATCAGGGATTCGTAATCCTCAGGCTTTGAATGACCGGTGATCACATTAAAGAATTCTGAAACGTCATTTGCATAATTTTCCCGTGTGGTGATAAAACCAATGTCTGTGTAAAGCCTGGAGGTTTTTTCATTATAATTACCACTGGCCATATGCACAAACCGCGTGACCTGGTTTTCCTCTTTCCTGACAACTAAAAGTAGTTTAGTATGTGTTTTTAATGTTCCAACGCCATAAATCACATAGCAGCCCGCTTTTTGTAGCTTTTGAGCTTCTTTAAGGTTATTTTCTTCATCAAACCGGGCTTTTACTTCAAATAAAACTGCAACATTTTTACCGTTTTCGGCTGCTTTGTGTAAGGCGTTCGTAACCCTTGAGTTTTTTGCCAGCCTGTAAATGGTCAATTTTATAGAAAGGACATGAGAATCCTCCGCAGATTTTTCGAGTAATTCCAATAGCGGTTCTATGGAATTGTAAGGATGATGGAGTAACACATCACGGTTTTTAAGTACAGAAAATATACTTTCTTCTTTATCCCTGTCAATCAAACTGAGGGGAAGTATGGGTTTCTGTGAAGGCACTTGATATTCTTCGAATTCCTTATTATTTACCACCTCCCACAAAGCGGTATAATCCAGCAGTGCTGATTTATAAATTTCGAATATGTTAAATTCATCAATCTCCCATCGCTCCTTTAACTGATCTATAAGCCATGGATCATAGGTTCGTTGAACTTCAAGACGAACCACCCTGCCTGTTTTTCTCTCCTTAATTTTTTGCTTTAGCTCTTCCAGAAAATTAGCCTCTATGTCTTCGGATTCTTCAAGAGTAAAATCACCATTCCGGGTTACTCTGAATAAGGTAACAGAATCGACCTTTACGTTTCTAAATAAATCATCGATATGCTTAAAAATAACCTCTTCTATGGGTAGCATCAACAATTGGTCATGCCTTGATAGTTGATAAAACCGAGGCAGGTTCTGAGGTATCTGTACAAACGACATCTTTTTCGCGTTGTCAGATTTTGTAACCACCCCGAATGTAAGAACATTGTTAGAAAGGATCGGAAATGTATGATACATGTCATACATCATTGGAGTAAGCATAGGGAAGATTGTCTTATGAAAGTAATCCCCTACCTTTTCCTTTTCATTTTTATATAAATTCTTAAAGCTAATAATACGTAACCCATATTTTCTTAGGCTCGGAAGGATTTCTTTGGTAAAGCAGGTATTTTGAGAGTTGGCAAATTTCTTTACTTCGTATAAAAGTTTTTTTCGAAATGAATGTGCCCTAAGGCCAGAATAATCTATTCTTTCTTTGTCGTAATCAATGTAATTATACAAACTTCCGATCCTGATCATAAAAAATTCATCTGCGTTTGAAGAAGTGATAGCCAGAAATTTCATACGGTCAAATATGTTCCTGTCCTTTTTCCTGGCCTGATCCAGTACACGATAATTGAATTGTAACCAGCTAAGGTCACGACTGATGAAATTACTTTTAAGGATTTGTCTGTTGTATTTGACCTGGTCCATTGATATGCCGATTTTTGGGTAATAAAAAAGGACTTCAGATGCACTGAAGTCCCCGCAAAATTAAAGAATAATGAATTATATGTTACCTGTATGTTAACAATTATTATTTTCCTAATTTGTCTAACACTTCCATAACATCGTTCACGTGATTTTTCGAAGTTTCCAGAAGCGCTTTTTCTTCATCATTGAGATCTAATTCTATGATCTTTTCAACTCCATCTTTACCCAGGACAACAGGCGCTCCCAGGTAGCAATTATTGATTCCAAACTCTCCTTCTAATTTAACACAACACGGGAAAACTCTTTTTTGATCACGAACAATAGCTTCTACCATTTGAGCCGATGCTGAACCCGGTGCATACCAGGCAGACGTTCCCATTAGTTTCACCAATTCCCCTCCACCTTTTTTGGTTCTTTCAATAATGGCATCAAGTTTATCTTTTTCGATAAGTTCAGTTACCGGAATACCGCTAACAGTGGTGTATCTTGGCAGCGGCACCATGGTATCTCCGTGTCCACCCATTAGGACAGCCTGAATATCTTTTGGAGAAACCCCGATTTCATCGGCCAGGAATGCTCTATATCTTGCTGTATCTAATATTCCCGCCATTCCTATCACTTTTGTTCTGTCCAGGCCGGAAGTGAAGTGTGCTTGATATGTCATAACATCCAGTGGATTGGAGACAACAATGACGATGGCATCAGGTGAATGCTTCACAACATTTTCCGTCACCGATTTAACGATACCTGCATTGGTTTGAATAAGATCATCTCTAGACATGCCCGGCTTACGAGGCAAACCAGAAGTAATTACCACTACTTCGGAGCCTGCGGTTTTTTCATAATCATTGGTAGTGCCAATGGTCTTGCTGTCATAGAGGTTGATCGGTGCTTTTTGCCATATATCCAAAGATTTGCCTTCTGCCACACCTTCTTTGATATCCAGGACAATGATTTCATTGGCAATTTCACGATATGCTAATACATCTGCACAGGTAGCGCCTACGTTACCCGCACCAACTACTGTTACTTTCATAGGCTTAAAAATTTAATGATGGTTAAAGAACATTTAATAAAATTGAAGCTTACCAAAACTATTAAACAATACTCAAAGAATAAGTATATGAACCATAGTTTTAAAATACTTTCAATGCAATAATAAAACCTGATTGAATAATTTTAATGACTTATACCTTCCTCTTTCATGACTTTTAACCCATAATTCCTAAGCTCATTAATTATAGGGATTACGTCCCTGCCCCTTGATGTTATGGAATATTCAACTCTGGGTGGCACCTCGGCATACACCTTCCTGGTTATTAAAGCATAGGTCTCCAGTTCCCGAAGTTGCAATGTGAGTATCTTATCTGATATCTTGGGCAGCGACTTTTTTATTTCGCTAAAGCGCATGGTTTTATCATTCAATCGCCATAATATAGGCATCTTCCATAAACCGCCGATGCGGTAAAGCGCAAACTCAACAGGGTTGTAATAAACCCTTCCGTCATGTATAAACTCAGGCATTGTATAAATTATATAATCTATTGATTTTCAATATACTTTCATAAATACCAGTATCAAACAAATATGTCAGCCATATATCTTAAATCATAATATTTAAGTACTTAGAGGAAAATTAAAATCGATTATAATGTCTAACAAAAACTTAAACCCGGTTAATCCTGATTCACCTAAAAGCGTGGCAATTGTTGTTTCTAATCCTGCTCAAAGTACTACAACCGGCTGGCCGGTTGGATTTTGGTGGAGCGAACTAACCCATCCCCATTTTAAGTTGATGGAAAAGGGCCATCAGGTAGAAATATTCAGTTATTTCGGTGGTAAGGTGGAAGCAGATGCTTTGAGTAACCCTGAAGACGCTTCCCAGTGGCAGGCTGAAGATGTGATTTCCAGGGGATACATACACGACCCTAATTTTTTAAAACAGCTGGAAGATACCGCTGCAGCCGGAGATATTGATGTTAACCGGTTTGATGCAATCATTATTGCCGGAGGACAGGGACCAATGTTTACCATAGAAAAAGCGGAAGACACAGTTAAAAAATTCGTGGCTTTTTATGAGGCTGGAAAAATAGCTTCAGCACTATGTCATGGTGTGGCTGTTTTGCGATATGCTAAACTATCTAATGGTGAATATTTGGTAAAAGGTAAAACGGTGACTGGCTTTGCCAATGTGGAGGAAGACTTTGCCGATGAGGCGGTTTGGTCAATGGGTGCGCTTCCAAATGATCAGCATTTGATGCCATGGAGGATTGAAGATGAGTTAAGAAAACTGGGTGCTAACTTCATTCACGCCGGCTTGTGGAAAGGATTTGCCATAAGGGATGGTAATTTGATTACCGGTCAGCAGAACTTTAGCGGCAGTGAGACGGCAGATGTGTTGATAGAGGCTTTGGGTGAGTAAAAGGGGGACGGACGCAAGATACCGATCCGGCAGCCTATTATTTATTGTTTAGATTTATGATCAATGAATGCCTAAATGATGCCGTATTTCAAAACAAAAAATCAATACGAGGTACTCATTCGTATTAGATAATATCTATATGATTGTAATAAATATTGATAATCGGTTTAAATAAATTAAACATTAAATAAGATATAACTTATGAACATCACAGTAATAGGTCATGGAAATGTTGGAGGAGCATTGATAAATAAGTGGGCTAAGAAAGGCCATCAAATCACTGTAGGAGCTAAAAATCCGGATGATGAAAAATTACCTGAACTTGCTAAAAATGAAAATGTCAAAGTCACTGGTATTCCAGAAAGCATTGATAACTCTGATGTAATCGTGATTGCCATCCCCGCTCATCTGACCACAGAACTAGCTAATTCCCTGGGAGACCTTTCTTCAAAAATAGTCATCGACACAACGAACTCCGTGTTTAGAAGACCTGGTCCCTATCATAATGCTTTTGAGGCATTCCAGAAGATTACCAATGCCAAGGTTGCGAAGTGCTTTAACAGTACCGGCTTTGGGAACATGAAAGATCCATACTATCCAATAGAAGGACATACAGAGAAAATCCCTATTGATATGTTTGTCGCAGGAAGTGATGAAGAGGCAAAAAAAGTAGCTACTCAACTAGCAGAAGATATAGGTTATGTAGTCTATGATTTCGGTGGTGATGAACAAGTAGGTTTATTGGAAGAACTGTGCCGTGTATGGATAAACTTGTCTACAAAAATCGGACGGGACTTTGCTTTTAAGGTACTGCATAGATAATGAAATCTTTATCAGGATATTTAAAAAATTTGCTGTCTGGGCTCATCGCCAGGTTACTCCTGGTAACTATGACATCAACATAATTAACAAATGTTAGTCACATGAATAACTCTCCTGAAGCTATTACAATAGACCTGGAGTCTACTAAACACTCAAAATCCTTGATCTTTTCTCCTTCTTCCTTATTTACAAAATCATAGGGTGGGGATTTAGATGTATCTAAAACCTTTTTCCATCTGGCAATGCCTTTATTAGGAAGTTGAAAGCTTAATGGTTCCCAAAAAGCATTTATCATCACATGAAGCTGTTCGGTGTATTTTGGGTTTTTAAGATTGAAAGCCAGTGCATGTGAATGATAGCCCCAATCCGTTTTACCTATTTCAATTCCATGAAAAGAGAAATACGTTGTTTTCAAGGTGTGAGGTGCCGTCCAGTATTTATCTTCCTGAAAGAATAAGTTATCAAGGTTAAAACCGATTAGTTTTTTCACAAACCCCAGCATATCTGCATGATCCTCTACATCTTCCCAGTTGAACCATGAAAGTTCATTGTTATGACAATAAGCATTGTTGTTACCGTTCTGCGTCCTCCTTACCTCATCTCCCATCAAAATCATGGGGGTGCCCTGAGAAACCATTAGCAGCGTAAAAAAGTTTTTTATTTGCTTTATTCTTAATTTTTCAACTTCTTCATCCTGCGTTTTTCCTTCTACACCACAATTCCAACTGAAGTTGTCATTTGTGCCATCACGATTATCTTCTCCATTAGCCCAATTATGTTTTTCATTATAAGAAACCAGGTCATTCAATGTAAATCCATCATGACATGTTACAAAGTTTATGCTCCTGTTCGGGTCTCTTAAAATGGTTTTAAACAAATCACTACTTCCTGCCAGGCTATTGGCAAATGAATTGACAACACCATTATCGCCCTTAACAAAACGTCTCACATCATCGCGGTAGCGGCCGTTCCATTCTGCCCATTTATCTCCAATGAATGACCCCAATAAATACTGATCGACATCCCATGCTTCCGCAATTATTTTAGTAGATGCGAGCACCGGGTTGGTTTCTATATCCCACAATATTGGAGGGTTTTGTATCGGATGGCCCTCTTCATCCCTTGAAAATACAGCTGCCAGATCAAATCTGAAGCCGTCGATGTGAAACTCTGAAACCCAGCGCTTAAGGCAATCAAGAATCAAACGCTTTACTATTGAATTATTGGCTTTCATGGTATTACCCGTACCACTATAGTTTTTATAAAAGTGCATATCCTTTTCCAGGATATAATAATCTTCATTTTCCAAACCCTTGAAAGATAGTGTTGGTCCGGTTTGGTCGCCCTCTGAAGTATGATTGAATACTACATCCAGGATCACTTCTATGCCTTCTTTATGTAGTGCTTTGACCATGTCTTTGAATTCATTGACCTGATCAATGGGATTAGATTTATAGGAATATCCATTATGTGGAGCAAAAAATGCCATTGAGGTGTAACCCCAATAATTGTCTAAGTCTTGATTAACAACATCCTGAACGTCAAATTGCTGTACAGGCATTAATTCCACTGCAGTTATTCCCAAACGCTTTAGATAAGGAATTTTTTCAACCAACCCAGCGTAGGTTCCACGCATTTCCTTTGGCAAGCCACTGCTCGGGTGGTTTGTAAATCCTCCCACATGCAGTTCATATATGATTGATTTTGCAAAAGGACGTGCAATGGGATCATCCTCCTCCCAGTCATAATCTTCAGGATCAATTACCACACTTTTTATGGCTTGAGGACAGTTATCATCATGATGTTTAGCGGCATTCCTGTCATATGTATCAGTCACTACTGCCCTGGAGTAGGGATCGATTAATACTTTGTTCTTATTAAACCTCAATCCCTTAGATGGATCGAATGGCCCATCGACGCGGTAGGCATACAATTGACCCGGGGTAATATCTTTTATGAAGATATGCCAGTAATGATAGGTTTTATTCTTGCCTGGATCTAAATTGAAAACATGGGTGGGATGAGTGTGGTCGTTTTCATCAAATAATAGTAATTCAACGGCCCATCCACTTCTTGAATATATACAAAAATTTACCCCTTCTTTGTAAACGGTAGCACCAATTGGAAAACTTTTTCCTGCAAACGTTTTATATTTTTTCAATTTAATTAAGGTATGTAGTGGATGGAAATTAAAACACTCTTGACTCCCCAATATCCATTAATATCAACTCTTTTCCTTTGGCGTTAAATTTATTGACAGCCTTCGTTTTATCTATCTCGATATATGGAAAAGTATCGTAATGAAGCCCAAGCACTTTATCACATTCAATAAAGTCTGATGCCACAATTGCATCATCTACACCCATAGTAAAATTATCTCCTATCGGGAGTATGGCCAGGTCAAGTTTTGCGAACCTTGGAATCAATTGCATGTCAATTGTTAATGCAGTATCTCCTGCAAAATAAAAAGTGTAGGCATCTGTTTCTATTATGAATCCTGCGGGGTTTCCTCCATTAGATCCGTCCGGAAGCATACTGGAATGAACCGCATTAACCATTTTTACTTTTCCAAAATCAAAACTCCATGATCCTCCATGATTCATTGGGTGCACATCAAAACCCTGATTTTGAAACCAGGTGGCAACCTCGTAATTAGCAACAATCCTGGCATTTGTTCTTTCAGCAATGGCAGATGCATCAGCCATATGATCCTGATGTCCGTGAGTAAGTAAAATATAATTTGGGTTTAAATTATTGATATCAATTTCCTTTGCCAACGCATTGGGTGTGATGAAAGGATCAAAAAGAATATTGGTATTCATTAATTGCACATCGAAACAAGCGTGGCCGTAAAAAGTGATTTCCATGATTAAATATTTTATTATTGGTCATTAATTTAAACATCCGGGTCCTCTTTAAAAAATGACAGGCTTACAATTTGTAAAACTTAACTTATTGTTCATCCCGGCTTTTTAAGATTACATTTGTTAAAGGATAAGCCATTTCAATGTCTGCTCTATCAAAAGCTTCTTTTATCGACTTAAGCACATCGCACTTTAGATCAAATGCGTCTCCAGGACTTTCCGTCCAAACCCATGCCCTTAATCTAATATAATACTCCTCCCAGGCTATAACTTTAACAACCACTTTTTCTACACCTTCCAAAATATCCTCACTAGAGCGGTTATCTATACATAAAGGATGGTTCTCAATTTCGTCCCGGATAATAGATATTGCTTTTTTTAGATCAGCTTTAAAGCTTAAGTTTAGTTCAATGTGTTTCCTGACCTTGTAATCAGTAATGGATGAATTGTGAATCGTTTCTGAGCTAATAGTAGAATTAGGAATAATAAAACGATTATTTTCAAAATCTCTAATCACAGTATGTCTTAATGTGATGTCTTCAATAATTCCGTGATAGAGGTTGCTAATCTTTACATTATCCCCGACCCTGAAAGGCTTAAATATGACAATAAAAGTACCACTAATGATATTGGAAAATGCTGCCTGTGATGCAAATCCTAAAATTGCAGCAAAAATACCTGCACTAGTAGCAAGGGTTAATCCTAATTCTTTGAACTCTGGAATGGTTATGAGAATAATTAGGATAGCACTAATAATGAAAATAAAACTCAGAGCATTCTTAAAAAAATAGTAATTGGTAGGTTCTACATGAAGAAATTCAGAAGATGAGGCCAGATACCGCTCTAGCAAAAACCTTAGCAAACGATATAATAAAAATAAAGAAACTACGATGAAGCTTATGTGGATCACATAATTCCAGTATTTGTAATCTACTACTTCAATCATTTAATAGATTATTTAACAAAGTTTGTTATTAAAAAGAACGTTGATGTATTTCTTTAAGATTTGGCCAGCTGTACACCTTCTTCTTCAATAAACTGAATATATACATTATACCTGTCAAATATCTCCTCTACATAATTTACCGTTTCGCTTCCTCTAACATAGCCATAGCCTACCACATCATCCTGAAAATATCTTCGATTGCTTAGTTTCAAGATATATTCCTCCACGTTGTTATCCCAAACCAACTCATTTCTACCATACTTCTTTGCCAGTTTTTGTGCATCCACAACATGATTGTATCCACAATTATAAGAGGCAATTGTAAATTTGATCCGTTGTGTGGAGTCAGATATGCTCATCCAACGATCATATAGCTGACCAAGGTATTTCACACCTCCAATTATGCTTTGCTCAGGATCATCAGGATCTTCAACACCTAATTCTCTCGCTGTGGATGGCATTATCTGCATCAATCCCTTTGCCCCTACCCAGGATTGCACTTTAGGCCTGAATCGCGATTCCTGGTATACCAGCGCACTAACCAGCCGCCAATCCCAGCCGATTTTCTTTGACTCCCTTTTAATTATATCATCATACATGGATATCTTGTCTGAATTCTTGCTGAAAAATTCGGATGTTAGCCGCTTTCTGAATTGTTTTTTATTGTTAAAGTATTTGTTGTAAATCACATAATAATCAACCTTTTTCTTCATAGCCTTAATCCATTGATCGACTGATTCTTTCAGTTGGGGTGAATTTTTTCTCACTGCCCATGCGATCCTTTGTGAAAAACTTACCGGCGTACTAATATCAAGAATTGGATAAAATGTTTTATTGATGGCTGCAATGTTATAATCAGAGACCGTATATTTTATCTCATTGTTCACTACTTTTTTTATAATTTCTTCGGTGGATAGATTGCCATCTATGGTGTCGATATATATATTTTTTCCCAGTTCTTCTGAAAGATTAATCAGTCGATGATAATATGAAGAATTCTTTCTAACGGAAACAGTGTCTCCAACGAGCTCCAAAGCATCGGTGATTAGCGTTTTCTGGATCTGATGTATCTTCATTTTACGCCAGTTATCCGGTTTTCTCTGCACCAGCGTTTGGTGGGTAACCACATAATGATGTGTAAAATCAACAATTTCTTTTCTTGGGCCTGTTATGGTTAATCCATAGGCAATGATATCACCTTCCCCCCTATTAAGCATACCGAATAAATCGTCTATGTCGTCAGCCAGAATTATTTCAAGCTTAAGGTCTAAATGATCAGCAAGCCTTTCCAGCAACTCATATTCAAATCCCATGGGTTGGCCTCTATATAAAAAGTAGCTGGTCGAGCTATAAATTGTTATCGCCTTTAACACACCATCCTCACGAATCAAATCTAAATCCCTTTCAATTTCAGGAACAAATTCATCTGTTGCTTCGGACTCTTGCTTTTTGTTACCACATGCCAGTAAAGTAAATAGCCACAATATCAATAAAACACGCACCATATTATTACAGTTTTCTGGTATCAATTATATTATATAAACATTTATATACGTAAAAGCAAGAATTTATTTTAAGTTTTTTAGATTAACCCACTTTTGAAGCAATCCTCAATAATTATATAAGGTAAATATGACAAACAATAATCTGTGGTATAAAGATGCGATAATTTATGAATTACATATTAAGGCTTTTAAAGATAGTGATGGCGACGGAATAGGCGATTTTAAAGGCCTTGTGGAGAAATTAGATTATCTGGAGGACCTGGGAGTTACCGCAATATGGTTATTACCTTTTTACCCCTCACCATTAAGGGATGATGGTTATGATATATTAGATTACTACAGCATTAATCCTTCCTACGGAAACTTAAGGTCGCTTAAGAAAGTAATAAAAGAAGCACATAAAAGAAACCTAAAAATAATTACAGAACTGGTTATTAACCACACCTCAGATCAACACCCATGGTTTCAGCGTGCCCGTAAGTCACCTAAAGGATCAAACTACCGGGATTATTATGTATGGAGTGACCACCCGGACAAATACCAGGATGCCAGAATTATATTCACAGATTATGAAAAATCAAATTGGAGTTGGGATCCTGAAGCACATTCATATTACTGGCATAGGTTCTTTCACCATCAACCGGACCTGAATTTTGATAACCCATCAGTCCAAAATGAAATTATGAACATACTTGATTTCTGGATTGATTTGGGAGTAGATGGTTTTAGACTGGATGCTGTCCCGTACTTATTTGAGCGAGAAGGAACCAACTGTGAAAACCTTGACGAAACGCATCAATTCCTTAAAAGGCTAAGAAAATATGTAGACGATAAATATGATGGAATAATGTTTCTGGCGGAGGCAAATATGTGGCCGGAAGACTCTGTATCGTATTTTGGGAACGGTGATGAGTGTCACATGAATTACCATTTCCCCATCATGCCCCGCTTATTTATGTCTATAAAAATGGAGGATCGCCATCCGATAATCGATATTATTGACCAAACTCCTGAAATACCGGAAAACTGCCAGTGGGCCATTTTTTTAAGGAATCATGATGAGCTGACCTTAGAAATGGTCACCGACGAAGAACGGGACTACATGTATAAAGTTTATACAAAAGATCCCCAGGCGAGGATAAACCTGGGGATCAGACATCGCCTGGCACCACTGCTGGACAATAACATGAAGAAAATTGAGCTGCTAAACACGCTTTTATTTTCATTACCCGGAACTCCTGTACTGTATTATGGTGATGAAATCGGAATGGGGGATAATTTTTACCTTGGAGACAGGGATGGCGTCAGAACACCTATGCAGTGGAGTCCTGACAGAAATGCCGGATTTAGTGATACTAACCCCCAAAGGTTATATCTACCCGTAATAATTGACCCTGAATATAACTTTAGTGCGGTCAATGTGGAAACACAACAAGGCAACACTTCCTCGCTGCTATGGTGGATGAAGCGGACCATCAGCATGAGGAAAAAATTTAAAGCTTTCAGCCGGGGGGATATCACCTTTCTTTCTCCTAACAACCCCAAAGTATTGGCTTTTATAAGATCATATGAAGATGAACGGGTGTTGGTCATTGCTAACCTATCAAGATATTCCCAAGCGCTTGAGCTAGACCTTGAACAGTACAAAGGGTGCAAATTGGTGGAAGTATTCAGCCAAAACTCTTTCCCTACAATAAAGAATGACAATTATTCATTCACACTTAATCCTTATGGTTACTTCTGGTTCACATTTCATGAAGAGGAAACTATAGATGATAACATTGAGAAAATACCTGAAATATTTTTAAAAAAATGGGAAGAGCTGGAAAAAAATAACCACAAGAGTGCTATCGAAAATTATGTGTTGCCCCAGTACTTGAGCAGGGTAAGATGGCTAAGAAAAGCGGGCAGGAACATCCAGAGTGTGACATTGAATCATGTGATTGGCACAAATACGGAATTACCGAAATCTGCTATCTTCATCTTTGATATTAACTATGATGAAGGTTTACCTGAAATGTATTTTCTGCCCACAGCTTATATATCTAATCTGGAACATGAAACCTGGAAAAGTATAGAAGACAGAAACATTGTTTCTAAAATAGATATTAATGGAGATTCAGGTGCGTTGATCGAAAGTTGGCTAAGTACAGATTACCGTGATTGGTTGTTCAACGGGTTGATGAAAAGAAAAAAAATAACTCACCAAAAGGTTGACCTGATATTCAATTCTGTTCTTGAAAAAAAGAAACTAAGCAAAATAGAGGAAAAGCATAGCACTCTAATCAATAGAGAGACCAATAATGTAACCATCAATTATTTCGACAAATACGTTCTGAAAGTGTTTCGAAGACTTGATGACAGCCTGAACCCTGACCTGGAGATTAATAAATTTTTATCAAAAAATATATCTTTTCCTAATATCCCGACCTATAAAGGCTCTGTAGAAATTAAAATCAACAATAAAAAAGAGATCCCGGTGGCCATGCTGCAAGAATATGTGCCAAACATGGGTAATGCCTGGGATAATGTAGTTCATTCGTTGAAAGGCGTATATGAGCGATTAGAGGTGCATCTTGAGCAGGAAAACAAAATAAACCTGGAAGCAACACCCCAACTAAAAGACACAGAAAATTTAACGGAAGAATGGGTATATCTTCTAGGCGGAGATCTGATTGACAGAATACAATTATTAGGGAAAAGATCGGCTGAGCTTCATCTGGCTCTATCAAATCAGGAAAATAGTGCTTTCCGGCCTGAAGCCTTTTCCTTACACTATCAAAGGTCACTGTTTTCATCCTTACAGACCCTTACAAGAACAGCCATGCAATCCCTAAAAAAACAACTTCGCTATTTTAATGATGAACTGGCAGAAGAAGCTAAAATGGTATTGGACTCCAAGAAATTTTTATTAGATAAGTTAAAAAGGATTTATGCACGCAAGCTAGATGGTAAAAAAATACGTAATCATGGTGATCTGCAACTCAGCCAGGTATTATGGACCGGTAAAGATTTTGTATTTATTGACTTTGAGGGGGATATCTATCGCCCTTTCAGCGAAAGAAGGTTGAAGCGGTCTCCTGTCCGGGATGTCGCTTCCATGCAACGATCCATTCATTATGCCACTTATCAGGCTTTCATTGGTTATGACTTCGCTGAATTTGATGATGAAAGGCTTCCAAAATGGGCGGAATCGTTAAAGAAAGTGCTTAGTAATTTATTTTTAAGCCCATACCTTAAAACACTTTCAGGCGCTAATCTTATTCCCGATGATGAAGAAGATTATGAGATCCTGGAAACCACATTTGTCCTTGAAAGAATATTATGGGAAATTAAGTCTCAAAACTTTGAAAACCCAAACTGGTTTACAGTACCAATAAAAGGTATCAAAACAATTATCAATGAATAATCCTAAACAAAGTAATGTACTCGGTGGTCCATTAAAATGCTGCTGCATAAAGCCAAAAACAGGGTTTTACAGGGATGGGTTCTGCACTTCCGGTCCCGAGGATTACGGCAGGCATCTGGTATGCGCGGTAGTAACCGAAAGGTTTTTAAACTTCAGTAGGAACATGGGTAATGACCTGATTACGCCCCGGCCGAATTATGATTTTCCCGGCCTGAAACCTGGAGATAAATGGTGTTTATGCGTTTTACGTTGGATGGAAGCGTGGCAGGCTGGAATCGCGCCAATGGTGGTGCTTGAATCCACCCATAGTAATGTTCTAGATTATGTTGATTTAGGGGAACTACAAAAGCATGCTATTGAAACCGAAGCCTGAAGGGTTATATCTTCATTAATGCTTCGAAGAATCCCATGTTCTCGCTTTTGTTTTTGGTGATCAGTACCGGAATAGAGGATTGCAGGTAGAGTATTTTTTCCGCAATCGAGCCCAATAAAATTGCTGCAGATTTGGTTCTTCCTTTTGAACCAATAACGATCAGATCATGTGTATTATTCTTTGCGTAATTTGTTATGAGCTCAGCTTTTGATTGATCATTATTTAGTAGGCATGAACATTCTAAATGCTGGGGCAAATTATACGCCTTGACGAAATTTTGAAAATCTGTAACCGCATGGCCTTTCATTATTAATGCAAAATCTTCGAACGATTTTCCTGTTTTGTAATAACCTACAGGTACTTCAAATAAATTCACAATAGATACCTTAGCATGAGCTCCATCAGCAATCAATTTAGCTTGATTAAATGCTATGGCAGCATGATTTGAGAAATCTACAGGCACCAAAATATTTTCTAAAGAATTATGAAATTGCTCAGTTACGAATAATAATGAACAATGACTTTCCCTTGCAATGTGGCTTGAAACAATCCCAGAGCCTTTCAAGGTTTTTTTTCGGCCCATCACTATAAGATCCGCGGATTCTTCAGAAGATAATTTCAATACTTCTTCGATGGGTGAACCTTGTAGCAGGTATGTTTTCGTTTTTATTCCTTCAAATGAAAATTTGGATAAAGCATCTTCTAAATGGTTTCTTGAATCCTCCCTGGACAATAAGTCAATAGCACTATATTCTTTTAATATATCAGGAGAAATATCAAGCACTTTTTCAATATGAACAAAAATAATCTCCTCACTAACAAGGTATGGATAAAATGTGGAGATATACTTCAATATTACATCATCCATGGAGGACTGATCAAGCGTAACAATTATTCTGTTGAAAGCTGGCATAATGTGTTTAAATAATACCCGATAACTATAAGTACCGGGTTCTGATCGTCTCAAAGTTCCTCACAGAAAAATAATCATCAATACCAAAGTCGGTATTTATAACTATCCCACCAAGTAAAGCTATCTTGTCTACTCTGAACGCTTCTTTCATATTCTTAAGATAATTATGAAGCATTTCGTCTATTCGCTCATAAGCTACCTCAGTTATCTTTTTTTCAGGGTGTTCATCGTGCACAATTTCATCTCTTTTACTAAAAAGCATGCTTTCTAAGAATGTCTGCTGGTAATCATTTTCCATTATTTCAGGCTTATATTCTTTATTCTGAAATCTCTCCAAAGCCAACATCAAAGCACCACAGCATGCACCAGCTTTCTGTTGTCTTGGCCGATACATACGACCTAGTTCACTCTCTAATGTAACACCTATGTGAGGTCCGTAAAATATAAAAGCAGTTCCATCATCCGGAATATGGTGAGCAAATGCTGTAAGTCCTGTAAGGCCCGCAAATGGTAATCCACCCAGGCCACCTAGAAAAAAAGGGCCCAGTACAACACTAAAAAATGAAGTTGATGGTATATTGATGTCATCTGAACATAGACTTGTGGCCATAAGCATTTTTGAGATATCAATGTCATGACCATTCTGCAATAGTCCAAGATATCTGATAGAAGTATCCCTGGCATCCAATGCATCAGGATAATTATCTAAAACAACTTTTTCAAATTTCTTCTGTAGCATATCGATTAGGTTTTTAACTGGAAATACGGACTTTTTGATAGCATAGTTATTGTTTTTAATAGTAAAGCTATTATAATACATTTTAATAATGGCCTACAAATAGTCATTTTCTTGCCAAGTCTTAATTAATTTGAATAATTGTATAAATTAAGATCATATGAATAATTGGATGAAATTTATTGTAATTGTATTTGTAATAATTGGATGTACTAATGCGGATAAATCAGGAAAAAATCAAGAAAAGAGGCTCGATCCACTGGATTGGATCAAAAAAATTGAATCCTTAAATAATCAAGGTTATAATATCACAGACATGCATGCGCATTTAAAAGGCGGTCTTACCATGGAGGAACTGCTTGTACATTCCGAACTCACAGGCATCAGGTATGGAGTCGCAGTTAATTGTGGTGTAGGGTTTCCAATCGAAAATGATGAGCAATTGAAAGCATATTTTAAAAAGATGAAAGATTATCCGGTGCTTCATGCGATGCAGGCTGAAGGCAGGGAATGGCTCGATACATTTTCAAAGGAATCCATTGATAAGTTTGATTATGTATTTACTGATGCGCTTACTTTTTTTGACGAACAGGGAAGAAGAAACAGGCTATGGATAAAGGATGAAGTTTTCATGGCGGATAAACAGAAGTATATGGATTACTATGTAAACCAGATTGTAAAAATTATTAACGATGAACCATTTGATATTTTTGTAAATCCCACTTTTTTGCCGGAGGTACTGGTAGATGAGTATGATGAATTATGGACAGATGAGCGCATCAATAAAATGATCAGCGCACTAGCTGCAAATAATGTTGCTCTTGAAATAAACGCCAGGTACGAAATACCTTCCCCGAGCATAATAAAAAAAGCAAAAGTCGCAGGCGTAAAGTTTACACTGGGAACCAATAATGGTGGAAGAGAACTAGGCTACCTTGCTTATGGCCTTAGAATGATTGAAGCGTGTAAATTAAAACCTGAAGATTTTTGGTACCCTGAAAACAGTGAAGTTAAGGAATCCACTTAATGTCTTTAAAATTAGGTTTTCGTTTTTCCAGGAATGCATTTCGACCTTCTTTAGCCTCTTCTGTCATATAAGCGAGCCTTGTGGCTTCCCCGGCAAAAACTTGTTGACCAACCATGCCATCATCCGTTAAATTAAAAGCAAACTTTAACATTTTTATCGATGTCGGGGATTTTTGAAGAATTTCCTGACCCCATTGGTACGCTGTAGCTTCAAGCTCGTCATGTGGTAATGCGGCGTTAACCATACCCATTTCATATGCTTCCTGGGCAGAGTAGTTTCTTCCAAGAAAAAATATTTCCCTTGCTCTTTTTTGGCCAATCATTTTAGCCAGATAAGCAGAACCATAGCCCCCGTCAAAGCTGGTGACATCAGCATCTGTTTGCTTAAAAATGGCATGTTCTTTACTTGCTAATGTTAAATCACAAACAACATGTAAACTGTGTCCACCTCCAACTGCCCATCCTGGTACCACTGCAATAACCACCTTAGGCATAAACCTGATCAGGCGCTGTACCTCTAAAATATTAAGCCTTGGCATACCATCGTCATCCACATAGCCTTGTTGTCCCCTCGAACGCTGATCACCCCCACTACAAAATGCATATACCCCATCCTTTTTTGACGGGCCTTCCGCGGAGAGTAAAACCACCCCTATGGAGGTGTCTTCCCGGGCATCTAAAAAAGCCTCATACAATTCACCAACTGTTTTGGGCCTAAAAGCATTCCGGACCTCTGGCCTGTTAAATGCTATCCTGGCTATACCATCTGACTTTTTGTAGGTTATATCTTCAAAAATTTTTATTTCAGTCCAATTAATGGTCATCAATCTTTTTTTGGGTTAATATACAATAAACAGAAAAAAATCTATTGATAATAGATTTCTAAAAATCCTGTAAAAACTTCGGAAGCCCCTATAAAAATACCGACACCATAAGTGATGTTTCTCACAGATAGACTCCTGATGGCATATGGTAATCCACATAAATTCACAAAAGCAAATGAGGCTGCAACAATTAATGCACCTATCACCATGACAACAAAAGAAGTGGCTACAATCATAACAATACCTCCTAAGGATAATGCCAGAAAACTGTATGTTAGTACATTGGTCATCTTCAAATCACTAACAAACCTGCTTGTTACAAAAGCGAGTATAGCTGCAAAACCCAATAGTGAAAATGCTAGTATTCCTCCTACCTCTGATTGTTCAGGAAATGATTGTTGAACATGCTCAGGAAAAAACTCAACCAATAAAGCTTTTCCTAACCCAAGAAGTAAACCTACTATCACTACGGCCATAATGCCTTTATTTTTTATGGGTTTTTTTTCTTCACTCAATAGTTCTTTCTTTCTGTTTACAACTTCGTCGGATGAAATCCTATGAAAAATAAGACCAGTTGATCCAATAAGTATACCCCCTACTATAAAAGTTAAAGTATCCCCAAAGAAATGAATCAGTTCAATAATTATAGGTTCTAATGCATAGATTAACTCAGTCACCAAAAAAATAACACCCATCACTATTGGCAGCTTTTTTACCGGCGCGAAAGCTTCAATCATTGAATTGGCCGGGCTTACAAACAAATTCATAGCGATAAGCCAGAAAACTAACATTACAGGTAACACCGACTTTATTTGATGCAAGGCCTGAATGCCTATTAAAGAAGCCACAATCATAAATATCATAGCTGTTGACCCGATTCCAATGGTGAAGATACTAAAATACTTACCCCTCGTTTTCAGGATCAGATCTGCAAGCCAGCCGGCAAGCGGTGGTATTATAACCAGGATTATTGCTTTTGAACTGATTAGAAAACTTGCAAGATCGTGAAAGTTAAAATTCTTGATAAGTATGGGTTGATATTCGTGATACGCAATCCAACTTATTGCAACAGAAGCATCCAAAGCCGCTAAAGCATATACCTCTGGCCATTTAATTGATTGCTCAGTTGATAACGACATAATTATGATATTTAAAGGTAAAGTAGTGACACTTTTAATGAATTGCTATTTCTTTAAAAAAACAATTATCCGTTTTGTCAGCTATAAATATATGATCAACGTCAAAGACTCGCTAGAAGAATCTTTTCTTTCATTATTCAAAGAATTATTCAGATCGACGCAAGATAAAAAACATCCATTCAGATACTTCAGCTTATGCACGGTAAATGATGAGGGATCTCCCAACAGCAGAACCGTTGTGCTAAGAAAAAAGGATCAGGACAACAAGCTTTGGGTGTATACCGATTCAAGGTCTTTAAAGTTTAAAGAGCTAAAAAATAATAACAAAGCAACCTTATTATTCTACCATCCCATAAAAAAGCTTCAATTGAAACTGTTATGTACATGCAATATTCATTATCAGGATAATGTTTGCAAGCAGGCATGGCAAACTATTGATGATAGCGGAAAATTGTCATATAACACAGTCCTTAATCCAGGGAGAAGAATAACGAGACCAGAACAAGGCCATGAGTTTTCACGTCCGCTTAACGATCTTTATTTCAGTGTATTGATATTTGATCCTACCGAGATTGAGCTTCTTCAACTGAACAGGTCCGCTCATCTTCGGGCCAAATCCGTCAAATTTGGTGGCAAATGGACCAGTTCATGGTTAGTACCTTAATATCTCGCACCCTGAAAAAAATAAACACGCATTGGATTATTTCTTGAAGAATAACCAATGAATGTGAACCCGGAGGGCATATGGATCAGATTATACTTCTTGAGTTCGGGATTTTCAATCTCTGTCAGGACACCAATACATTTTGGTTGAACTTTTTCATGTATAGATTCAAGGTACTCAAGGGTAGATTTTGTCATTTTTGCTAATAACCCGGGTATCGTGTATTCGTCACGAACCAATGATCTGAAGAAAAAGAGGTAATTCCTCATCAAATTAGAGTAAAAAGGAAAAGCAGTAGATATGCTTATTATTTCATGATTTTGTGCTCTCGCAATATAAACTACCTGGTTTGCTCTTTGCTCTAGTTCATGTATTTGGTTTTTTAACCCGACCTTTTTCCATGTATGAATTATTTCTTCATTTAATTCAGGTGATTTGCTATACCAAACATTTTCCAGGTGAATACCATGAATATCCTCACCTTTCATCCATGTGTATTTTTAGTGAATTAATATTTCTCAATGATAACCGCCAATCCCACTCAGGCTCTGCCAAAATCTTCATTTTTCCAACCAAAGGAAGGATTTCGTTGATAAACTCAACACCTTCAATGAGCGCCATTCTATATCCTATACAATGGTGTATACCGTGTCCGAATGTTAGCTGTTCCCGGGAGTTTCGATTTAAATCCAATTTCACAGGTTTTTCAAATTTTTCAGGATCTCTATTGGCGGCACCGATACAAATTGTAACAACACTGTTTGGAGGAATTGCTACTTCATGCATTGTCGTGGCTTTTAAATTGGTCCGCCCGGTGATTTGCACAGGCGCATACAACCTAAGTATTTCATGAATATAATTAACGATCAGACTTCTATCCTCAAAGAGCCTACTGGCTATTTCTTTATCCTGCAGAAGCACAACAAGTGCCATACTTAGCATGCTGGACGTTGTCTCCAGTCCTGTAATCAAAACAAATACTATGAAAGATACCGGATCAAACGACTGGTTATTTACTGCATATTGTTTTATCGCAGCCGATAAAGTCGTATCATTCGGATCAACAGAATTATAGAATAGTTCTAGCTTTTTATAAAGTCTTTCCGAGGCACAATTAATATCATCCAGATCCTTTAAAGTTAAGAATGGATCCAACATTCTTAATACAATGATTGTGTCATAAAGATCATGATTATCAAGATCATGCAAACCGAGCATTTCGCATACGACCAATTGAGGTAGTTTTCTGGCAAATCTTTGCACGTAATCAAAGTTACCTTTCATGTCCGCGATTAATTCATAAACCACTGTCTTTACATTGATTTGAATATCTTCAGCTGACATCCAGTTTTTAACAAGTAAATTTTTCAGGGCAGTATGCGTTGGTGGATTTATCTGAAGAAGCATAGAATCGATGATTCTTTTCATAGGGCCATAATTTTTACCCTGCCTTAGAAAATAACTATTGACTTTATTTACCCAATCTAGCCGAACGCCTGTGATGAAATTTCTATCGGACAGGACAGTCTTCACCCCTTCATGGGAAAGCACTAAATAATCACCTGTATTTAACCTATGAATGGGTGCTATCGCCCTCAATCGCTCATAATAAGGAAAAGGGTCTTTAACAAAATCAGTAGCTGCCGGTCTCCATAATTCACTTACATTCATGAAGAAAAGTGTAAAAAAATTCTGTAAAAGATCTTACTGTTGGATAATCCCATAGGTAGATAGGTTTCACGGAAACACCATATTTATCCTCCAAGGCATTCAAAAGAAATAAAGAATTAACGGAATTTAAGCCTTGATTATGAAAGGTAACTTCCGGTTTCACCTCATCGGGATCAATATCTAGTTCATTTGCAATGAATTCAACAATTAAACGGTTGATCTCCTCTTTACTAACATTACTCAACGTACTACTTTCTACTTATTTTTCTTTGGATTTTAAATTTACCCTCATCATCCTCGACTACCAAAATGTAAGTACCCGTGGCCAGATCTTTTAATGCTAAGACATGGGATCTTTTTCCCGGGCGTCCATCGATGACCTCTGAATGATGAAGTACACCGGTAATATCATATACCTTAAGCGTGACCTCACCCACCGGCCTTCCAACAAAATAATCAATCCTGACAGGCCCCAATGACGGGTTTGGATAAATTAAGAAATCGGTAATAAATGGTCGGGAAACGCTGGTAACCTTTCCGACAACTATACCATCTTCAGTAATTTCGCCCCTCAATGTAAGATTTTCAGTTCCTTCCTCACCTCCTATGGTAAATCTCACAAATGATGTTGTATCTAAAGGCACGCCCGGCACTTCAATATTTAAGAAATAAGTTCCATCCGGGATATTCCTGAATTCAAACTCACCCTGGTCATCAGTTTCTGTGTAGGCCACCAATTCAAAGTCAAACAAGCTTTCCTCCTGGGCAAACCTACCTACGGTTACCCTTCTCCTTAAAGCTATTCCAACCCTGCGTGCCCTCCTTCTGGCCTGGATCCTGGACTCTTCGTCAACAACTGTATCCGGATCAATGTCAATAAATACAGTACCATCTACTCCTCCATCAAATTGAGGATTGGAAAAAGCCCCCAATTGGATTACCTCTACATTAATTGTGTCAACATTATCTCTATGAAAAATGGTATCTGCACGTATGCTCAAATCTGTACTTTGATAATAGGTGTTTGGATTTATATCGTCAGTTTGATCAACCAAAACAAGGTAATCATCCAGTCCAATAAGGCGGAATTGATAGTCACCCTCAAAATTAGTGGTCGTTACATCGACTGTATCATAAGGACCATCCTCTATTTCAAAAAGGATGACTGTTTCGCCTGATTTTACATTTCCAAGCGTATCGGTAACATTACCACCAAGATTGGCCACAGCAATTAAATTTTGGTTTCTGCTTCGTATTGAAAAATCATCAGGTAATTGTGGGCTTGATGCTTCAAGATAATAGGTGCCCTGCGTATTGAAGTTTGTTTCCTCAATTGTAAATGAGGTGGAGGTTTCGCCTGGTAGACTTTGTCCTTCAAAGAACCATTGGTAGGTATTATTATCACCCTCCATATCAACCTCAAATATATTACTGCTACCCACTGGAATGGAATCATTTTGTGTTGTCCCAAACCTTCGCTGGGGATCAAATTGGAAGTTTACCGTTTGGTCAAATCCCGTAAAATTTGGCACGAGATCACCTATGCTAATCCTGTTCCTAACCACATCCACTGATGTCAATGTTTCAATAATTGAAAGGTCGGGCATATTTCTTATCTCATTATCAGCTACAGGATCGAAACTTTCATTGTCGTTGGATAAATCAAGTATTTGAAGTGCCGTTAAGTTTTTAAAGCTTTCGGGAATATCACCCTTCACACCATTCTGCGGTAATTCCAGTCTTGTTACCCTGTCTCCTTCAACCTCTACACCATTCCATTCATTAAGGTCAGCTGATTGTAACCAATTATCATTATTAATCCATGTCTCATCGCCTCCGGTGGCATTATAGAAGGCTATTAATGCTTCCTGATCACCCGCTAATGATGATTGAAGAATATTTATATCAATAATGACAGTTACTACATCCGTACCATCACTCACACTGATCTCCATGCTAAATGATGAATTAATATCAAAGTCTAAAGCAGTTACATTTGAGACAGTGATAATCCCTAAATTATCGATGACAAATGCATTATCAGTATTTCCGGATTCAATTGAATATATGAGATCATTACTTTCAGCGTCTGCAGCTTCCACTACCCCGACAACTGTTCCCTGAGGTGAATTCTCAACTATATCAAAAGACTGTGCATTCACCACTGGAAGATCATTGACTGGATTAATTGAAATATTAAATACTAACGGTAATGCATCTACGATGCCATCTGTTACTGAAAAAGAAAATAAATCAGCTAAAGTCTCTGAACCATCGTGATCATAAGTGATTAAACCTGCATCAATATCTTGTTGAGTAAATGATTCCCCTATACCTAAATTACTACCATCCCTTTTCAGTGATCCATTAGACGGTAGTTGATCAATGGTAAAAACTATAAATTGAGGATCCTGATCATCATCCAGGATTAACAAATTTTCAGATGTAATGATATTTAAAGAACCTTCATCGATATTGAGTAATTCATTATTAATGATAACAGGTAAGTCATTAATCGGGTTAATTGTGATATTAAACTGATTATCAGTCAAAGTATTTAATCCATCATTCACATCAAACTCAAAACCATCAGATACAGATTCATTACCACTATGAACGTAGGTAATAATTGCATTAATGATATCAGCTTGAGTAAAGGTTGTTATTAAATTACCTGGATTTTCAGTTGATTCTATCTGACCATTAATTGGAGGTGTGGTAATGACATATTGTAGTTCTGACGGATCATTTTCAACATCAGTAGTTTCAAGAACTGTGTTCTGAATCAGTCTTGCTGTACCTTCATCTAGGGTCAATCCATTGTTGGTTATGATAGCTGGTGTATTATCATTTTGTAAAACAATATTGATCATAAAAGACTGATTTTCAATAGATATAGCGCCATCCGAAAGATTAAAATCAAAACCATCTGTAATCGTCTCGCTATCGTCATGCACATATACTACCAAATCATTGTTGAGGTCTTCCTGGGTGAAACCGGTGACCGGTAACCCGGGTGCGCCCGTCAGCTCCAACTGACCATTCGTAGGGCCTGATGTCAAAGTATAAACCAACTCCAGATCGTCATTGTCAACATCACTGGCCGATAACTCAGCCGTGGTGATCGCTCCTGTTGACCCTTCACTTAAGGTCAGCCCGGCATTCACATCAAGCACTGGATCATCGTTGATCGCATTGACCGTGATGGTAAACGTTGAATCTGCTGAAGTATCTAACCCGCCATTGGCTATACCACCGTCATCCATCAAGCTGACCGTAACCGTTACTAATCCATTCGAATCCAGCGCCGGTGCGTAAGTCAAATCACCACTCAACGCATCGATCGTGGGCTGAACACTAAACAGATCACTATTATCATTGATTACATTAAAGGTGAGTTGCTGGTCCAAACCGGCATCCCCATCATCTATGCCCGTAGCAAATCCAACAACCGTTTGTGATCCCGCATCTTCATCGATTACCTGATCATTGCCTTCAACACCAAAAAAGACCGGTGCGTCGTTTACTGAATTGACCGTGATGGTGAAGGTTGAATCTGCTGTTGTATCTACCCCGCCATTGGCTATACCCCCATCATCCATCAAACTGACCGTGACCGTTGCTACTCCATTCGAATCCAGTGCCGGTGTATAAGTCAAATCACCACTCAACGCATCGATCATGGGCTGAACACTAAATAAATCATTATTATCATTGATTACATTAAAGGTGAGTTGCTGGTCCAGTGCTGCGTCCCCATCATCAATACCTGTAGCAAACCCAACAACTGCCTGTGATCCTGCATCTTCATTAATTACCTGGTCGTTACCATCAACACCAAAAAATACCGGTGCATCGTTCACTGAATTAATGGTAATTGAAAATACATTGGTTGATAGTACCGAAGTGCCATCACTTAACTCAAATTCAAGGCCATCGCTTATGGATTCACCTCCATCATGCACATATACTACCAAATCATTGTTGAGGTCTTCCTGGGTGAAACCGGTGACCGGTAACCCGGGTACGCCCGTTAGCTCCAACTGACCATTCGTCGGGCCTGATGTCAAAGTATAAACCAACTCCAGATCGTCATTGTCAACATCACTGGCCGATAACTCAGCCGTGGTGATCGCTCCCGTTGACCCTTCATTTAAGGTCAGCCCGGCATTCACATCAAGCACTGGATCATCGTTGATCGCATTGACTGTGATGGTAAACGTTTGATCTGCTGAAGTATCTATAGCACCATTGGCATTTCCACCATCATCCTGAAGATTTACAGTAACATTTACCACTCCGGAAGAATCATCAGCTGTTGTATAAGTTAAATCTCCATTAGCGGGGTCAATTTGTGGTAAAGCACTAAATAGATCATCATTATCTGTATTAACATTAAAGGTGAGGTTTTGAGTATTATTATCTCCGTCATCTATGTTGATGGCAAAAGCCACAACCGTCTGAGGTCCGGAATCTTCGTCAACGACCTGAGCGCTGTTAGCAATCAGGTCAAAGCTTGGGGTGTCATTAAATTCAGCTACTGATAGGGTAGCGTTTACCGGTGTGGATGATAAGGCCGCTGAATCATCTTGTGCTAATAGATCAAATGCAACTAAATTATCACCCGTTACATCCAAATCGGGGGTCCAGTATGCATTCAAGGTACTGGATATGGAATCGTTGGTGCCCACAGCAAAGGCCGTGGCACTACCAGCATTTGTACCAATATTAAGTGTTCCATTATTAACTGATTGGACCTTAAAAGCAACCACAAACCCATCCACATCAAGGGTATCACTAACAAAACCTATATCGTCAAAGGTGATCTCAACTTCAGTGTTTTCAATGGTGGTCTCCACATCTGCTGATAAGGTCGTAAATGTTGGTGGATCATTCACCGCATTAATCGTGATATTAAAAGTCGCTGGCCCTAACGTAACCGTTCCGTCATCCAGATCAAAATCAAAACTATCCGTGGTCGTCTCTCCCCCATCATGCACATAGACCACTAAGTTGTTTACTATATCATCCTGCGTAAAGCTAGTGATCGCTGTCCCCGTTGAACTGGTTAACTCCAACTGACCATTGACAGGGGCTGAACTTACCGTGTAAGTCAACTCCGCGCCGGTGTTGTCTACATCACTACCCGATAGCTCTGCGGTGCTTATTCCCGCTGTGG
>DAXETV010000022.1:0-33661 GCA_051155775.1 Cyclobacteriaceae bacterium | reverse complement strand
AATGATACCGATGATGATTCCAGATTTTTATTAGCGTACGATGATTACACACAAATATCATTACATGCGAAATTTAATTATCAAACCGAAGACTTCTCGCTTTACTCCAATATTCAGTTTAATCAGTTTGATACTGATTTTCTCAGCGAAGCATGGCACAGACCGCAGTTCGAGGCTAATATCATTGCTAACTGGCAGCCGTTGGATAAACTTTTTATAAAATCTCAGCTAATGGGGTTATTTGGAATCAAAGCCCTGGAAGTGTCTGATTTTTCAACCGAAGATTTAGGACAGGTAATCGACCTTAATTTAAGCGGCGAGTATTTTATTTTAGATAATGGTTCAATTTTCTTGAAATTAGATAATATCTTGTCTCACGAATATGAACGCTATTTAAATTATCCTGTAAGATCGCTACAGTTTAAGGGTGGGATAGTTTATTATTTTTAAATAAGCTTTATTTTTTTTCATTATTGGAAGATTCTTTTATTTATTTACTAGAACAAATTAATTTTTCTTTAACTTAAAATTAAATTTAGTTGATCAATTTTATTACCCAAACAAGCTATAATGATTGACGATAAAAATCAGGAAAACGAAAATCAATTTGAAAATGAGGAAGATGATTTTGGTTTACCGGACCTCGATTACGACTCCTTGGATGATATTGATGAGGAGGCTGAAGAAGCAATAGAGGATGTAGACGACTCATTTGATGATATTGAACAAATCGAAGAAGATCAGGAGGAAGCTGATGAGTTTGATGAAGGTGCTGGTATGGAGGCAGAAGAGGAGGATGAGATGGATACTAACAATGAAATTGGCGACATTGAGATTGAAGACGAGTTGGATGATGTAGATTTTGACATTGATCAGGAAGATGAATTGAATGGTGATACTGAAGAGGAATTTGAAATAGATACTGATTCTCCAGAAGAGGATTTTGAGATTGGCGATGAATTTGAGGAGGAGAACGAAGAGGACGAAAAAGAAGAAATTGAAATAATTGATGCTGCAGAGGAGGAGGATTTAGAGGGTATTGATCTTGATGATGTCCCAGATCTTGAGGAAGAATTTGGAGAGCCCACGGTTGACGACCACAATGAGACAGAGGAAGTCGAAGAGTCATCGACTGAGGAAGAAATTGAATTTAAAGATGAAGAGGAAACCGAAGAATCATTAGCAGCAGGTTCTGATGATGCATATGGTGAGTACGAAGGATATAATGATCCTGAACTGGAACAAACATCTGTAGCCCAAACTTATGGAGCCTCACGCGATCAGGCAGGTGGCTTTACAAAGATTATTTTAACCGGAACCGGAGCTCTGGTTGTAATTGCATTAATATTTTTATGGATCAGTAGTCCTTCAGATGAGGGTGAGGAAGCGGCATCGTCTGAACAAATTGCACAAACTGAAGAGATTACAGAGGAAGCTGGCAGTGACGAATCCACAAGTGATGAATCATTTACCGCTGATGCCAGTGAAGATGCGGGTGAAAAAAGTCTATCATCGCCCCAACCTCAAGAAGGTGATTCTTTTGAAAGTAGTTCAGGTACCGGAACAAGCTCCCCGGGTTCAAACCAATCAAATGCCAGCAATACTTCTTCATCACCGGGAAATGTATCTGCAATTTCCAGCGCAACGGGTCGTTCGTATGTTATAGTCGGTAGCTTCATAGATGGTGATCTGGCAAATGATTACGCGAAGATATTGGCCAAACAAGGTTTGGATCCTAACGTCATAAGACCTTATGGAAATGTGAAATATTACAGGGTATCTATTTATGATTTTCCAACCTATTCTGAAGCTGCCAACCAAGCGGAACAATCAAAGCCTACATATGGCAGTGATGTCTGGGTATTAAAGTATTAAAACTAAAATTATTCATTTTTTGATGTTATTACAGGTGTCCAATGAAGGGCTGGAACAGGTTTCCGGCTCAGCTAATCAGTCTATATCTTTACTGGAGTTGCTAACCAAAGGTGGATATATGATGATCCCTTTGGTGATACTTTCAATTGTGGCTGTTTATATATTTATTGAGCGAATCCTATCGCTCCAAAAAGCATCTAAAACACCTTCAGGGTTTAAGGAAGAAATCAGGTCTAAGGTTATTTCAGGTGATATTAGTGGAGCGAGTCTTTTATGCAAAGAAACAGGAACCCCTGTGGCCAGAATGATTGAAAAAGGCATATCGAGGATAGGCCATCCTTTGAAAAATATTGAAGTATCCATAGAAAATACAGGTAAAATAGAAATTTACAAGTTGGAAAAAAATCTGGGAACATTAGCCACTATTTCCGGAGCAGCGCCAATGCTTGGGTTTTTAGGTACAGTTACGGGAATGATACAGGCGTTCATTTCAATAGCACAGGAAGAAGGGGCGGTTAGTCCAAAATTACTTTCATCGGGTATCTATGAAGCAATGGTTACCACGGCTACAGGATTGCTCATTGGTGTACTGGCATATCTTGGCTATAATTACCTGGTCGGAAGGGTGCAAAAACTCATTCATTCCATGGAATATAACTCCATTGAGTTCATTGATTTATTGCAAGAACCAAAATCTTCATGAACTTAAGTTCAAAAAATAAAATTGATTCGAAGTTTAATGTGTCTTCAATGACGGACATTATTTTTCTTCTTTTGATATTTTTTATGTTGACTGCAACCTTCGTCACGCCATCCGGCCTTCCTGTTAACCTTCCCAGTAGCAAGAGCTCCAATATTGTATTACAAAAAATCAGCATTACCATTACCAGAGATCTGGAGATATATTTAAATGATAAGAAGACCTCTTTGAACCGTCTGGAGATGGAATTACGTAATACGCTTGGAGGAGATAAAGGTGTGGTTGTACTGCATTGTGATAAGGAAGTTCCGGTTGAGCATTTCGTTCGTGTAGCCGGGATCGCTACTGCATTAGAAGCAAAAGTTTCTATTGCCACAAAACCGATTACCAATGGAAGATAAAGAAAGAAAAAGGAAACGTTTGAGTTTACTCCTATCGGTCTTTTTTCATTTAATTCTGGCATTGATCTTTTTTTTTACAGCTGCCTGGAGGGAGCCTGATCCACCAATTCCTGAGTATGGAATTGAATTAAATTTTGGCCAAAGTGAGGTGGGTAGCGGCCAGGTTTATGACGAAAGCCTTGAAGAAAATCCTGATCAGGCCACAGAAGAGACTCAGGATGAACAGGTTGAAGAGGTTGAAGAAGAAACCAATGATCCATCACAGGAAATCGTATCAGATGAAGTAATAGAGGAAGAATCGAATGATGATAATATATCTCCAGGAGAAAATACAGCGATTGAAACTTCAGATAATGAAAACTTTGCTCCATCAGAAGAAGAACTGGTAGAGCAAACCCCAAGCTCTGGTGCATCAGAAGGTGAATCAGACGATGTGAACGTCCCTCAACATACTGGTGAAACAGAAACCGATGAAAACCTGCCGTCAGTAGCTGAAAGTGGCTCCGGCCAGGGAACCTCTGAAGAAAGCATGAAAGATCAGGGAGAAGAAACAGGGGAATTAGATGAAAGAGCGCTCTACGGCCCCCGAGGAACCAGTAGTGGAGCTTCGCTGGAACTTTCCGGATGGAGATGGGATTCTGAACCTACACCTGATGACCAATCACAGGAAAGTGGTAAAATTGTCTTCCAGATTGTGGTAGATAGTGATGGATATATCATCTCAATAAAAACGATTGAAAAAACAGTGAGCCCATCACTGGAAAGGGTTTACAGAAATGCTGTACAGGAATTGTCTTTCAGTAAAACCAGGGAAAACTTTAGCACAGCGCCTACATCTACAGGCACCATAACCTTTATTATAAAAACCAAATAATCATTCAGTGGACTATCATCAGTCAATTGAATACTTGTACCATCAACTCCCAATGTATCAAAACATTGGAAAAACAGCCTTTAAAAAGGGATTAGACAATACCATTAATTTTTTAAATATACTAGGGAATCCTCACAAAGCATTAAAAACAATTCATGTTGCGGGTACTAATGGCAAAGGCACTACTTGCCACCTGCTGTCGTCAGCACTGCAGGAGGCCGGATACTATGTGGGGCTCTATACCAGTCCGCATCTTAAAAACTTTACTGAAAGAATAAGAATAAATGGTACTGAAATAGACCGTACGTACGTGGCTAATTTTGTCTCAGACCACCTCAAAAATATCGATACCATCAATCCATCCTTTTTTGAAATTACTGTTTGCCTTGCGTTTGATTATTTTCATCAAAAAAAAGTAGATATAGCGGTTATAGAAACCGGATTAGGAGGTAGACTTGATTCAACTAACGTGATAACACCAGAATTATCAATAATTACAAGCATAGGTTATGATCATATGGATATGCTGGGAGACACTCTTGAAGCCATAGCTTTTGAAAAAGCCGGAATTATTAAACCTAATAAACCAACGGTAACAGGAAATATCGTGAATGGCCCTCTAAAGATAATAAAGCAAGTTTGTAAGCAAAGAAATAGCCAGCATCATGATTCATCCTCCATAAAGTTGATGAGGAACAGTGAAGGCGCAACCCTAATTAAAGATAATTCCAAGTACGTTGAAAAAATAAACATTCGATCCTGTAGGAAATCTATAGAATTGAATCTACCCCATGCTTACCTGGCTTTGCATTTGTTAAATGACGTTGGATTTAAAACTAGTTCATCCCACCTGGTAAAAGGCATTTCTAATGTTAACCGAAATACCAACCTGAAAGGAAGATGGCAGATATTAGGTCATAATCCATTGAAAATTTGTGATATAGCGCATAATGAGGAAAGTTTAAAAATTGTCATTAACGAGATCAGGCAATTAAAATACAGCACACTGCACTTGGTTCTCGGTTTTGTTAAAGAAAAAAAGGTTGAAGAGTTGATGACATTATTTCCCGATGACTCTGTCTTTTATTTTTGTTTGCCACCGGTTTCACGTGCTTTATCGTTGGACAGTTTATCTGCCTTAGCTGATAAACTAAAACTAACTTATTCATTACACCCTAATGTTAACAATGCCATGCAAGCTGCGGAGGGTGATGCCGGCAGAGATGATTTAATTTATATCGGAGGTAGTACCTTTGTGGTTGCTGACGTCAATGATCTATGAAAGGTAAGCTGCTAAAGTTTGCTGAAAATGCCAGAAGAAATAATGTAATCCAGGAAGGCAAGGAATTATATCATAAAATTAAAGGTAACTGGGGCACATACTTTGGCAATCAAAACCCCTTATTACTTGAAATAGGTTGCGGAAATGGAGCATTTACCATCGGATTAGCAGAAAAATTTCCACATTTAAACATTATTGGACTCGACATCAAAGGGGCACGAATATGGTCGGGTAGCAGATATGCGGAAGAAAATGGCATTAAAAACATTGCCTTTTTAAGGACTCAGGCAGATTGGTTAGAAAAATTTTTCCAAGTAGATGAAGTTTGCGAGATCTGGATAACTTTCCCGGACCCACGACCAAAAAAAAGAGATGAAAAAAGGCGATTAACCCATCCCAGGTTTCTAAATATTTATCAAAAAATTATGAAAAATGAAGGATTCCTGCATTTCAAAACGGATGATTTGAGTTTATTCCAGTATTCGATCGAAGCAATAAAATCTTTATATATAAAAAACTTAAAATATACTTTTGATTTGTATAATTCAAACTTGATGCAAGATGATATTAATATTCAAACAAAATATGAAAGGGTGTTTTTAAGCGAAGGGAAGTCGATAAAATATTGTAGTTTCCAGTTTCATCATATTGAATAGTTATAATGAAAATATCATTAGTTATCACCGTTTTTAATGAGCAGGATAATATTGTCCCACTAGTGGAACAGATTCATAGTGCCTTATCTGCATGGGATTATGAAATTGTTTTTGTCGATGATGGCTCGTCTGACCTGACGGTAAGAAATATTAAAGCGATTGATGACCCGCATGTTAAGCTGGTTGTGCTAAATAAAAATTATGGGCAGACCACAGCTATGGCTGCCGGCATAGATTCCGCAAATGGAGATTATATAGTTACGCTTGACGGAGACTTACAAAATGATCCGGCGGATATCCCGATGATGATAGAAAAATTAATCAGTGAAGAGTGTGATGTGGTAGGAGGAATAAGAGCGAAACGAAAAGACGGCTTCCTTCTTCGGAAAATACCTTCAAAAATTGCCAATGCTCTTATCAGGAAATTAACAGGTGTTTATCTTCATGATTATGGGTGTACACTCAAAGTCTTCAAGAAAGAAATTGCAAAAAATCTGGGCTTATACGGCGAGCTTCATCGATTTATTCCGGTATTGGCACAACAATTAGGAGCTAAACTTACTGAAGTACCCGTAAAACATCACCCAAGAATACATGGTAAATCAAAATATGGCTTGGGGAGGACCTTCAAAGTAATGAGTGATCTGCTATTAATGGTGTTTTTCCAAAAGTATCTACAAAAACCAATGCATTTATTCGGAACTTTAGGGATTGTGACGTTTCTGATCGGACTAGCTATTAATATATACCTATTGTTTGTTAAAATCCTGGGAGAAGACATCTGGGGACGCCCGCTTCTGATACTGGGAATCACCCTGGTTATAGGGGGGGTTCAATTGATAACCATTGGGATTGTGGCTGAATTAATTGTGAGGACCTATTTTGAAAGTCAGGATAAAAAAACCTATAGGGTTAAAGAAATATATCAAGCACAATTTCACGAGACTACTACTTAAAAATATTCATCAAGTTTTTCAAGGATATCAGCTAATTGGTCAAAATCCTTGTATCCGGGCTTTATTTCCTTACTTCCCTTCAGGGCTATACCTGCAAACTTTTGTTTAATGATGCTATCTAAAGTATACGGATGAACATTATAAGCCCTGATTATTTTGTCCAGGTAATTTCCTAAGGCTCTATCCAATGGGTCATATAATTCTTCATTATGACACTCAATCAAAAAATATTTGGGCAGTGGGTTGGATACGGTCTCCTTAAGGGTGATCATATCAGACGCTTCCTGAATGTGAATATTTATGATCACCTTTGAACCCTTGCTTATTTCTCCCCAATCCTTTTGAGTGCTAACTTCGATATATGCGTGTTCGGTATATTTCTCCTTATTGACTAAATTATTTATATCGTTGGCTTCCAAAACATATTCTGGACCTGATATCCAGGAGGTAATCTCCTGATATGTTTTTGGATCGACATAATTCCCGGAATCCGGTTTGATGCAAAACCCCAAAAAATCAACACCCATACCTGCACAATAACGTGCATCACTCAGGTTTGTAATCTGGCTTACCTTAGTTAATAATTTCAAAATTATGTTTATTTGTAGTTGAACATTTTGATTATAACACTGTTTTTCATAGCAAAATAAAATAAAAGATGGTAACTGAAATCACTGATAACGACTTTAAATCAAAATTAGAAGCACAAGAAAAAGTAATTGTTAAGTATTATGCTGACTGGTGTGGGTCATGCAGGCTCTTTTCACCGAAATATAAAAGATTATCAAATGATGATAAATACAGTGACGTTGCTTTTTTGGATGTAAATGCGGAAAAAAACCCGGAAGCACGAAAATTAGCGGGAGTTACTAACCTTCCTTTTTTTGCAACCTTTAAAAACGGAAAGCTAGTTGAAGGCAATGCTACCAACAAGGAAGATAACGTAGTAAATATGCTTTCTAACCTTAATTAATAAGTAAATCAGGTTTAACAAGTTTTTAATTAATTTTGCACAAAGAACGAAATATGTTTCGTTCTTTTTTTGTTTCATATGGGTAAGTCAGACTTTCAATCTGATGAAAGCATAAAAATATGAGTAAAAAAGGAAGGATTTTAGTGGCAATGAGTGGTGGTATTGATAGCTCCCTGGCTGCTGTTATGTTGCATGAAGAGGGGTACGAGGTGATAGGCATGACAATGAAAACCTGGGATTATGCCAACTCCGGAGCAAGTAAAAAAGAAACCGGTTGTTGTAGCCTTGATTCTATTAATGACGCCAGAAATATTGCAGTCAAATTAGGTTTCCCACACTTTATTTTAGACATCAGGTCTGAATTTGGTGATTACGTAATAGATCACTTCACCAATGAATACCTGGCTGGAAGAACGCCAAACCCATGTGTATTATGCAATACCCATATAAAATGGGATGCCTTATTGAGAAGGGCTGATAAATTGGATTGTGAATATATTGCGACAGGCCACTATGCCAACATTCGCGAAGAAAACGGTAGATATGTAATATCAAAAGGTTTGGATGAACAAAAAGACCAGTCCTACGCTTTGTGGGGCATTTCACAGAAAAGCCTGAGTCGAACCCTGTATCCATTGGGTGGTACTACAAAAGCTGAAATTAAGCAGCGGGCTAGCAAAATGGGTTTTTATGACCTGGTCAACAAGTCAGAATCGTATGAGATTTGTTTTGTTCCTGATAATGACTATCGCGGATTCCTGAGAAGAAGGGTAAAAGGTTTAGAAGAGGAAGTTAACGGTGGAGAGTTTGTTTTAGAAGATGGTACAGTAGTAGGTCAACATGAAGGCTACCCATTTTACACAGTGGGACAAAGAAAGGGTTTAGGTATTGCATTAGGCTATCCCGTGTATGTGACTGAAATACAAAAAGAAAAGAATAGGGTTGTGTTAGGTACATTTGATGAACTCGCTAGAAATGGTATGTATGTTAACCAACTTAATATGGTGAAATATACAACGATTGAAGGTGAGCGTAAAGAAACAATTACCAAGGTTCGCTACAATGACCCCGGTAGTTCAGCCGTTATTGAACAAGTAGGTGATTTAATGAAAGTATATTTCGGGAATGGGGTTGCTGCTATAGCACCCGGTCAGGCAGCAGTGTTCTATGAAGGTAATGATGTGATAGGTGGTGGATGGATTAAATCGAGTTTTATGAATAACTAAGGTCTATAAATTTTGCTATTGAATCCATAATATGAAAAGCATTTTAATACTTCTATCCGCCACTTTTTTGGTCTGTAGCTGCGCTGAATCAGTGATCGAAGTTGAGTTTTCCGATGATGAGTCTTTTTTTCCGCTAGCTGCAGGTCAATACAAAATATTTGAAGTAGAGGAGATTACTTTCAATCTTCAGGGAGGCGACACATCCGAATTCTTGTTGAAGGAGACTCTGATAGATTCTTTTCCAAACGCTGAAGATGGTTTTACTTATTTGTTGCAAAGAGAAAAAATGATTGATAATCAATGGGTTATTGATTCGGTCTGGACTACACGGCGCAATGAACAAAGAGCCGTCGTAACAGAAAATAATCAATCATTCGTAAAACTTTTATTCCCGGTATCCGACAATCTGACGTGGGATGGAAATATTTTAAATGGTCGCATCGAAGAAACATATGAGATGCATGTAGTTGGAGACACTACTATTGGAAATAATTCTTTCAGTAATGTGATAAAAGTTGTTCAGAGCGATGTTCTTCAAAATATCGTAAATCAGGATGAAAGATTTGAATTATATGCCGATGGTATTGGTTTAATCGTGAAAGATTATATTACACTTGGATTCTGTACCAGCAATTGCGAAGATATTGGTGTTGGTGCGATTGAATCTGGAAGAATCTTGAACCAGGTTTTAGTTGAATATGGCGATATCGATTAGATTTTTAATTTCAATTGTGCTGGTTAGCCTTACACTTTCCCTAAAGGCTCAGGTAAATAGATACATGGTTTTTTTTTCGGACAAAGCCAATTCACCTTATTCAATAGAAAAGCCTGAAGACTTTCTTTCTGAAAAAGCCATATCCAGAAGACAAAAGCAAGCTATTGACATTCAGGTCAATGATCTTCCGGTTAATCCGCAATATTTAAAACAGCTAGTTGATCGTAATATTGACGTTTATTTTTCATCTAAATGGTTTAATGCTGCCCTTGTTCAGGATTCATCCTCAGCAATAGAAAGAATCTCTGATTTACCATTTGTAAAAAAAACCGAGCTTATTGCCAGGAATTCCCGGTTGTCCAGGATCAGGAATGAACCGGTCGTCAGTGAAGTATTTGATATCACTACCCAGGATCGGTCAAATCTATTTCAAAATAGTTTGTTAGGCATTGATAAAATGCACCAAAGAGGCTTTAGGGGAGAAGGAATTACAATTGCAGTCTTTGATGCCGGTTTTCGAGGTGTCAACGAATTTGATGCTTTTCAGCACTTACATGAGAATAATCAAATTAAGTCAACCTATGATTTTGTAACCAACGATTTTGATACCTATAAGCTTTCTGGTCATGGCACCAATGTGTTGTCGTGTATTGCTGCTTTTAGTCCAGATAGTATGATAGGAACAGCTTATGAATCAGATATTATCTTATGTATAACCGAAGATGTTCCCACAGAATACAGAATAGAAGAATACAATTGGCTGTTGGCGGCAGAGTATGCTGATAGTGCAGGAGTGGATATTATTAATTCTTCATTAGGGTATAGTTTTGATTACTCTGATCCCGCAATGGATTATGCAACATCAGATATGAACGGCAATCATGCAGTGATTACCAGGGCGGCTGATATCGCAGCCTCTAAAGGCATACTGGTGGTAACCAGTGCAGGCAATGAAGGGGATGTGGCCTGGAATATCGTTGCTGCCCCGGCAGACGGTGACTCAGTGCTTTCTGTGGGTTCAATTAGGGATGACTCAACACAATCTGGGTTTAGTTCTAATGGACCTACTTCTGATGGCAGGATCAAACCTGAAGTGGTCGCACTTGGAAGTCGTGCAACTGTAATTCACGCTAGCGGCAGGATATCTACCAATAGCGGAACTAGCTTTGCCGCACCACAGGTTGCAGGTCTGGCTGCCGGACTATGGCAAGCCATTCCAGACCTTACAAATATGGAATTGATCCAAACCATAAAATCATCTGGTACACTTGTGAATGAACCTAACAATTCACTGGGTTCGGGTATACCAAATTTTATCATAGCTTCTGGTGGGAGTGTGCTATCCGTGAATGACGTGTTAAATTCAGAGATATCTGTTTTCCCAAATCCAGTAGAAGATGACAAGGTTTTTGTAAGATTGGACGGCTTGGAAAACCTTAATACCTCCTTAAATATAGAGCTATTAAATATCAAAGGCCAGCCTCTGGAATCTAGAAATATCGATAATATTTATCACGGACAAGTTGTGGAAGTCGACATACCAATGAACCAACCCGGAACATATCTTATACGCATTACATCAAAATTATTTAACAAGACCGTTAAAATCCTTAAATATTAATGGCCTGTCCGCTTATCGCTCCTTCAATTTTAGCAGCTGACTTTTCAAAATTGGGATTGGAAGTTGATACTATCAATAATACAGCAGCAGATTATCTGCATTTGGATCTGATGGATGGCGTCTTTGTGCCTAATATTTCATTTGGGTTCCCTGTTTGTAAGTCCATAAATGAAAAGAGCCTTCTACCATTAGATTATCATTTAATGCTTCAAAATCCTGACAATTATCTTGCAATGTGCAAAGAAAATGGAGCTTACATAATATCAGTCCATTATGAAGCATGCAACCATCTACATAGAACGGTCGCTTCAATTAAAGCACTAGGTTGTAAAGCGGGTGTAGCAATAAATCCACACCACCCGATAGCACTCCTTGATCCCATGCTTGATTATATCGATTTACTGCTTATCATGTCTGTCAACCCGGGCTATGGCGGCCAGCAATTTATTTCATCGACACTTAAAAAGATCGAATCAGCTAAATCAATGATTATGAAGCGTGAGCTACAAGTAAAAATTGAGGTGGATGGTGGAGTGACTGCTGACAATGCATTATCGTGTGTGAATGCCGGGGCAGATATTCTGGTGGCTGGTAGCTCAGTTTTTAAAGCTAACAGTGTAAGTCAGGCGGTGCTTGAATTAAAAAATATAAGTACTTGAAAGTTAGCTTTTTAACTCTTATAATCTTTATTTTTTCAGGTTGCTCAGTCTATGCTCAGTATCTTTTAAGTGGGCAAGTGATTGACGAAAAGAACCAGCCCATCAATTCGGTGAATGTGCGCGTAGATAAATCAAACAAAGGCACAACAACAAATGTCAATGGAGAATTTAGGCTGAAACTAAGCACCGGGAGCTACACCTTAACATTCAGCCACATTGGATTTGAACCAATGGAAAGAGTGATTAATGTCAGGGATGCAGATCTCAACGTGGTGGTCCAAATGCAGGAATCCACAACATATCTCGAACAGTTGGAAATATCAGATCAAAAAGTGGCATTCCCCAGGCCTAACCTTATCAAAATAGACCCCAGATCAGCTAAGTCAGCCCCATCAGCTTTTAATGATTTTTCAAAAATTCTGGTGACATTACCAGGGGTAACCAGTAATAATGAGTTAAGCAATACTTATTCAGTCAGAGGAGGAAATTTTGATGAAAACCTGGTTTACGTAAATGATATCCCTATCTACAGACCGTTCTTAATCAGGGCCGGAAGGCAGGAGGGGTTAAGTTTTATAAACCCTGATCTTGTAGGTGAGGTGGCTTTTTATGCCGGAGGTTGGGAACCCAGATATGGAGATAGGCTTTCATCTGTCCTTTCTGTCGACTATAAAAAGCCTACGGAATTTGGTGGATCATTAACCTTAGGGTTACTGGGCGGAGCTTTTCACCTGCAGGGAAATCATCTAAATAATCGGGTTAAATATTCTATTGGTGTTAGAAGAAAGTCTTCGCAATATTTACTGAATACATTAGAGGTTAACGGACAGTATTTGCCAAGATTTACTGACATACAGTCCTATGCAAATTTTGATGTGGGTAAAAAGCGTAACAAAACCCAACTCGGCGTGCTATTTTCCTATGCCAGAAACAGGTACCTGACCCAACCTGAAAATCAAGAGACTGAATTTGGGACCTTTCAGCAAAGCTTTCGTTTTCTGGTAGCTTTTGAGGGACAGGAAATATTAAATTATGACACCTATCAAACAGGAATAAAATTAACCCATCATTTTAATGACAGATTACGATTAGAAGTCATAAACGCCGGCGTTTACACCCAGGAAAGAGAATACTTCGAGGTAGAAGGCGGCTATCGGTTATGTGATGTGGATAACGATCCAGGCTCAGAATCCTTTAACGAGTGTGTAATCACCAGAGGCATCGGTACTAACTTTGCCTTTGGAAGAAATAAGCTAGAGGCAAGAATCTTTAACCATGAAACCCGCCTGAATTTCTTATGGCGTTCCAATCAGGAATTTGAAATGGGCTTAGGTTATACCAATGAAAGTATTGACGACCGGCTTAATGAGTTTGAATTTGTAGATTCAGCTGATTTTTCAACCATCACGGACCAACGCTTTAACCAAATCGATCTTAACTCTAACAGGATCAAGGGGTACTTTCAGAACAGCTCCTTTTATTTTGATTCATTGCATGTCATGACTGTAGGTGTAAGGTTTCATTATTGGGACCTGAATGATCAGCTCCTGATAAGCCCCAGATTTCAATACACATTCAGATCATCACCACTGAGTGCAACGACATATAATTTTTCTCTGGGTTCTTACCAGCAGCCCCCTTTTTATCGGGAGCTGAGAGACAGGCAGGGTGAAATTAATCTTGATGTCGAAGCCCAAAGCTCCATTCATTTGACACTCGGAATGGATCACGTCTTTCAAATGTGGGGACGCAACTTTCTGTTTAGATCTGAATTATATTACAAATGGCTCTATAATTTGAATCCGTACGATATTGATAATGTAAGAATCAGATACTTTGCCACAAACAATGCCAACGGGTTTGCAAGAGGAATAGATTTTAGAGTAAACGGCGAGTTTATCAAAGGAACGCAATCCTGGTTCAGTCTGGGCTTTTTACAAACCAGGGAAGATATCAGCAGTGACGGTATAGGAAGTTTAAGAAGGCCATCAGACCAAAGGGTGAACATTGGAGTATTTTTTGAAGACCATATTCCTTCTGATCCTTCAATAAGAGTGTTTTTAAATTTTCTCTTTGGAAGTGGTTTGCCATTCGGTCCTCCGGGAAATGATGATTTCAGGAATTCATTCAGCGGCCCTGAATACTTCAGAGGAGATATCGGTTTTTCTAAAATATTTAGCTTCAAAGAAAGCGCACAAATGAAATCAGTTTGGGTTGGTTTGGAAGTTCTTAATGTATTTGGCGTTGATAATACGATATCCTACACCTGGATTGAAGATTTTAATAATAATCAATTTGCCATTCCGAATTCATTGTCGGCAAGGTTTTTGAACGTTAAATTGGTAACAAACTTTTAAATTTCACTATCATAAACTCACGAAAATGAATAAAGTAAAACTTATTTTTTTGTCATTAATCTTGTTGATGCTTTTTACTGATTGTGCCCGCAGGTCTGTTACCAGAGTAAATCCTAATGAGCGTATTGACTTAAGTGGTAGGTGGAATGATACGGATTCTAAGCTTGTAGCTGAGGAAATGATCACTGATGCATTGGGTAGAAAGTGGCGGAATGATTTTATTCGTAATAACCAGGGGGATCCTACAGTAATCGTAGGAATTATTCAAAATAAAACCTCTGAACATATTGAGCCTGAGACCTTTATAAAAGATATTGAAAGGGAGTTTATCAATTCGGACATGGTGAAAGTAGTCCAAAACTCTGTGCTTAGAGAAAAATTGAGGGAAGAAAGGGCTGATCAAGCAGAATTTGCTTCACCGGAAACACAAGCCAGATGGGGAAGGGAGTTGGGGGCTGACTACATGATGTTTGGCCTGATTACCTCCATAACTGATTCTTATCGCAACGAAAAGGTGGTTAATTACAAGGTTAACCTTGAATTAGTGGACATCGAAACCAATGAGAAAGTATGGATTGGTGATAAAGAAATAAAAAAATATATCAAGAATTAATAATCCCTTGGGCAGTTGCGTGGTTTCAAAGCATACAACATTTTTTGTTTGTCTAATTTTTGTAAGTTCCTGTGCTTCATATTATCAGTTAAATTATGAATTTAACCGCAATTTTGAGACCGGCGAGTTAGAAGAAGCTGAGCGGATTTTGGCAGAAAATAAAAAAGCAGCCGATAGCAAATCAAAGTTTTTATACTATTTAAATAGGGGAACGGTTGCTTCATTGCTTGGTAAGTATGAGGAGAGCAATGAATTCCTGGAGAAAGCATACCTTTTTGGAGAAGACTATTACAAAAACTATTTAAATGAAGCATTATCTTATATCATCAATCCTTCGGTAATTGAATATAAAGGCGAGGATCACGAGCATTTAATGCTGCTATACTATAAGGCATTGAACTTTTTGAAGATGGGTGAATATGAAGCTGCTTTGGTAGAATGCAGGCGTCTTAATAATCGTCTGAATGAACTAAGTGATCGCTACAAATCAGAAAAAAAATATCAGCGGGATGCTTTCATAAATAATCTTGTGGGAATTATTTATGAAGCTGCTGGTGATTATAACAACGCATTCATCGCATACAGAAATTCCCTGGAGATTTATGAGGAAGATTACCAGGAGCTATTCCAGCTTTCTGTACCGGATCAGTTAAAGCATGATCTTATTCGATCAGCATACTTAACCGGCTTTTATGACGAGGTTCAATTCTATGAAGATAAGTTTGGCATAGATTTTAACCCTGACAAGTCCAAAGGCGGCAACCTGGTTTTCTTTTGGCATAATGGCCTTGGCCCGGTAAAGTCTGAGTGGTCAGTAAATTTCGCGATAAATAAAGGGGATGGAGGAGCATTTGTTCTGGATAATGACCAATATGGGTTTAGTTTCCCGTTTTATGATCTTGACCTGGATGATGAAGACCAGGATAACCTTACCGATCTTTCAGTTTTTAGAGTTGCTTTCCCTAAGTATGTAGAACGTCCACCAATGTTTTCAAGTGCTACTTTAAAATATGGTGATAAAATGACTGAACTTGAGCTAACCCAAAATGTTAATGACATAGCATTTAAAGTTTTGAGGGAGCGCATGCTTTTAGAGTTTTCCAGGTCTTTAATAAGGGTCGCCATTAAAAAAGCAGCAGAAAAAAAGCTGAGGGATGAAAATGAAGGACTGGGGACAGTACTGGGGGTAGTAAATGCTGCTACAGAAAAAGCAGATACACGCAACTGGCAAACGCTCCCTCACTCAATATATTATACACGCCTAAAGCTTAAACCCGGAAAACATGAAGTATCGCTGACCTTAAATTCACCCTATGGGCATGAATTTGATCAAAAGCATATTTTCAGTTTTGATATTGAAAATAATGAAACACAATTTCATAGCTTTCAGTCACTGGAAATCAGTCCAAATTATATGGGTCGTGGCTATCGGTAATATTTCATTTTGCTTTTTAATCCTTAATAGATTATTTTATCGCAAAAAAAATGTTTACTGAAACAGAAATAGAAGTAATACTGGAGAATCCTAAGGTATTTGAAGCTACCAAAAAACTTCATAGGGATTTTCTAAAGACCGAACATCTTTATCTTGACATTTCAGAACATGATTTTTTCTCATTGATAATGCTCGCCCCGCAGGTTGGTGTTGCATTAGCAAATGATGATATAAGCTTAAAGGAAGAACTGGCACTCAACAAAAAAGCCCGGAAAGCATCAAAAGGGCGGTTTTTTTTGAAAAAAGATCCCGTGGTAGATGCTATGAAATTCGTAATAAAAAAATACCGAAACTGGGAAGATAGATTTTTTGAAGTGTTGATCCTTGCTATGCACGAGTCCTTCGATATAAAAAGTATGGAAAGTGAACTTCCAACTGACTTCGAAGTAACCCATTCGGTGTACAGCAAAGAAGTCTTAAAGGCACCATTTATCTTCATTAGATTTATATCTTCTTTTTTCCTTGAGCAGGATGAGGAAATTATGGGAGAAAGAAGGCTAAGCAAAACCGACCATGAAGGATTAGTGCAAATAGGAGAAAAGCTGGGGTTGAGTAAGATCCCGTTATTCAAGATGTTCTGTGCTACTTTCACAATCCGGTAAGAATTAAAGAATAACCACACATATTTTTCGTTGCCATAATAATTACAGGGCGTATGAATAAGATATTTTTTTTCATAGGGATATTATGCCCGGTTTTTTTGATTAACTGTGGTAATGATGAAGATCCTGAAGCTGATTTATCCGATAATGATGATCGAATTATTCAGGATTTTATCGAAGCCAATGGACTGGATGCTACAAGAGATACCTCAGGTGTCTATATTATACCCATAGTTGAGAATCCATCTGGAGAATTGCCAAGTCAGACAGGAAATGACATATTATCTATTTACTATAGACTAAAAGTACTGGATAGTGCCAATGTAGAAACTGTGCAGCCAAATAGCGGCCCGCCGGTAAGACTAAAAACAGGGGTCAATGCTGTGGTCCCGGTAGGGTTAGACCGGGTTATTGGTATTATGAGAATAGGAGAGACTTATCGCTTTATTATCCCTTCTGAACTGGCGTATGGCGACCTGAGTTTTTCAGAATTAATTCCCGAAAATGCCATCATGGATCTTGAGGTCAGCCTCATAGAGGCTCAAGATGAAGCAGACATACTTACAAATGATTTATCTGCAATCAATAATTATATTGTTGATAATAATCTTAATGATCTGGACACCAATCCGACAGATTCTGTTATTTTGTTGCCAGAAGGTGTTTTTTTTAAAAACATTTCATCCGGTGATGATACACGCTTAACTTCCGGTACAAGTATTGATATTGAATATGTAGGATCTTTTCTTGACAATGAAACATTTGATCAGACATTGCCCAATGAATCATTTAATTATCAGTTTGGTACCGGGCAAGTGATTGATGGATTGGATATTGGTATTTCTCAAATGGGTTTAGGAGCAAACGCATTGATTATTATACCCAGCCAGTTGGCTTATGCAGAGAGCGTGCGGGTAATACCGGATTTTCTCAGGGATGAATTGGCTGAGCGGGATATTATCCCGACATATGCTGTCAGGATTGGACCCTACAGACCACTGGTCTTTGAAGTTACCTTGCAGAGATAATGAGATAAAGTGCTCATTTTTTGTATTTTAGCGTTAAACAGGTGTATGTGTTAAAATTCAAGGTTTTTTTTGCTTTCTGTACATCCTTACTTTGCCTTTCACTACATGTAAAAGGCCAAATAAAGGAAGATGATTCTGATCCGCTGGAAAACATCTACCGCAGCCCTATCAGAAAAATACTGAATAAATTTTCAATAAATTTTGGCTCTGGCCTGGGCTATACCAACTATAAACATGATCTGGAAGGTTTGCTTTACTATCAGGATGATGAGAATCAATTAGTTGTAGATCCTGATAATGAGTTATTAAGTAGTGATCAATTGATTGGTAGCAGCAATTGGTTTAGTAATCCAATGCTCAGTGACACATTATTTAATGGAGATATTTTTGATGTGCCATTCTCACCCATCAGCAATCCAGTCAATAACCCACTGCTATCCGGTGAAACTTTATTGTTGAATGCAGATTCTGTCGGACTTAGGTTTAGTCAGACCAGTTCTTCAATACCATTATTTTTATCTGTTCATTATAATTATCAACAGTTCAGAATCGGTATTGGATTCCAGTTGACTTTTAACAGTATCAAAAATTTCACACCCAACACCGTGGAGAATAGGATTCGTGATTATCAACCACCTTTTACCTCTTACACCAGTAGCAGGTTTTTTGGGACCGTGGGATACAGGTTTTATGATTGGTGGAATTATTCTTTTGCTGCTGAGATCCAGTTGGGGAGCATTAATAACGGGAAGCAATTCAATGAAGCTTTTATTGATCAGGGGTTATTTGCCAATATCGGCCTTTCCATTGAAAAGCATTTCTCGGAGTATCTTCGCCTGATTGTCAAGCCTTCCTTCGATTTTAAAAGCTATAATCTCAATCTTCCTGAGTCCGGTACCACCATACAACATAATTATCCGGCTTACTTTTTGCAGATAGGATTCAGTTTAAACATCCCTGAAATCCCCCGATCGCCGATACCGGCAGATCATATTCAACTAAAACACGTGATAACCCATCCGGTTACCGGAGTGAGAATGGAAGTCAGGGGTCAACCGTTATGGAAATGGCAAAACCCTAAAGTTGGTCAGAACCACCGAAAGCTTTGGAGAAATAAACGAAAGAACAGAAAAAAATTGGATCCATACTAGTTTACGCATAAAGCCTGTTCTAACCTATGAATTTATTATCTTTGCATGTTATTTTCAAACACTACAAATAGCTCATGGCTGAAGAAGAAAATGGGAGTCCATTGAGTAGCAATGGCCAGCATATAATTCCAATTAATATTGAAGAGGAGATGCGTGGAGCCTACATTGATTATTCAATGTCGGTAATCGTATCCAGGGCACTGCCCGATGTCAGAGACGGATTAAAACCCGTGCATAGAAGGATCTTATATGGTATGCACCAGTTAGGTATCAATTTCAATAAGCCTTATAAAAAATGTGCAAGGATAGTTGGAGACGTTTTAGGTAAATATCATCCTCATGGAGATACAGCAGTTTATGATACCATCGTGAGAATGGCGCAAGCCTGGTCGCTTCGTTACAAACTAATTGATGGTCAGGGAAATTTTGGATCTGTTGATGGGGATTCCCCGGCAGCTATGCGTTATACTGAGGCAAGACTACAACGCATAGCTGAAGAGTTAATATCAGACATTAATAAGGAAACCGTTGATTTTCAACCCAATTATGATGATACGGATAGTGAACCAACGGTTTTACCCGGCAAATTGCCCAACTTGCTGCTTAACGGATCAAGTGGTATTGCCGTGGGTATGGCCACAAACATGGCCCCTCATAATTTAACTGAGGTTGTTGAAGGTATAGCTGCTTACATAGACCATCCTGAAATTAGCATCGAAGGATTAATGAAGTATATCACAGCCCCCGATTTTCCTACAGGAGCAATCATTTATGGCTATTCTGGGGTAAAATCTGCTTATGAAACTGGCCGGGGCAGAATAATATTGAGGTCTAAGGCAACCATCGAGACAAATAAATCAGGAAAAGAACAGATCATTGTAACAGAAATACCATACCAGGTCAACAAAGCGGCCATGATAGAACGCACCGCCCAGTTGGTCAATGAGAAGAAAATCGAAGGCATATCTGATATACGGGATGAGTCTGACAGGGAGGGTTTAAGGATCGTTTATGACTTAAGAAAGGATGCTATTCCGAACGTTGTTTTAAATACACTTTTTAAATATACCAGCTTACAATCATCGTTTAGCATTAATAATGTGGCACTGGTTAAAGGCCGGCCACAAACCCTCAACATTAAAGATATGATCAAAGCCTATGTTGATCATAGGCATGAGGTGGTAATTAGGCGTACTGAGTATGAACTCAGGGAAGCAGAAAAACGAGCCCACATACTTGAAGGTTATCTTATTGCACTGGATAACCTGGATGAAGTGATTCAATTGATACGCGATTCCAGGGACCCGGAGATAGCCAGACAAGGATTGATGGATTCATTTGAGCTTACTGAAATACAGGCGAAAGCAATTTTAGATATGCGTCTGCAGCGGCTAACCGGCCTTGAACGAGAAAAAATAGTAAAGGAATATGAGGAAGTAAAACTGTTAATTAAGCAGCTACAGGATATTCTGGCCAATGAAGATATGAGAATGCAGATCATAAAAGATGAACTGACGGAGTTAAAAGACAGATATGGGGATGAAAGACGTACAATCATCGAGCATAGTTCTGATGAATTTGCCGCTGAAGATATTATCCCTGACGATGAAATGGCCATCAATATTTCCCACCAGGGTTACATAAAGCGAACACCACTCATCGAATATAAAACCCAGGGACGGGGAGGGGTCGGATCAAAAGGTGTTGCCACCAAAGATGGTGATTTTACCGAGCATGTTTTTGTTGCGACAAACCATAACTATTTATTGTTCTTTACAGCCTATGGAAAAGTTTATTGGAGAAAGGTATGGCAAATACCAGAGGGCGGAAAAGTGTCAAAAGGTCGGGCCATTCAAAACCTTATCAATATCGAAAGTGGTGATCGGGTACAGGCAGTTATCAATGTAAAAACCTTAGATGATCAGGACTATATTAACAACAACTTCCTGGTGATGGCCACTGAGAAGGGTATGGTAAAGAAAACCCCATTAGAAGCTTACTCCAGACCACGGCAGAACGGTATAATAGCAATCACAATTAATCCGGATGATAAATTACTCGATGTAAACCTCACCGATGGGGATAACCAGGTTATTATAGCCACCAGTGCTGGGAAAGCGATAAATTTCCATGAGTCCGGCGTACGATCAATGGGACGATTGGCAGCGGGTGTAAAAGGCGTTGCCCTTGAAGTTGATGACGATAAAGCTATTGGCATGGTTTGTGCCCATAAAGAAAAATCAGATTTACTGGTGGTCTCCGAAAAGGGCTATGGAAAACGATCCTCACTTGAAGATTACAGGATCACCAAAAGGGGTGGCAAAGGGGTGAAAACCATCAATGTAACACCGAAAACAGGTAAACTTGTATCTATTCAGGGTGTTATTGACTCTGATGAATTGATGATCATGAACAGATCAGGAATCACCATCCGTTTTGAGGTATCTACTTTAAGGATTATGGGAAGGGCAACGCAAGGTGTCAAACTTATACGCCTAAATGAAAACGATGAAATTTCTTCCGTAGCGAAAATTGAGAAGATAGAAACAGATCAGGAGCAGAACAAAGAAGAAATTAGCGGTGAAAATGAGCAATAAATTATTACATTTGTCCATATATTAAACACGTAAAACTGCATATTTATTATGAAAAATTTGTTTTTCACGCTGCTAATGTTACTATTTGTTTCATTCTGTTTTGCGCAGAAAGGAAAACCAAATAAAGCCAAAAAATACCTTGATGATGGTGAACTCGTTGAAGCTAAAGCCGAAATCGACATGGCCATCACCATAGAAAAAAACCTCGATAAAACCAATACCTGGTTCATTATGGGTGAGGTTTATGAAGCCATTGCCCTCAGTGACAAGCCGGTAGATGATAATGCAGTCTCTAAAGCGCTAGAGGGTTACAATAAGGTGAAAGAAATGGAAAAACCAAATTCCACACAGTACAACCTTGCTGACCTGCGTCTGGAACAATTCTGGGGTAATTTCATCAATCAGGGCGGTGAGCTGTATGGCCAGGGCAACTACTTAAAAGCTTATGAAAACTTTGAAAAAGCACTTAAGATAAGGCCACAAGATTCCCTTACTTTATTTTACGCAGGGATAGCCGCACAGCAGGCTGAAAAGTATGATAAAGCAATGGATAATTATAACAAGCTGATTGAAACAAATAATGCCACCGAAGATGTGTTTACAAACCTGATCTATCTTGAAAGACAGGTAAATGAAGATCTGGAAAGGGCGTTGGAAGTGGTCAGGATAGCTAAAGAACAATACCCGGATAGTGATGTGTATTCGAAAGAGGAGATCAGCTTGCTGATTACGCTGGAGAAAATCGAAGAAGCACAGGCAACACTAAAAGAAGCGATAAAAAAAGAACCAGATAACGCCATTTTATACCTTAACCTGGCTGTATTGTATGATAACATCGGACTTGCCAAACAAAGTGAAGAAAAATATGACGAGGCTGATGAATTTTATAAAAAGGCAGCAAAAAATTATAGAAAAGTAATAGAATTAGAGCCAGAAAATTTTATAGGAAATTTCAACCTCGGCGCTATTTACACAAACATGGCAAAGAGATATTATGATGAAGTGAGAGGGATGAGCTACAATGAGTTTAAGGATAAAGGAGAGGAAGTAGCTGCCAAAGGGAATGATATACTAATTCAGGGTTTGCCTTATATGGAGCGGGCTGTTGAATTAAATCCCGAAGATATGGATGCATTGGAAGCACTCAAACAAATGTACAATCAATTGAAAAAGTCTGACGAAGCCATGGAAATCCAGGATAGGATTGATTCGCTGGGCGGATAGACATATGCTTAAATTCAATATGAAATTATATGCTCCTCCTTTTTAGAAGGGGCATTTTTTTATTTATAACAAGATTACGTATTTATACTTAATTAAAGCAGGTTAAGAAATTATATCATTGTAATGTTTAATGGCCAGTAGCTAAGTGTTTTTTGAAGAAAAGGAGGTTTTTATTAAAGATCTCCTTTTTTGTTTTACTATCCTTCACACAATCATTATACGATTAAAGAGTTTGTAATATCTCCATAAGTATTGCTATATATCATCTGGATACAGGGATGGTGATTAAGCGTATAATTTCTTTATCAGCTTGATTGATGTGAATAATATAATTAGTGTTAATTTTCGACTGGATTGTCATATTACATAGCCTGTTATGCTGCGCTTAATCTTCAGGGCATTATTTGCCATATTATCATTATTGGGACTAATTTTTACTTTCTACGGACTTAATGAAGTTTTTTTTGTGAGGGAAAATGAGCTTTGGATCGATATTACCCTTTTAATGCTCATGGGTATCCTTCCGTTGTATTATGGTGTAAAAATGTACAGAAAATATAGTGTACCTGCCTACAGTCTGGAAAATCAGACCCTGAGGCTGGCCACTCAAAATGAAGGCAGACTTACCGTTCCTGAGGTTGCCATGAAACTGAATATCAGCATTGAAAAAGCAAGGAGCCTCTTAGAGAAAATGCAATTGAATAATGTTTTCAGTATTGAAATTACTGATCAGGGAGCTATTGTCTATCGAATGAATAATTATGCCAGCGACACAGACAAAGGCAGTGCCAAAGGCATTATTTAAAACCTATTTGCTTTCAGGGAGTTCAATTTTTGTACCTAGGTCTTCATCTTCCCCCTTCAAATAATTGTTAAACCACCGCATCATTCTAATATTATAATCAAAGCGGGCGGTTGATTTTCTGTTTCCATGGCCTTCACCAGGATAAAATACCAATCTCACAGGGGTATCTGTTCTGGTTTTAATGTGCCGGTACAGCTCCATTGATTGGCCGGGATAAACTCTTGGATCTTCTTTGCCATGCATGATCAGAAGGGGGGTTTTGGCATTGTCCACATGGTATATCGGGCTTCTTTCGCGAAAGAAATCATAATCATCCCACACTCGTTTTCTTGCATGAACATGATACAATTCTTCCGGGATATCACTGGTGCCCCATTTGGACAGGTTATTACTGATCCCCACAAACATGACGCCTGCAGCAAACCGGTCACTATATTTGGTAGCCATCCACCCTGTGGCATAGCCCCCGTAAGAACCACCGGTAACACCCACTTTATCTTCATCAACCAATCCGCTTTCAATGAGGTAGTCAACACCATCTACAATATCATCAAACTCTTTACCAGCAAGATCAGCCTGGCTGCTCATAGCGAATTCCAGACCACGCCCTGTGCTGCCACGATAATTGGGATAAAAAACTGCATAACCCCGGGCCGCAGCCATCTGTCCGGGGGAGGAATAGCGGGTTAACCATCCATTATCATAGTGTGCTTCAGGTCCTCCATGAACTACTGTGATCAATGGATATTCTTCACCGGTTCTTTCATTGACAGGTCTGATGAGTATGCCTTCAATCTCCATGCCATCACGTGCTGGGTACCTGATCACTTCCTGTTTACCCATGTTTATGGCAGCTAACCATGCATTATTATTGGTCAGCCTTTCTGGTACTTTATCTTTTTTATCCATATAATAGAGCTCAGGTGGGTGGTTGGGAGACTCTGCCATAAATGCTGTGGAACCATTATCGGCCTGTGAGAAACCTTTAATTATGGGCAGGGATTCTTCCACCAGAAGATTCATACTTTGCTTATCGATGTCAATGGTGCCAAAGCCGGAATAAACGCCTTTGCTGACCAAATAGGTGATCGTTTCTTCATCTTTCCAACTTATCGACTCGAATTTGCCTTTAAAATCAGGGAAGAGGTTCGTTGGCTTTCCACCGTTAGCCCCAACCAGTAATAACCTACCATCTATAGGGTCATTGATGTGTGCGCCGGCAATTATGCCCAATTGTTTTCCATCCGGGCTCCATTCAAATTGTCCCAGCTTAGCCACATGGTCTACTTCTCCGATTTTGGAATTGGAGTTCGCATCATAAATGTGAATGCCTTGTTTCATATAATAATCGTCTACCAAAGGTGTAGGAGCGGCAGAGACAGCCATTCTACTACCATCCGGGCTCCACTTCATACTTTTCACATCTCCCGTAACAGGTACTTCTTCAGCTGTCCAACCCACCGGGTTAACCAGGAATATCCGGGTGTAAGTAAGGTCTTCTTCGTAAACCTCCGGTTGATAGGGAAGCTTTGATTCTTTACTTTCCTTTTCCTCATTAGCTATAACGGCCAGCTTGCTTCCATCATCAGACCATTCATAATGGCTGATGGATGTGTTGTGCTCATATAACTTCATCGCTTCTCCACCGGAAATACCGATTTCATAAAGCGATCGTCCTTTGTCACCTGACCTTTTGGTCAGAAAAGTTAGGGAACCTTTCCCGGGACGAAAGGCTATAGACCCTACACTCGATTGGGTGAAAAAAGGGATTGAACGATTGTTTTCAACGTCGTAAACATAGAGATGACTTTGTGCGCTTTCGTTTTTTTCTAATGGTTCAGCAGGATTGCTAATGGTGTAGGCAATGTATTGGCCATCATCAGAAATTTCGACCCTGTTCACATATTTAATCCTGGCAACATCAAGAGGTGTTAATACCTCCTGGGCGACAATTAGATTTACAAAGCAGAAAATGAATAATACAGCAAATTGATATTTTAACTTCATACTATTAAACCTTTATTTTATGGTTAATTTATCAATTTTTAGTTTTTTATCAGCTTATCACCAGAAGAACTTTATAGTTACTCATTTTTTAAGCACTCAACAGGATTGACAAGCGTAGCTTTGACCGTTTGATACGAAATAGTAAGTGCAGTCAGTATGACGATGGCGGCTACAGGTATCAGAATATATTCAAATGACAGGTTGGTTCTATATACAAAATTTTCTAGCCAGCCACTCATCAGATACCAGGCAACAGGCAATGCCACTAACAAAGCTAAACCAATAAGCAGTAAAAACCGGTTGCTGATAAGCATCAGTAAGTGTGGTACGGAAGCACCCATCACCTTACGTATGCCGATTTCTTTGATTTTAGTTTCTACAATGAAGCCAACCATTCCTATGAGTCCCAAACATGAAATAATACCGGTGATACCAGAAAATAATTTGATTAAAGTACTGAGTCTTTGCTCATTGGTGTATTGTTCTTTGAATAATTCATCCAGAAAATTATAAGCTGCCGTGGTGGATGGGTCAAATGATGCGTAGGTTTTTTCAATAAATTGCAAGGTCTCATTAATATTCCTGGTAGAAATCAACATACTCAGATTTCCTGATCGATTTGTGTTGTTTACGATCACCATAGGTACAATCCTATTATGCATGGACTCAAAATGAAAATCTTTCATAACACCAATGATTCTGCCATTGGTATAACCATATTGAATTTTTTCGCCTATAATTTCTGATGGGTTGGTGTAACCGAAACGCCTGGAAGCCTCCTCATTAATGATATAATAGCCCGGCGTAATACTATCCATCAACAAAATAGTTTTCATATCATCTTTAAAATTTTCTCCGGCAACCAATGGAATGCCATAAGTTTCCAGAAAATTTTCATCCACGCTAACAAAGGGTAATCGGAAGTCTACATCCACGGCGGAGTCGCCTTTAAAGTGTTTGGTGCCCCAATTATCCAAAAGTCTGCCTGTAGGTATCCTGGATGAGTAAGTAGCTTCCCTGATATTTGGGTGGCTAAGCAATTCATTCTTAAAAGTTTCTCTATTGGAGATACTTCTGGACATATTTAACACCAAAACCTGTTCTTTTTCATATCCGGGATCTGTTTTTTGAATGAATCGCATTTGTCCATCGATGACTACCACAGCAAAGATCAACCCTATGGTAACCGCATACTGAAAGGTGACGGTAGCACTTCTGAAATCCCACTTTGGATTATTTAGAAAAGAGACACCCTTCAATGACTGAATTATACTGGTCCTGGAAAGAAATAAACTTGGATAAAGCCCCGCTAATACACCTACTGCCAAAGTGAGGAGAATCACAGTTAGTGCCAGGTCCCATTGGGTTAACAGATTAAACACCAATTGTTTATCTGCAAAATTATTTAAATACGGAAGCGCCAGGTAAACCAACAGCATACTTATTGGTAGGGAGATGATGGTCATTATCAAGGATTCTACCAAAAATTGCTTCACCAGGGACGACCTGTATGCCCCGATCACTTTTCTAACGCCTACCTCTTTCATTCTTCTTGAATAATGGGATGTGGCAATGTTCATGTAGTTAACACAGGCAACCAATAAAAGTAAAATTGCTACAATGCTGAATATAATTACCTGTTGGATTGAACCATTGGCTTCAAACTCCCCTTCAAGATCAGAGTTAAGGTGGATATCCACCAGGGGTTGGAAATAAAAGTCATAGAAATTATGTGCCTTTAGACCACCTCCAAGCTCCCCGATATACTTATCCCAGAATTCTCTGTTAACTTTTGCTTGTAGACTTTCTATATCTGTACCTTCGGATAAGCGCATATAAGTAGGCCAATTGTAATTTCCACCGACATTTTTTATGGTTTCCTCTCCCAGAATCTGTGCCACAAAGCGGATGGGGGCAAGGTATTCAAAGTGAAAGTGTTGTTGATCAGGCATGTCCTGCATCACAGCAGTTACTTTAAAGGGGGCCTGCTGTCCATTCCTGGATAATACGATCTGCTTGTCCAGGATATTCTGTTCGCGCCAGTCGTTACCAAAAATTTTTATTGCGGACGATTCGGTTAACACTATCGAAAAAAGGTCCTCGAGTGCAGTTTCAGGATTTCCCTTTATGAATTTAAAACTAAAGACATCAAATACTTCCGTATCCGTGAAGATGACCTGCTCTGCAGGAAATTTTTTATCTCCATAAGTTAAATCAGGAAATGCCGAGGGAAAAAACCGTACGGCATGTTCAATTTCCTGGTAATCCTCTTTAAGCAAAGGTGCATGACCAGCAGAGGCAAAAGCCCAGTGGCGGTTCATACTACCGTCACGGTTGTAGTTCTTTACCGTGGCACGATAAATATTTTCCGCATGCTTATGATGCCTGTCATAACTTAGCTCATCCTTAATGAAAAGACCGATGAGGATGAAGGCTGACAGACCAAGCGATAAGCCGATCGCATTTATTATCGTCCCTGATTTGTAGCGCAGGAGGTTTCTAAAACCAATCTTAATGTAATTCTTAAACATACTATTCTCTTTTTCTATGTATTCCTGAGGTTTTACTTTTTTCATCATAGCAGGCCGGAAAAGTCTTAGGATCTGCCAGCTATACCAATTTTTAGCTTTTAGAATTGTTTTGTTTTCTAATATCAATTGAAACTCTTCCTCCAGGTCACCCTGTATATCTTCATAATATTCTTCTTTCATGAACCATGACAGAAACCGGGTAGACCACTTGGGAGGCCGCCTTTTATTATACTCGTGCATATTCAAACTGAATATTGGGTATGGCAGACCAAAGCTTCATTCTGGTTTCTTTGTTGTAATCCAATGCAGCTTTTCCGGTTTTGGTCACTTTAAAATAACGTTTTCGCTTACCACCCCTCATGGCCGTAGCCTCACCTAAAAAGGAACGGAGATATCCTTTTTGTTCCAATCTTCGAAGTGCTGTCTGCAAAGCACTAACGCTGACTTTTCGGTCAAGACGGTATTCAATCTCCTGTTTGATGGATACGCCATAGGCATCATCATGGATAATGGCCACTGTAAGCAATACTATTTCTTCGAATTCACCCAGGTAATATGTTTTCATCTAATTTGATAATTCTAACTAATTCTAAATGTAAATAAAATTATTAAATTCCTAAACGTAAATAAAATAATAAAGGTTTATGTAATAATATTTTAGAGTGAGGGCGCCATCTAATGTATTAGAGTGACTCTCGGATGAGCTGGGATAATTATGATTGGTAGGGCACCCAAAGGTGTACAGATAAGCACCTATAGTATTACTTGAATCTAAATATAACATATAAGTAATTATATGTAAATAACTGATTATTAATGTTTTAAAATATTTAAATAATTTAATCTCTTTAGAAACCGACAAAGTGGCAGGCTGCTGCATAAGTAGCCAAATATTATTCTGCTTATGTTTGTGTTGATCAGGTGCTGATGTAATTACACCAAATAAAATTTGGTATATTGCCACAGGTTATATTTATCACTTAGTCCTCCAGTGATTTGAATCAAAATCAAACCTTCTTTAAAGTATCCGGTTTAGACCTGTATGGTTTATCTGTTATCCCTAATAACATTACTTATGCCATCACAGGAAATAGTGGTTTTGGAATTTAAGGATTATGACGCTGAGCTTGTCGAAGGTTACAATACCGGCCAGTGGAAAATTGTTGATGATGTGGTAATGGGTGGGAAGTCATCCGGGCGTTTTTATATAGATAAAGCAGGTTATGGCTGTTTTCAAGGCCATGTTTCCCTGGAAAATAATGGTGGGTTTTCAATGGTGAAGTATAGTCCCGATGCTATGGAAATTGGCAGCCACAAAATAATCAAGCTACGCATTAAAGGTGATGGCAAAGCATATCAGCTTCGGATAAAACATTCGACAGAAGTATATTATACTTATCGGTATATTTTTCAAACATCAGGTGAATGGGAGTCACTAGCGATACCAATGGAAGAGATGATACCTGTTTATAGGGGCCGACTTCTTGACCTGCCGGCATTCAATCATACCAAGATCGAAGAATTTGCCATACTGATTGGAAACAAAAAAGAACAGGATTTCAGATTACTGATTGATTGGATCAAGATCATTTGATTAAGGTTCATTCCTTGTATCTATTGTTGTAGATATTCAGGCTGAGTTGATGGATTCAACCTTTTTCTTTCATATATTTTAGTTCTTATCAACAAGTAGTGAATGTTTAATCTAACCATTAAATCATTATGTCTTTTTTCGGATCTCTGGTAAAGAAAACTATTGCGCTTAATCAAACATTGAGCCCGGAACCTTCTTCACCGGTAGAGCAGCAACGAAATCAGCTCATAAAATTGCTTAAAAAAGCAAAAAACACTGCTTTTGGTAAATATTATGGCTTTGAAGAGATGATCAATAGTGCCGATCCGGTAGGGGCATTCAGAACGGAAGTACCCATTTTCGATTATCAGCTCATTCATGAGCAATGGTGGCATAAACAACAGAAGCATCCTGATATCACCTGGCCGGGTAAACCAGGCTTTTTTGCTTTGAGTAGTGGAACAACCGGAAAATCCAGTAAGAGAATCCCAGTTACAGAAGATTTTCTTCAAAGTGTGAGAGATGTAGGCACTATGCTGATGCAGGACATTCCAAACTTTGATTTTCCGGAAGAACTTTTTGAAAGTGAAATATTGATGTTGAGTAGCAGTGCTAATTTGAATAAACATCATGAGGGACATCTGGAAGGTGAGATCAGCGGAATCAATGTAAGTAATTTTCCGGGTTGGTATGATCTTTTCTACCGTCCCGGAAAAGAAATCGCTTCAATCAATACCTGGGATGAACGTGTTGAACGGATTGCTAAAGAAGCACCTGACTGGAATATTGGAGCCATTGCAGGCATCCCTTCCTGGGTGCTATTGATGTTAAAGGAGATCATTGTGTATCATAAACTATCAACCATACATGATATTTGGCCCAATCTCAGCGTCTACGCGAGTGGCGGTGTAGCTTTTGAAACCTATCGCAAAGATTTTGAAACGATCTGTAAAAAGCCGTTAACTATTATTGATACTTATCTGGCATCAGAGGGTTTTTTTTCCTGCACCACGCGACCGGGGACCATGGCAATGAAGCTGGCACTTTCTCACGGGTATTTTTATGAATTCATTCCTTTTGACGAACGGGGAATAGACAATAGCGGGGAATTATTGGAGCATCCTGTATCACTTACAATCGACGAAGTGGAAACCAAACAGGATTATGTGTTAGTAGTAAGCAGCTGTGCCGGTGCCTGGCGGTATGTGATAGGAGATACCATTAAGTTTACACAATTAAATCCCCCGGAAATACTGATCACCGGCAGAACAAAGTTCTTTTTGAATGTGGTAGGTTCCCAGCTTTCCGAGGAAAAAATGGATAAAGCAATACTTGAAGTAAGTAATGCCATACAACTGCCTATCAATGAATATGCGGTGGCAGCAATAAGGAATGATAACGATGAGTATATCCATCAATGGGTTGTTGTAAGCAATGAATCGATGGATGAAATGAAATTTGCTGAGCTGCTGGACGAAACACTCAGAAAGTCCAACAAAAACTATCAGGTAGCACGAAATAAGGCATTGAAAGGAGTAGAGGTAAAAGCAATTACCAAGGATCAATATTATGCCTATCTGGAAAAGGGGAAGAAGAAAGGCGGTCAGACGAAAACGCCTAAAGTAATGAAGGAAGAGAGAATGAATGAGTTTCTTGCTTATGTTTCAACTTAGCGTTCCACTTTGGAAACCAAGCGCTATTAACTAATCGCTCAATTCTTTCACTTTCTTCTTCAAATACTTCACCACCTTATCATATTCCGTGTTTTCATGATTACTGATGCGTAACCTGGTTCCATGTTTCATTTTGATGGTTAAATGTTTAAAAGTACTGGACTTTCGCTTGATAATTTCTTCCTTCCAGGAACTTATTGCTGAAATTTTAACCGTCTTACCTGACTGTAACGGATATCGATAAGTCAATCGATCTTTTCCAAGGGATATCTGTGCTGAAGCAAAATAGGTTTTGCTTCCAACGATCAATGCAATTACTAACAGGGTAGGGATCAATAGCAGTTTCCAGATAAAATAGTTTTCCGGGTTATTGATAAGTGTCAGCAAAAACCAAAAATCTACCACAAAAACGATTAGCAGAAATATACCTACCGCAAAAAGTGTGTTGGATTTGGGTTTGGAATGGATCATAGACCACAAAGTTAGCCTGAACAATAATAAATTGATTAAATTGATTATCTATGCTATCACTTCCAATCATTCCGCAAATATTTGTGCTATTATTTATTAGTAATCTTATGGCTAACTGCTCATCATCGCAGGAAGAACAAAAAACTTATAATGTAACCAGGTCAGAAATCCGTCAGACAGCAGATGGTTATCGAATATTCCTGAATGGAGAGCCCTTTTACATTAAAGGAGCCGGCTGCCAAAGTGGTGACAAGGAATCATTGGCGGTTCATGGCGCAAATTCCTTTAAAACCTGGAGCACGGATAATGCAAAGAAATACCTCGATCAGGCAGAGGCGCTCGGGTTAAAAGTCATGATGGGAATCAGTGTGGGTAAGGAGCGGCATGGATTTGATTATTATGACAAGGAAGCCGTAGAGCAACAGATGAATCGCATCAGGAAAACGGTTGAATCATTGAAAGATCATCCGGCATTAATTATCTGGGGCATTGGGAATGAGCTTAACCTCGAGGCAGAGGACACGAAAGTGTGGGAAGCCGTCAATGACCTCTCCAAAATGATCCATGAGATTGATCCTAATCATCTTACAACATCACCAATTGCCGGAATCAATCCTGAAATGGTAGAAATACTGGAAACCAAGGCCCCGGATCTGGATTTTATGAGTGTTCAGCTATATGCAGCTATAGATGTGCTGCCGGAACTTATTGAAAAATCAAATTACGAGGGGCCGATCGTCATTACGGAATGGGGCGCTACAGGCTACTGGGAGGTAGGCAGAACCGAATGGGGAGCGCCTATAGAAGACAACAGTTCAGTAAAAGCCGATCATTATCTCAGAAGATATCAAAACTCGATTTTAATCCAACCTCAGGTGATGGGTAGCTATGTGTTCTTGTGGGGACAGAAGCAGGAACGCACACCAACATGGTTTGGTGTTTTTATGCCTGATGGATCTGAAACTGAGTCTGTAGATGTGATGCATTATATTTGGAAGGATGAATGGCCGGAGAATCGAACGCCCAGATTAAATAGCTTTACCTTAGAAGGAAAAACACCATCAGATAATATACGGCTTAAAGTTGGCGAGGAATATTCAGCTATAGTGGATGTAGAAGATCCAGACGGCGACAAGCTTATATACCGTTGGGAGATCATGGAAGAAAGCAAATCAAAGAAGTCAGGTGGAGATAGCGAGTACATTCCTGATACGATAACCGGATTATTTCCTGAGCATCCAGGGGCATCGACCAGCCTTCTGGCACCAGATAAGCCGGGGGCGTATCGATTATATATTTATGTTAGCGACGGTAATAACCACATAGCCCACGCCAATATTCCATTCTTTGTTGAGGGGTAAGATATATGATTCCAGATTTTAAATCTTAAAACAAAGTACAGAAGAGGAGGAGATTCAAATGCTATTTGGAAAGAAGTTTGATATAGCATTAAATTTATCTACTTAACATAATATAAATTATATAACATGATTAGCATTTTACGGCCAGGCCGCCAGGCATGGTTAACATAAGATCAGTTATCGAATCTTCAGTTCGATAACGTTACCGATCTTATGTTAAAGTAAAATGCGGCCT
>DAXETV010000021.1:0-102624 GCA_051155775.1 Cyclobacteriaceae bacterium | reverse complement strand
GCGGACAGCATCAATGCCAGGATTGCGGTGTTAGACACCTTACAGGTTGAAGACCAGGCCCTCATCGGTGGTGACCTGACCGTCAGCGGCCTGCTAGTTGCCGACACCCTGCAGGCGGACAGCCTCGACGCCCGGATCATCACCTCCGACACCCTCATCGTTGATGACCTGCTGACGGTGGGCGACAGCTTAAATGTTGGAAGTAATACCAATATAATTGGGTCGGTAAATGTTGGAGATAGTATTATTATATCGAATAATGCTGATGTAGGTCAGATTCTTCGTGTCGGTGATAGTTTAAATGTTGCTAAAAATGCCTCAGTTGAAGGATCTCAGTTTATTGGCGACAGCTTAGTGGTCACGAATAATGTAAATGTGGGAGGTGATTTAGATGTTGATGGGAATATAAATTTAACAGGTGATCTGGATCTTGATGATATAACAGCAGATAGTATAGTATTTAACTATGGTAGAGTTGCTGATAGCTTAATCGTAGAAGATAGTTTAATCGTTAGAAAGAACATTATTGTTAGTGATTCAATAGTTATAGGAGATACAGTTATTTTAGGTGATAATGCTATTCAAAGAAATGAAATTGAAGATGGATCTATTAATAGTGATAAAGTTGAAATAGTTTCTTTAAATGCAAATAGGTTGACAAGTGGGCTTATCGCTCAATCCCCATTTAATCAAAATCCGGGAATAATGGTTGCTCAAAGTACAATTACAGATCCCTCCTCAGGATTTACAATTTATGAACCAGAGTTCTTAGAAACTCAAAATGATAAACTAATAGCCACAGATGTAAATGGAAACATAATATTTAGAGATGTAGCTACCATAGGACTACCCGGATTGAATAGAGGTGAGATATTTAGAGGATCTACCGCAGGAGAGCCAGTGGCATTTGCTATTCCAGCAAAAGAAATTATTGTTGGAAATAATTTTGGGACTGAAATCATATCAATTCCATTTGAAGGTGCAATAACATTAACAGATGATGCAAATTTTAAACTAGATTCAATAGTAGTAGGGGATGGATTAAATTATTCTGATGATGATTCAACTGGTATTATCAATCTAGGGGGTGCCCTTACCGAAAATAGATCAATAATTCTTGATGGAAATATATTAACGATTGATGCCACAGGAGGTGGCAGCCTTTTTATAGATGGCGATATTAATGCTGATAGTATAGAAGTGGATATTGCTCTTATAAATAATCTTCTTCAAAGCGACAGTTTGAGAGTTGATAATAATACTTCGATTAATGGCTTTGTCCAAATAGGTGATAGCCTATCGGTAGGTAGCGATTTGCGGGTAATAGGTGATATAAGGGCCGACAGCTTAGGCAGCCGTGTAGTTGGTGTTAGTGATCTATTGCAGAGTGACGACAGCTTACAGGTTAGCGGCAATGCGAACATAGCAGGCGATTTGGTAGTGAGTGGAAATTTTGATTTGTCTGGCAGTGATTTTATTGCGGACAGCATCAATGCCAGGATTGCGGTGTTAGACACCTTACAGGTTGAAGACCAGGCCCTCATCGGTGGTGACCTGACCGTCAGCGACCTGCTAGTTGCCGACACCCTACAGGCGGACAGCCTCGACGCCCGGGTAATCACTGCTGATAGCTTATTGGCTATAGATGGGGCAAATAAGATTAAAATCGATGCTTCTATTCCTTCCATTTCCTTAACAGATGGCACATCAACTTCAATAATCGATGGCTCAGTCGGTCAATTAAATATTTCCGCGGGAAATAGGATAGAAATAAATTCTGATACTGTATTAATTACAGCGATAGATACCGTGAGGGTTGATGGGTCCATAATACCTGTTGTTGATGATAATGAGGATCTTGGAAGTAGTACGAAAAGATGGAAAGATATCTATGCAACCAATTCTATGATACAAACTTCAGATATGAGGTTTAAACAAGATATTAAGCCACTTACATATGGTTTAAGTGAGATAAATAAACTTAATCCGACATCCTACTACTGGAAATCTGATTCAGTAAGACGGGATTTAAAAATAGGTTTAATTGCACAAGAAGTTTTAAAAATCATTCCTGAAGCTGTACATAATAATGATGATACAACAAAGACATTGGGACTTAGTTATTCAGAATTAATACCTGTTTTAATCAATGCCATCAAAGAGCAGCAAACGCAGATTGACTCATTAACCAAGGAAGTCAGTATAAAATCTCAAGATCTTAAAGATCAGAAATCTGAGCTGATTAATCAAAGTGAGATGATTAAGCAGTTAAAAGCAGAGAGTGAAGATATTAAATCGGATATGCAATTAATAAAAGCTGCCTTAGGAATAACCGTACCTGATGATAAATCAAACATCGTTAAAGAAGAATGAAGAGAATAGCGATCATATTGATTTTGGTTTTATGCTACTTCGTTAGTTATGCGCAGTTTGTCGTTTCGGGCGATGCAAGTATTGTAGTTACTGCCAATGCAACGCTTAATATCAATTCAGAGGTGTCAAATGCAGGAACTGTCACAAATCAGGGAGTGATCAATTCGGTAGCTGACTGGAATAACCAATCAATTTTACAAAACATCAATAATGCCTTATTTAGTCTTGGGGGAAATATGAGTAACACTGGCATAATCAATAATGTGGGAGAGATCAGGCTTGGTGGAGACTGGATCAATGAAAACAGCTACAATGGCATTGATGGGATTTTGGAACTAAATGGTTTTGATAATCAAATAATGGTAAATGGAAGCAATCAATTGTTAGGTACCTTCATTGTTAACAATGGTATGACGAATACGTTGTTTGGAGATTCGATACGAATTGTTGGTACGCTAAGTTTTGAAAACGGATTCCTTCAAACCAGTGATACGACCAGATTGATTATAGAAGAAGACGCTGAAGTTACCGGAGGAAATGAAAACGCATATTTTGAAGGAAAGCTTTTTCAAAAAGGTAATGGTTTTAGGTTTTTCCCGTTGGGTTTTAATGGATTATATCTTCCATTAACCCTGGAGAATGTATCAGGTATTAATCCTGTATTAAGTGTGGAGTTAGGGGAATTTAACGAACCACCAATACCCAGCAATGAACTTGTTGGTGTTTCTGAGTTTAATTATTGGTTTGTAGATGTAGTATCAGGCACATTCACAGAGAGTTTAATAGAAGTGGAATTTGAGCGGGCCGATCTCAGTAATTTCACCAATACGAACAATTTAAATTTAGTAAGTGGGCCGGTACTGGCAGAAGCTGATTCTGTAACGGGGCCATATAACTCTTTAGGCAGGGGGAGTATACTTGATTCTGATGAGGAAACATTCGGTATTATTGAAAGTGACCTGGAGTTTACCAAGCGATATATTGCCATTGGCCTTGGTCCTGAAAGACCTCGTGGGGGCATTTTATATGTTCCAAATGCTTTTTCTCCCAATGCTTCTAACCTTGATGATCAGGTTTTCAAAGTCTTTGGGGAGGATATATCAAACGAAAATTTCAGTATTATTATTTTCAACAGGTTTGGTGTTGAGGTATTCCAATCCAATGATTTCGATTTTATGAATACAGTTGGTTGGGACGGAACCAACCAAAGCAACAGTAACGAAAGTACTGCCGGTATATACAGGTATATTTTAAAAGGTCAATTTATAAATGGTAATCCTTTTGAGAAAAATGGAGTAATACATTTGATTAAATGAGAGTTTGGCTGACCATATTACTAATCATGACTACCAATGTCGGGATTTATGCCCAGGAGGGCCAGTTCTCGCAGTACTATGCTTCTTCTTTATTTTTAAACCCGGCATTCGCAGGTATTGGTAGTGGAATGTCCCTGTCATTAAACCACAAACAACAGCCTCAAAACCTTGACGTCACCAATCAATTAAGTCAGTTTTCTTTAGCGTTTCCAATCTATCAGGGGTCTATTGAGGGTAAAAAATTAGGTGGTGTTGGGATAACGGTTTTTAATGAATCACAGGGTTTGTCAGGAGCATTCCAATCAACAGGCGCATTAGTAACTGCTGCTTATACGCTTAAATTTGATTTGTTTGGCCCGGAATTTTTAGTGTTTGGAGTGCAGGGAGGCTATACCCAAAGGTCCATTGATTTTGATAATCTTATCTGGGGCTCGCAGTACAGTCCGTTCATTGGTTTTGATCCATCATTGAATAATCCTTCGGATCAATTTAATGATCAAATTGGTTTCCCTGTCTTAAATATTGGTGCGCTTTATTATTTTAACCCGGATCGGGCATATCTTTTGTATCAAACCACTGCTTTTTTCGGCTTTAATGTCAGGAACATTGTAAGTCAAAAAGAATCTTTTGTTGAAAATGAGTCTGTTGACACTCCTTTATCCGTTGGTATTCACGGAGGTTTCGAATATATCATAAATGGTAAATTGAGATGGGCACCAAACTTATTACTCAATTACTTTGATGGGAACCTGCAAACAAACATTGGGAATTATTTTTTATATGATATTAAAAGTGATGGACGACAGATTAGCAATCTGAATTTAAACCTGGTGGGGGGTATATGGTACAGGGTCAGGGACTCATTCATTTTTCTGGTAGGAATAAGTAAGAATAAATATCGGGTAGGCCTAAGTTATGATCTTAACAGGAGCTTCCTAAATAGTGGGGAGAGAAATGATACCTTACAGCCTGCTTTTGAAATATCCTTTAATTATAATGTTTCAAAAAGTAATACTAGCAGAAAATTCTCAAATCCGTTATTTTAGAAGGTTATGAAATGGCTATTACTAATTATTACTTTTTTTTTATTTTATAATTCAATATTAGCTCAAAAGGTAACAAGTATTAATCAGGCCGCTGAGCGATTTTTTGAAAATGAACAATATTACAAGGCCGCTGAGTACTACAAACGGGCTTTAAAAAAAGAACCTGAAAACTCTACGGCTAACTATCAGTTGGCGGAATGTTACAGGGAATTAACCAACTATTCTCAAGCAGAGTATTATTACGAGAAAGCGCTGGGAGGTTCTAACCAGCGATTTCCAAAAGCGAGATATTATTTCGCTTTGATGAAAAAATTCAATGGTAACTATGAAGAGGCCTTAAACAATTTTGAGCGCTTCTTAGAGGAAGTAGAAGATAATAGCTACATCGGAAGTGAGGAGAAAATTATATTTAGAAATCAAGCACAAATAGAGCGGGAGGGTTGTTTGTTGGCCCTACAGGAATTATCACAGCCCGTTCGTAATCACGAGTTTACAATACTATCCAAACCGATTAATTCACCGTACAATGATTTTGCACCTTACGTCTATCAGAATGATTCTTCGATAATTATTGCCTCCTCCAGGGAGTCTACTAAAGGTAAAAACCTTGATGTGAAATTTGGTGAGGCATTTGCAGACATGTTTAGGTTTAATAAGGAAGATAGTTTGTGGGTGCGCACCTCAGACAGTGATAATTTCTCTAAAGCAATAAATACGAAGTTTCCTGAGGGTTCAGGTATTTTTAATAAAGCAAACGATAAGTTCTATTTCACTTACTGCCATGATGATCTGGGTGGATGCCAGATTTTTCTTTCAAAGTTCGATGGAAAATCATGGAAAGAACCTGAACCGCTAAATGAAAATATAAATGTGGCAGGATATGATATGAGACACCCCTCATTATCTCCGGGAGGCGATACGCTATTCTTCTCCTCTAATAGACCGGGTGGTGAAGGAGCATCTGATATTTGGATTAGCATATCAGCAGGTGATGACTCCTGGGGGCCGCCTCAAAACCTTGGCAGTGATGTGAATACTCCATTTAGAGAGATATCTCCTTTTTTTGATTATAAAGAAAGCGTCTTGTTTTTTGCATCTGATGGACACAAAGGGTATGGTGGTTTTGATATTTATGTAACTGAAAATGACAATTTTACATCTACCAATATATTTAATATGGGTTTCCCATATAATAGCAACAGAGATGATGCTTTTTTAATCTTAGGGGAGGATCATGGTTATTTAGCATCTAATAGACTTGAGGGCGTCGGAAAATTTGATATTTATACTTTTAATAAAACAACTGATGAAGAGATCATTGCTGAAATATTTTCAGATGAATCGATAGCAGGAAGAACATCTGTTTTTTCTACTGATTATGATTTTGAAGCAACCGATCAATCAAAAATTGAAGGTATCATATCTCATTTGGTCGCCTCCAGGCTGTATGGTGTTGAGTTATCACTTACTGATGAAGAGGAAAAATATTACAAAGACCTGTCAGATGAAGATAAAAAAAGAATAGAGCGAATTATTAAATCCAGATTGAGGATTCTAAATAGAAATAATATGCAGGCTGTAAGGGAGGAAGATGAATTTTTTTACCAACAGCTTCAGTCCGGGGAAAAGTTCCTTGTTGATCGGATGGTAAATCAATACATGCAGGACTACTCTGTAGGTCTACATGTTAGGTTATCAGAGGAGGAGCGCAGATTTTATGATCAATTAAACGTTGATTCCAAAGAAAAAGTAGATCAATATATTGCCCTTCAGCTAAAGGAATATGAGGAGCTAGACCTTACCGATGACTATTACAAAACGCTCAAAGAACCTGATAAGACTGAGGTAGATAATATTTCATTAAAGTTCTTAACAGAGAAAAAAAATATTGATAATCTTTCTTTGAGCTATTCCAGTAATAGTTTCCTTAATGATCTTGATGGTGAAGTACGGAATAAGATGGAGCACACCATAAAAAACAAGGTATTTACAATTGCCGAAAACGAAAAATTTCAAATTGAAGATGCAGAACGTGTATTTTTTGAAAACCTTACCACAACTGAAAAAGGAGCATTGGACCATATGGCGCAGGCTTTTATTATTTCTTCGATGAACAATTTTGAAGAGCATCTTTCAAAAAAAGATTTGGAGTTTTACAATAGTTTATCTGGCAATCAAAAAGATAAACTGGATAAAATTTTGGCAAAAAGGATTCAAAACCTGGTAAAATCAGACATTTACACATTCGAATCGATGCGCAAATCAAGTAAGGAGCAGTTGCTTAAATTAGCTAGTGTAAACCTTCATAATGATTTTGATGAAATACTTGAGCGTGTTAACCAGGATGAGAAAGGTAACTTATTAAAACTATCTGATCAGGAAAAACAAAAGTTTACCAGACTTATTGCCAATGCTTCGGTTCTTATTGGGAAGTCTTCTTCAAGTGGGGATATTGGTTTAGTTGATTACTTTGAAAACCAATCAGATGATGAATTACCACAAGGAACGATTGAAATCGGAGAATTGTCAGCGGAGTTCTTAAATGATGACCTGGAATACACTACTGATCTGGTTGCTTCGAAATCTGAAGAAAACCTTAATAAATCTGTAGATGAAGAAGTAATCAAAGTAAGTGATAATCAACCCCAACCTGACGCTCTAGCTGCACAGAGCAATTCAATGGATGATCCGGAATCTACTGCCCGGGATCAAAAAGCAAAAAATGAGAATATCACGATCCAAGAAATACCTAAAAATAAGCGACCTGTAAAAAGAATTACCTCTGATGAGATAGCTTATTACAACGACCTGGCTATTGATGAAAGAAAGTTAATCGATAAGATTGTGGCATTACGAATGGTCAATGATTACTTTGAAACAAACCCGGAGGCCTCACCTGCCAGTGACAGGGATTACTTTAAAGCCTTATCCCAAAGGGAGAAATCTTCTATAAAAAAATTATCAAAATATTTACAGGGACCGCTTTCACCAAATGAAGTAAATGAAATAGAAAGTGACCTTAATTTTTATGATAATTTATCATTGAACAAAAAAAGGAATGTTAATAGATATATAGTCGGTAGGTTATACAATTTCAGTGATGATGAACACATTTATGGATTGAGCTACGAGGACCTTAGGGCACTTAGAAGAATGGACGCTAACGAAAGAAAACTTCTTAAGAACTTACAAAATATAAGAACCAGAACACAAAATATATTCGGGAACAGATTGGATCTTGAGAATACAATTTTAGAAACTTCACAATTAATATCAGAAGTAAAGGGGTTTTCGAATAAGACCTCAGAAAACCTTGATGTTTCCGGAAAGCTAGTCGAGATAAAATCGGGAAGGCCGCTGGATGACTATACCATTTCTATAGTGGGTGGAAATGGACGAAAAGTGAAACAAACCACTACCGATAAATACGGATTTTTTCAATTTAAAAATGTTCCATCCCAACGGAAGTATTCGATACTGAGTGATGAAGAAGGCCTTAAAGTCAATGCAAGAGATTTGTTCTTCATCAAAGAAATTAAGGTGATTGGTAGTAATGCACCCATTTACAATACACAGGTAGCGGATATATATTTGAATGAATCAAAGTTGAATAACACAACCAAGCAATTTATAGATCAGCTTGCTGAGGAATATGCAGACCAGCCTGACATTGAAATAAATATTGATGGTAGGTTTTCTGATGTCGCTGACGGAAATGAAATACTAGATGATGTGGTGAAACAACTCCAGAAAGAAGGTTTTTCTCAAAAAAGAATATCCTATACGGTGAGTAAGATCACCCAGGTAGAAGAGAGCGTATACACCCCTTTGCTTAATAACAGGTTGATTTTTAATCTGGTTACCAATAAAAAATTAGATGTGACTGTGTACAAGACAATTGTAAGCAGGGACAAACTCTTAGTTTCAGATTTGGCGGAAAATCTTAATGTTAGCGAGGATAATCTGGAAAGTTTAAATGATTTTAAAAATAAATTGATTGATAAATATACACCCATAATTGTTGAAGCTACCAAAGCCAAAAACCTTAGTCTTGATGTGGCTATTGACTTGTCCAGTATTGGTTTGGTTCAGTTGGAGTATAAAGTGAATGATGGGGAATCAGTTATAACCATCGCAGAAAAATTCAACATACCGGAGGAGTTAATTATAGAGATGAATAATCTAAGCTCTGCCGTAGTTGATCCAGGGAAAATACTAAAGATGTATGTTAGAAATTAAAAACTATTAACCCTCTCCTATCATTATGAATGCGCCCCAGACTAAGGGATCATTGTATTTTTCCTGAAGGGTGATTTGAGCATTCCTGAAGGATTCACGAATATTACCGGTTTTTAAATAATTATCGTAAAACATCGTCATCAGGACCTGAGTTTCCTGGTCCTGGACCTTAAATAAGGAAATAATTAAATTATTAGCACCTGCAACCTTAAATGCTCTTTGCAATCCATAAACCCCTTCACCATTTCTTATTTCTCCTAACCCTGTTTCACAAGCAGATAAAACCACTAAATCGGTCCCTCCCAAATTCAAATTCATAGCCTCATAAGCTGTTAATATACCGTCTTCACGGTTGGTATCGATTTTTTTTCCATCTATGAAGTTTTTGATGGACTGATTAGCATTGGATAATATTAAACCCGACTTAAATAATGGATTATGCCTGGTTACATTAGCTACATTAAATGTGAATCCCTCATCCCCCAAAAAGTAACCGTGGCTGGCGATATGAAGTATTCTTGGATGGTTTACATTTTTGATTGATTCCTCAGTGGCATCATCATATAAGTATTTTTGATAATCCCAGCCAGATTCCTCAAACCTATTACTTATTGATTGCACTTCTATTTCTGTTCCCGGAAGGCTTTTAAAAGGAAATCCACTAAAATTTCTGATCTCTTTAGAAGATGCCAGAGCATCAGGCATACTGAGTGATTGATTTTCATTGTAATCGGGATTACCTACAAGCACTACTTCATTATTCTGTATTTCCTGGGATTTATTATCAAATAAATCCTTTGTACTGGTAAGTAAGACGATATCCAACGTATTAATCAGAAAATTTTCTGATTCATTGTGATAGAAAGCATTCGGATTAAGCTTATTGTAAACGCCATCAGGAGAAAGATAAACTTTGTTTACGCCTTCAAGTTTATCAGCAATCTTTTTCCAAAAGACATTATAGCTGTAAATATCCCTTACATTATACTTTAATGCGTTTTTGAAGGCCGCATAATATTGCTTCTCCATCACATTCCCATCCTCAAATATTACAAATTCAGGATTTAAATATGAATCCTTTTTAACAATTAGGGCAGCATACATCACTTTATCGCTGAACCCATAGATATATTCATCCTCACTATCAATATTTTTAAAAGCCCTGAACCTAACAATCTCAATGGCTGCTTCATCATCATTTAATTTTGATCTGATATCTTTCCAGTCTATCTGATTGTCTTGTAGGCTTTCACTAAATGCTCTTGATTTATAAGACAATTTCTTTTCCAGGTTATTTATGAAATCTTCCAGGTCTTCCAGGTTGATATTCATTTGTTTCAATCTACTCTCACCAATCTGGTAATACTTGGCAAGCCTTGACTTTAAGGATTTCCATCTTATGAAATCATCAATCAATTCCTGGTCTCCACTATTATGAATCCCATTACGCATTTTTTCTGAGGCATAGAAAATAATAGCTTTTGTAGCCAGCTGACTGTTGTACAGATTACCAATTATATCAGGACTATCATCTTTCAATTGATAAGCGACGGATGAGAAACGTTCTACATCCTGCCTGACTGTGGTATAGAATTGTTCTCTTTCAATTTCACTCAGTGCCGGGAAAACTGTATTGACCTGGTTAATTTGAATCTGAATGGCCTGATTGAAATATGATTTTGATTTGGCCTCTTGATTATGGCTTAAATAATATAGGCCCAGGTTATCCAGGGATTTTGCATAAGATGGATGGTTTTCACCAAGACTATTCTTTCTCAATTCCAGTGATTTCTGATACAGTGGCTCTGCATGTTCATAATCCCCCATGCTTGAATAAAGAATGGCCAGGTTATTCACTGTCATGGCGTAGTCGGGATGATCCATTCCCAGGGCTATCTTATCAATCTTGATCGTTTTTTCATATAGCGCTTTCGCTTCCTCGTAATTTCCCAGCTGTCGGTGGACACCCGCTAAATTATTTAATACAGTCGCATAACTAGGATGGTACTCACCATATTCATTTAGGAATATCTCTGAGGATTCTTCATAAAGATTTTTAGCTTTTTCGAATTTTTTTGTTGTTTTATAAACACTTGCAAGGTGGTTTACAATAATGGCATAATCATGGTGCCTGTCGCCAACAGATCTGGCACTGGCATCTTTTGCCTTAATAAGGTATTCTTGAGCTTTCTTATAATTCCCAAGGTCTTTATAAAGCACGCCAAGGTCATTTAAGGTTTCCACAATATAAACCTGGTCTATATCTGGCATCGAATATTTAAGATCAAGGGTTTTCAGAAGTACTTTTTCAGCTTCTCCAAAACGCCCCATTCTTTCATAAATATTTCCTAATATTTCCAATGTCTCGAGATAATCAATGGAATTGGTAAGTTCTATTTCTTCGTATTCATTAAGGGACCGCTGTACAAATCCCAGTGCCTTATCAAGCTTTCCTGTTTTTAAATAAGATTTACTTATACTGGCCAATGATTTGGCGAACTGCTCGGGATGATTATCGATTATTGCTTTGCTCACTTCTAAAGACTTTTGGTAAAAAGCCAGCGCTCTATCATATATTCCCAGTTCAATAAATAGTTCACCTAAGTTATTCAGTGAATTTGCAAACTCTATTGACTCTGTACCATGTAGGGATTTATTTATCCTGAGGACATCAAAATAGTACCTTTTAGCTTTTTCAAAAGATCCGATATCAACCAGTAGACCGGCATAATTGCTTAATGAAACTAAATATTCATCGTGTTTCTCTCCGTATTTTTCTATTTTGATGTCAATTGCTTTTCTTAGGGTATCTTTTGCCTGTGTATAAAATCCATTTTTCCAATAGGCCAAACCCAGGTCATTTAGCAGCTGGGCATAATATTTTTCATCTTTATCACCCGACTTCAAGTAATTACTAAGCTTCTCTTCCAGTTCCTTTACCGATTGATCGCTATTCGTTCCGGAGTAAGCTGAGGGGAGATTCGCAAAAAAAATAATTATCAGTGAGAAGAAATAAATAACTGATAATCGATTGATGAAATATTTCATATCTGACTCAAGTAGCTGTATTGATTTTATATTAATACAAAATTAATTAAAGTTTTTATTAACCCGTAATAACACAACTATCCTTTAAGTTATATCAACTTTTAATGCATAATGAGGTCTAAATTTCGTCAGGAATTTTTCTAAGCAATTTGATTTGCATTCAAAAAGAGTATTAATTTTAGTTTTTTTTAAATTTATTTTATAATCATCAGCAATTCATGAGATGGATTTCTAGTTTTCCCGGGTATTACATTTTAATAATATTACTTGCCTGTCCTTCCATCATTACGGCTCAACAAGATGAGATTGACAGCCTTAAGGCAGTTTTAGGTTTTCAAGAGGTTGAAGAAAAAGTACGCACACTGGGAGAACTTTCGTGGTACTATAAAAATATTGATATTGATAGTTCCTTCATGTATGCCAACATCTGCAGAAAGCTTGCCGAATCCTCTGCAAATAAAGCGTTAATATCTTATGCATATAATAATCTAGCCAATGCTTATGAGGCAATAGGTGAGATGGATAGTGCCAAATACTTCCATGAGGAGTGCCTGAGAATTAAAACAGTACTCAATGATTCATTAGGGTTAGCTGCCACACACAATAACCTGGGTATTCTTTATGATCAGATGGGGATTTACAATAAATCATTGGATCATTATTTTAAATCTTTGAGGATATATGAAAAACAATCTGATGACCCGTTTCAGGTAGCTATGGTATTGGGGAATATTGGAATTGTTTATAAAAAACAAAAAGCATATGATATGGTGCTGGATTATTATAAAAAAGCCCTAAGCATCTATGACAGTGTCGGATCTGAATTTGGTTCAACTGTTGTAACGGGAAATATTGCTTCTGTTTTAATTTATTTAAAAGATTTTAAAGGCTCCATTGAATATTCTAAAAAGGCTCTTGTGGGTTATGAGGGCTTAGGATATAAAAGATATATACCTTACGTTAACCACAACTTAGGCGTAGCGCTGGATAGCTTGGGTAACTATGAAGAAGCAAAAAAATATTACCTGAGTGCAATTAAAAGCCATAAAAAAAGCAGGAATTTTAAAGAGTTGGCATCAACCTATCTGAACCTCTCAGGAAGTTGTATGAATACCTTGGAATTTAATGATGCACTGAAGTATTCAAAAAAAGCGATACAATACGCTAAAAAATCGAAAGCCTTCGATTATGAAGTTCAAAGCTTCAAAGCGATGGCTGAGGCCTATGCATCCTTAGACAATTACAAATCCTCATATCAGAATTTGCTGGCATTCATTAATGGCAATGATAGCCTTTTTGAAAAAAATAAGACCAAACAAATATTTGAATTAAAAACAAAATATGAGACTGAGAAAAAAGAACAATTAATAGACCTTCAGCAAGCTCAGTTAGAAAAACAAGATCTTGCTATACAACGTAATCTAATTTTAATAATTGGGTTGATTATTGCCATTGTTCTGGTCGCCGCAATATTCGCTTTATGGAGAAAACGTTCGATAGCGCAAAAAAATGCAGAATTACAGCGAGAGAAAGCCTCAATGCATGAAGCTCAGATAAAATCTGTTATTCAGTCACAGGAGCAGGAAAGGGAAAGGTTTGCTACCGATCTTCATGATGGTATGGGACAACTAATAAATGCTCTGAATTTAAATATTGAAGGACTAAAACAGTCCGATAATCGTGATGTCGAACATAGAAATCAACTCTATGAAAATTCAACAGAGATATTAAGTGATATTTATGAAGAACTTCGGAACATCGCTTTTAATTTGATGCCCCGTACACTTGTTAAGCAAGGCCTATTTTTGGCTTTAGATGAATTGGCGAAGAGAATTAATCAGTCAGGACAATTATCTGTGGAATTTAATGTTGGGGATATTAAACACCGGTTAAATGATATTGCTGAGATAGCCTTATACAGAATCATTCAGGAGTTTATTTCTAATATAATTAAATATGCCAGGGCAAAGCATGTGTTTATTCAATTTACCACAGATAATAAAACAGAGTTAACACTAACCATTGAAGATGACGGTATCGGCTATGATATCAATGCCTTTAAGCATGGAAAAGGTAATGGATGGAAAAATATCAACTCAAGGTTAAACTTCATAAATGCAGTCCTGGAAATTGATACCAGACCAGGAAGGAAAGGATCCACAATCATCATTAACATACCGCTCAAAGAAATCATCGCTGACAATAAGGATCGAAGAAGAAAAGCCCTTACTACTTAAAGAAAAGACATTATGGCTTGTTTTCAGCGCTCTCCTGAAAAAATATGCGTCATAATGACACAAAAATAGAAATAAAACATTTGGAATAAAATTTGTAATGAGGCAAAATGAAATCAATTGTTAAACCTTAAACCCAATTATCATGACACTAATTAGAACAAATCGTGACTTGTTTCCAGCACTAAGCGGAATGTTCGATGATTTCTTTAACACAGAAATGAATGATTGGAGACAAAGCAATTTTTCGTCTACCAATACAACGCTTCCAAAAGTAAATATCATGGAGAATGACGATGGATTTCAGGTAGAAATGGCAGCTCCTGGTATGACCAAAAATGATTTCAACATCAATGTGGAGCAAAATATTCTGGCTATTTCATCAAATAAGGAAGCGGAAGAAAAAGATGAGAATAGCAGATACACCAAAAGGGAGTTTGCTTATCAGTCATTTCAAAGATCTTTCACACTACCAGACACAGCAGATGGCGAAAAAATAAGCGCGAAATACGAAAATGGAATATTAAAAGTGAATATTCCTAAAAAGGAAGAAGCTAAACCAAAGCCACCTAGAAAAATTACCATTGCCTAACATTAATTGGCAGGTTTTATACCTGCCATAGTGTAAATTTTTTAAACTGAAAGGAGGTTGATATGGACTTATTTAAGTGGACCAGTAATATAAAGCCTAAATTTCCGAATCTTGTAGAAAAATTTTTTGGGACAAATATCGAGGAGAAAAAAAATCCGTCAGAACATATAGCAACGGTCCCATCAGTCAACATAAGTGATAAGAAAAAGGCATTTGAAGTCTCAGTTGCGGTACCCGGACTGGATAAAAAAGATGTTAAGCTTGAGATAAGCAATGATTGTTTGACTATCTCCTCTGAAAAAACATTTAATAAAGAAGAAAAAGACAACAAATGGATGAGAAAGGAATATGGTTATGCATCTTTTCAACGAATGTTCAGGTTACCGAAAAATGCTGACCCGGATCAGGTTAAAGCGGAAATGAATAACGGTATTCTTACCATTAAGATTGCTAAACGAAAAGGTCTTGAATCTAGACCAAAAAAATTATTGGTAAAATAAAAAAGGAGGTGCTATGGAATTACTGGCATTGGGTATGACGCTGGTAGGCTTATTTTACGTTACCATCATTCTGGTCGTCAGCTACATAAACGGATTAATAGATAAAGAAAAGATTTTTAAACTTAAGTTGATTTCAAACAGAAAAAATGGTGACGCAAAGTATTCTGACATAAGTGAAGTCCGGAAAAAAGTGAATAAATAAAATAAAAAGAACATAATATGAAAAATCATATAATCAGCGGTATTGTTGCTTTGGCAGTATCGTTAGGCGTGGTTATAATTTCACCACACTTTACCGAAAAAGAAAATACGGTTAAAATTGAACATATAGATGAAATACCATCCAGCGGTGCAGTATTTACTGTGAATGAGGACAGTGAAGTAGTGCCTTTGGATTTTACAGATGTTTCCAAAAAAGTTATGGATGCGGTAGTGCATATTAAAGCAAGTGCAACCTATCCATCCTCTGGATCCGGTCAATACAAGACATTACCTGACCCTTTTAGGGAATTTTTCAGGGATGATTTCTTTGATCAGTTCTTCGGACCGCAACAAAGGCAGCCTGCTCCGCGAAAGCAGAAACCTCAGGCAAGAGTGGGTACCGGATCAGGGGTGATAATAAATGAAGAAGGTTACATAGTGACCAATAATCATGTCATTGATAATGCGGATGACATAGAAGTTACCCTTCATGACAATAGATCATATAAAGCCACAGTTGTTGGCACAGATCCAATGACTGATCTGGCACTGATTCAAATCAATGAAAATGATCTGGTTACTTTACCCATGGTAAATTCTGACAATGTCGAGGTCGGAGAATGGGTATTGGCTGTAGGAAATCCATTCAACCTGAACTCTACAGTCACTGCGGGAATTGTAAGCGCAAAATCAAGAAACATAAACATATTAAAAGATCAGTATGCGGTAGAATCATTCATTCAGACCGATGCGGCAATAAATCCCGGAAATAGCGGTGGGGCTCTTGTAAATCTGCAGGGAGGGCTGGTCGGAATTAATACTGCCATCGCTAGTCCTACCGGCGCATATGCAGGTTATGGGTTTGCCGTACCTTCAAACATTGTTACCAAAGTTGTTGAAGACTTATTGAAATACGGCACTGTCCAGAGAGGTTATCTGGGAGTCACCATTCGGGGTATCAATGGCAACCTGGTAAAAGAAAAAAATCTGAATGTTAATGAAGGCGTATACATAGATAGTGTGTTAGCGAATGGTGCAGCCTATGAAGCTGGAATAAAAAAAGGGGATATAATAATTGAAGTAAATGACGATGAAGTATCCACAGCCCCTGAATTACAAGAATTGATTGCGCGTCACAGACCTGGGGACGAGGTAGCCCTGAAAGTGATCAGAGGAGAAAACACTATAAACCTGAAAGCTAAACTGAAAAATAGGGAGGGGGAAACAAGGTTCCTGGCAAACAACAGAAATGAGGTTTTTAATAAATTAGGTGCTGAATTTGAAGATATTGATGATGAAACGGCTGAAAAACTGGATGTTGAAGGCGGCGTGCGGGTGAAAAAATTATATGCGGGAAAATTGAGAAGCTATACTGACATCCGGGAAGGTTTTATCATTACAAAAGTTGATAAGAAATCAATTAAAAACACTAAAGATTTATCAAAGGCTTTGGAAAATGTAGAAGGCGGGGTCTTGATCGAGGGAATTTATGAAGATCTTCCAGGTAAACAGTTTTATGCATTTGGAATGTAATTTTGACAGCTCAACGGAGGCACACTATCCGTTGGGCAATGTCATAAAACTGACATTTTATCAGTGAAAAGTTGACAAAAATGCATTTTAATCTTCTGGTATATAGTTTGTTGCAAAAAAATTAAACCATGGTTTCATTTAGTTATCGATAAATTTTAATGTATCAGGTGCACTGCATCGGGCAGTGATTTTTCAAGATAGGATGAAATATATTGTTTAACATTAAAACTTATTGATTATGAATAGCTTACAAAAATTTAGTCCATTATTATCAAACACATTTTTTGATGATTTCTTCACCAAAGATTTCTTCGGACTGTCAAATCGGACCAGCGAAGGTTCTACCTTGCCACAGGTCAACATCGTAGAAACTGCTGAAGATTTCAGCGTTGAAATGGCAGCACCTGGAATGAAAAAAGGAGATTTTCAGATAGAATTAGATAATGATATGCTTACCATTCAATCTGAGGTGTCTTCACAGGATACTGAGAAGGATAATGACAAAACATTTACACGTAAGGAATTTAGCTATCAATCATTTAAACGCTCCTTCTATCTACCAAACACAGTAGAGTCTGACAAGATTGAAGCTAAGTATCATGACGGTATCTTAAGCCTTTTAATACCTAAAAAAGAAGAGGCTAAGAGAAAACCTTCAAGGACAATAAAAATTTCTTGACTATCTAAAGGAAGGCATTTCAGCCTTCCTTTATTTTAATGATTTTACCATTCAAATATTTAACAGGTAATATTATAAGATGAAAATATTGAGTATAATTTACCGATTTTTTATGATAATACTTTTAGTAGTATTGTTTTTAGTAACCCTGTCATATATAATAAAATTTGGGTGGTATGATCTGAAAACGACTTTTATAACGAAGCAGAGATCATACATATGTTTTAACAAAACAATTTATCGTATGAAGACAACATTTTTGGATTACTACAAAATGATATTGGAAAAGGTGAGTTTTAGTAAAGAATTGTTAATCAAAGAGTATCAAAAAGCTATAAGAACCCTTGAACCGAAAGAAGCCGGTGACCTTAATCATTGGATAAAAATGAATGGATTGCATCATCAATTGCAGACGGAGAAGATCAAGCAAAAAAATCAATCAAATGAATTTTTATAATTGCTTTAATAAGCCTTTTAATACCATGTATTAAGCCATCTATTATTAATTTTAATGTGGGATTACATTTAATGCAATTCCTCTAAACTATTAAGTAAATGAAAAATGTAGCATTAATCACAGGCGCATCAAATGGTATAGGTTTGGAATTGTCCAGGATACATGCCTCAAAAAAGGCAGATTTGATCCTGGTGGCTCGAAGCACCACTAAACTCAATGCACTAAAAGAGCAGCTGGAAAAAGATTATGGAGTAGAGGTATTGATTATACCCAAAGATTTATCAGTACCTGATAGCGCCCGTGAAGTGTATGATGAAATAAAGGAAAGAAATATTGAGGTTGAATTCCTGATCAACAACGCCGGATTTGGTGATTTCGGGTTATTCCATGAGACAGACTGGGAGAAAGAGGAGATGATGATTAATTTAAATATCCTGGCGCTTACATTACTTACAAAATTATTCGGAGCAGATATGGTGGCAAGGCGGTCCGGAAAAATTATGAACCTATCATCAACAGCGGCATTCCAGCCTGGCCCATTGATGTCTGTTTATTTCGCTACCAAGCACTTTGTACAAGCATTTTCTGAAGGTATAGCCAATGAATGGGAAGAATATGGCGTAACTGTAACGGCATTATGCCCAGGCCCTACAACCTCAGGTTTTCAGTCGGTTGCCAATATCGAAGATACCAATATAGTGAAAGGAAGAAAATTACCTACCTCAAAAGATGTGGCGATCTTTGGGTATGATGCGATGATGAAAGGTAAATTGGTGGCTATTCATGGAACACTAAACAAAGCATTAGCTAAGTCAGTAAAACTGCTGCCAAAAAGAACAATCCTGAAAACGGTTAGGAAAATGCAAGAAAAGAATTAATAGCATCAATAAAAAAGCAATAGATTGCTGTGATCTATGCAGCTACTAAATTGTCCTAATTGTGATTCCGAAAACTACCATCATCTGATAGAAACCCAAACCATGATGATGGTTGAAAAACATACATTTAGTTTTGTGCAATGTGGTGACTGTAGCCTTGTTTATCTGAATCCCAGGATACCCAAAGCGGATATTGGTAGGTATTACCCGTCGTACTATTTGCCTTATCAAGGCCCGAAAGCCTGGGGAAAGTATGCCTGGCTTGCCGAAAAAGGCATCAATGAAATGGACAATAAAAGGGTAGATCTGGTAAGAAGAAGCAAAAACCTTAATCCCGAAACAAATATTTTGGATGTTGGATGTGGAAAGCCTACTTTTCTTAAAACGATCCAAAAGAAATTTAAAGTACAATCTTATGGAATAGATTTCACCAATGAAGGATGGAAGGATGAAGAGGGTTTCCGGGAAATAAACCTGGCCACCGGCGACATCAATATTGATTTACCTGATGCCCCTTTTGATGTTATCACCATGTGGCATTATCTGGAGCATGATTACCATCCGAAGCAAACGCTCCAACAGGTTAAGCAATGGTCAACGCCTACTACCAAGCTGATCATTGAGGTGCCCAATTATGACTCGCTCAGCAGGAAATGGCAAAAAGAATGCTGGGGAGGTTACCATACACCTCGACATACAATGCTTTTCACGCCCAAAACCATAACCAATATGCTTACACAAAATGGATGGCAGGTTGATTCAATAAAATCTTATGGATCCATGGACCCCTGGGTGGTCTATTGGTTAGGAGAACAGGAAAGACAACAAATCAATTGGTCTCAACCCCTGGAACGTAAATTTATTCCCTTTCTCTTTGGTAAAATCCTCACTTTTCCCATACAACTGCTAGAGCGATGGATCAGTCTTGGAGTGATGACCGTGATAGCCAGGCCAAAATCCTGATGGTTTCCCTTAATTGCTGGTTAAACATCAAAAAACTAATCGGTATAGACTAAAAAGCGATTTTAGTGACACCCTTAACATTCAAATTATCTTCTACCTCTCAGGTGGCTCAGGTAATCAAAATCTTTTTATTTACCAGGGATTTTAGGTTATCGAAGAATTCTCAACCGGAACCGGTCCACAGAAATTTCCATTTCCACCAGGTTTTCTAAATAATCAATTACTTCCTGGTCCACGTTGAGCAAATGGGCAGCATCCCGTATCGTCCGCTTTTCTTCATCAGCATAAACACCGTCCGCACGGCACATATACATGGCAAGATAAAGGCTGATGCGTTCAAAGTTTTGGTGGACGTCCGTCACGATATTGGTGATGAACTCACTCACATCCCTGTTCCTGTAATCAAATGCCCGGAGTGATTCTATGATCTCCGGAGGCGTACCTGCCATCAGGGCTGTCATTTCCAGCCAGTCTATCTCAGCTTCTGATATGTTTCCATCCGATCCGCATATACTCATAATCAACCGGTAATAATTCTGAAGCGAATCATAGGTGGTAAAAGAGTGCCCGAAATACTTGGTGACCCAGACGTTGAGTCTGATTTTATCTTTTTCATTGGGCATAACGGCCACTTTGCCTTCATAATCCACTTCAAATATTGCCTTCCTCATCTCGGTCAGTGATCTTTCCAACCAGGAAAGTTGCTCTATGGCCCGCACGTGATAGCGGGAGATGTTCAGAATTTTTGCAGCACTCGCCAGGGCCATTTGCTCTTTTCGGTGGTAATATTCGTCTGCAGTCGCCATGTTTACGCTGTGGTAAACCAAGAGCAATTTAGTATTCACAGCCGTATCAAAATTTATCCTGGGTAGAATTTCGTCCAGGTTCACGCTCTTAAAATCAAAGGCTTTGTATTTCTCTTTGATACTATCCGGGATAAAGAATAACTCACAAAAATACGTATCCAGCCATTCCATTTCTTTCTCGGAAATCAGATGATCAGCACCAGCTACCGCCAGCATGGCGTACCCATAATTGGTGATGGCTTCCTCAGATACTTCTATGCATCCAAATACTGATAGTGCGGTAGGTGACAGGACGATGTTGGCCATTGGGATTAAACTTTAATTCAACTGAATAGCTAATTTATAAAGGATCACAATTTTTTCTGTAATGCGAAAGATAACAGCCATGAATTTAATATTAAGTTAACCCAAAGATCACGGCCCATCCTTCCACACCATGGCCATCCGCCGTCCGGGTCTGCCAATGTACCGGTCATTTCGGTCCCGGACCGGCTCCTGCCATTGATCCAATAAACCGCCTGCCAGGCATGGTTGGTATTTGCAATATTTAAAATCTTATTGTTTCCTGATTATAATTATCTTCTTATGGAGCCGGGCATCAACTCAAGGTATATTCAAGAGCTTATGAGCCATGGAATTTCGAAAACCATGGAACACTATTGACCGATATTTTTAACATTCAAATCAAGGTTAGCATAAAAACCTAAATCTTTTTCTTTCAGCAACTTCGTGTAGAACGCAATCTGCCCGGTGTGGTACGAATAGTGCTCAACCACATGCATGGTTATTCCCATTCCGGATAGCTCAAAACCCTGTACCGAGCGAACAAGCTGCAAATCCTTTCGCGTCAATTTAAGCATAATATTATTGGCTTTATTAACCGTTTTGGTTAAGTCATCCAATAACTCACTTTTACTGAAACCACCGGAGGTTATAAATTCAGCGTCCCTTTGCCGGTTATCAGCCGCTCCACCTAATCCTGAAATAATATACTGGGTAATGTTACCACAAATATGAAGGACCAGATTACCAATGCTGTTGGATGATGGGTTGTGGCGCTTCCAGATTTCTTTTTCGGTCAGTTCTACAAAACACTTTTTTATGCGTGGAGTATTTTCATTCATCCGGAATATGGCGTTGTTTATAAACTCAGTTTCAAGGTTGTTGGTGTGCATTATTTCTGTATTTGTATATAATTTAATCCTTATGATAGTAAAGCTAATAATCAGTTTTATGATTATTCATTTAATTTAAATACTTATCTTTCAAGCTTTTAACAATTTGATCAAAATGCCAAACCTGAAAATACTCTTCTTTCTGTTGATTTCTATATCCATCGCCCATGCCCAGCCACCCAATACTTTTCAATTGATGGATATTTTCAACCTTGAATATGTGTCTGACCCTCAGGTCTCACCAGATGGCAGCAGGGTAGTTTATGTCCGCAACTTCAAGGATGTGATGTCAGATCAGAATTTATCGAATATTTGGATTATTGATTATGACGGAGACAATCATTATCCCCTGACTACCGGAAACTTTAAAGATGGTAGCCCACGATGGTCACGCGATGGCAAGAAATTAATCTATGTTTCTAACCGTAGCGGGAGAAGTCAGATCCATATGCTATTAATTGATAAAAATATTAATTATCAATTAACCAATCTTACCAACTCCCCAAACGCTATTTCCTGGTCAAATACTGGTGATTATCTCGCAATGCGGATGTTTGTTCCCTCAAAACCTGACCCATTAGTTGCCCTCCCCACACAACCAAAAGGCGCAGAATGGAACGAACCACCGGTATTTATTGAGGATTTTACATACCGAAGGGATGGGAGGGGATACCTGAAACAAGGCTTCCAACAGCTATTCATTTTACCTGTTGAAGGCGGAACGCCTCGGCAGTTAACATTTGGTGAATATGATTTAGGACCCCCTGAATGGGGAAAGAATGATAAATACCTCTACTTTTCGGCCAATATGGATGAAAAAGCTGACCTCAATCCATTAAATTCAGAAATCTACAGTCTTGAGATTAATAGCGGGAAGATAGAAAAACTCACTGATCGGTACGGGCCGGATTTTAGTCCGGTAATTTCACCGGATGGCAATAAGATCGCCTACCTGGGTTTTGATGACAAATTTCTTGGTTACCAGCAAAGTAAGCTTTACATAATGGATCAGGATGGAAGTGATAGTAAGCTGGTTACAACTGAATTTGATCGAAGCATTGATAATATCAACTGGGATACATCAGGGAAAGGGCTTTACTTTCAATACGACGAAAAAGGAGAGACCAGACTTGCTTATGTGACGCTAAAGGGAAAAATTGAAGAGATGGCTGCAGCTCTTGGAGGATTATCAATAGGAAGGCCATATAATGCTGCTGCTTATTCGGTAAGCAATAATGGACATTATGCCTACACTGATGGGGATACCGACCATCCTGCAGATCTTGGTGTGGGAGATGGTTCAACCAACCACCGGTTGACTTCATTAAATGATGACCTCTTCAGTTTTAGGCAGCTGGGAGCTGTTGAAGAAATGTGGTATGAGTCTTCTTACGATCAACAAAGGATTCAGGGGTGGATTGTGAAGCCGCCAAATTTTGATCCCAAGAAAAAATACCCGCTGATCCTGGAGATCCACGGTGGGCCGTTTGCAAGTTATGGGAAAGTGTTTTCAGCTGAGATTCAAGCCTATGCAGCCAAAGGTTATGTGGTTTTGTATACCAACCCAAGAGGAAGCAGTGGCTATGGCGCTGACTTTGGTAACCTGATCCATCATAATTACCCTAACCAGGATTATTTTGATCTTATGTCTGGAGTAGATGCGGTAATTGATAAAGGATACATTGACGAAGATAACCTGTTTGTGACAGGAGGCAGCGGCGGAGGTGTGCTCACAGCCTGGATTGTGGGCAAGACTGATCGTTTTAAGGCGGCGGTAGTTGCTAAACCAGTTATCAACTGGTACAGCTTTGTTTTGTATGCCGACGGATTGGGTTTCTTTTACAAGTACTGGTTTCCTGAGAAGCCCTGGGAGAATCCTGAAGCTTACCTCAAGCGATCACCCATTTCATACGTTGAAAATGTTACCACACCTACCATGCTTTTAACCGGTGAAGAAGATTATCGAACACCGATTGCCGAGTCTGAGCAATTTTATGCAGCCTTAAAGCTTAATGAGGTTGAAACCGCCATGGTACGCATACCCGGGGCTTCACACGGTATTGCTAACAAACCAAGTAATCTTGTTGCTAAAATCACCTACATTTTAGGCTGGTTTGAGAAATATAGGGATTAACAGGAATTAGTTTTGCGATTTTGCAGGACTATAAGGGTGAAGATATAGATTATCACAATTGCAAAAGGAATAACTATAAATCTATAATCAGGCAAGGCATACCATAGTGCTACTACTGAAACCGCTCTGGTAATGGCGTGAAATATCCCTACCCAGTGTTTGATTATCCATGAAAAAGGTAACCACATGGTGCCGGTAAGTATTCCCACTGAAAGCGGTAAAGAAGTGTAGTCGATGATAAAGAACGGGATGGCTATTGCATAAACTATTACCGACTGGCCTACATTAAATAAAAATAGTTCATCAAAAGTATTTTTAGGCTTACTCTTATCCAAAAAGTTTTCGCCTGTGAATCTTGATATGAACATACCTAGATATACTATGCTGCCAGTTCCGATGAATAATACCCATACTGTAATTTGAACCGGGAAAATTATTCCTGATATTCCTACAATTAGCCAAACGATAAGCCCCGCTAGTGGAGTTGCCAGAAATTTCCTATCGGCAAATGCTATTCTTTGAGCTTCTAATGAGTCCAAATTAAAAAAGTCATTTTAATTTAAATATAACTATAAAATAATTGCGTTACCTGAAATTAATTCACGATGATTGATTATTAAAAAGGCCGATTATTATTAATATATAAATAATCAACCATACATGAATAATCTCTATATTTAACCAACAATTAAATAATATTAATAATAATGAAAACTACCCACAAAATTTTTATCAAATCAATTGCTTTTCTTGTGATCACTGTAATGCTGTCAAGCTGTTATGTTACCATGCATACCGTAGGAGATGGTGGTACTTACAGTGGTAAAACGATTTCAGAATATGATGTAAAGAGAAAGAAACTATACCTTTTTTCTGGAATACCACTAGATGATCTTACTGTTGAGGACGTTGCAGAAGGGGCAGAAAACTATACAGTTCGCGAAACAATTTCTTTTGGAGATGTGCTAATTAACTCCATTACATTTGGAATCATAGGTACCAGGACCATCAGGATTTCAAAAAGCGCTGCTGAAAAATAAATGGTAAAACATTGATAGATTTGGACCCGGTATTTTTAAGGTATCGGGTTTATTTCAGAGCAATTTCACTTCACCATTACTGAGTTGATAATAGGCCGGGAAAATTTTCACATTTCCACTCGCAACATGTTCCTGTAGTATCGGTCTGGAATCTTTCAGTTCTTCGGCAACCAGTTCAGCATTCACCTGTATCGCATTAGTCAACAGATCCCCTTTCATTCGTTTGGCCATGTAAACGGCGGGCTTTATTTTTTCAATAAGTGCTCCAATATGGCCAACAGGCTCATCGGCACTAAGGCTGGCATTAACTGCTCCGCAGTTTTCATGTCCCAATACCAGTATTAATTTAGTTCCTAAGAATTTAACCGCATATTCAATACTGCCGACAACCTTTTCTTTGGCAATATTTCCGGCCACTCTGATCACAAATAAATCACCTAAACCGGCATCAAATATAAGCTCTGGTACTACCCTGGAATCAGCACAGCTTAGGATAACGGCAAAAGGATGCTGACCCGATGTCAGCGATTCCCTCCATGACATATCTGTATGAGGATGTTTCAGGTTACCTGAAGCATATCTCTTGTTTCCTTCTGTTAACTGATTGAGTGCTTCTTTAGCTTCCATATTAATAGATTTTATTTGAAGCTAATGAAATATACCAACAAATTCTATTATTAAGCAAAATCTAGCAAGGTCATTTCTTGGTTGTTGAATTCTATTTTCTCCCCCACAACCTTTTCAGTAAGAACTTTTCCGAGGGGCGACACAGGAGAAATTACAATACAGGTTTTTTTATTGATGGAGACGAATCCTAAACTAATAGCAACAAAATAATAATTATCATTTGATGCGTGTATTAAACTCCCCATTTGCGTTTTATGATGGTTTTGTCCTGGAATAATTGACTTTAGGATTTGGTATTGTTTTAAAAGTTCAGCCAGTTGCTTGCCCAGGTTTTCTTTTTCAATCATAGCCATAGCCCTTGCTGTTTCATATTTATCCCCCGCGGAGCTTTTGGTTTCTTCATTTGCCGATTCCTGAACGTTGTTGATTTCTGCTTTTATTTTAACAATTTTATCTTCAATAATTTCAATACATCGGTTCAGGGTTTTGCCTTTTAACTCATTAAGTTCCATAGCTATTTATCAGTGATAATCTCTTTATCAACGTTAGAGCTGACAAATAAAATGTTGCCCATATTTTCGTATCCATCAAATGCTTTGCTCCCCACTTGTTTTAAATGTTCACTACGGAAACCGATTATTGATAAATCCGCATCTGTAGATTTTTCATTAATTATTTCCCGGTTTCTTATACCTTCTTTTCGGGAAATAAGCTCCACATTGCTGGGAGAGATGGGCAGCCTTCCTTCTTTTATTTGCGCTAATAATTTGATTCGCTGTTCATTAAGCACATCATAGGTAAATATTGCAAAAATTTTGATTTCAGCATTTTTCCATTCGGGATGACCCATTATAATAAATCCCATCAGGATCATAAGATTAGCATTATCATAATCATTTTGTGTGATCCAGATGTGTATCTCCCGGTGGTAGCCGAAATTCTTTTCTGAGCTTGCAAGAATACAAATGTCAAACTCTACCGCCTTTACCAGTGAAATATTCTCTATGATCTGTTCCGTGCATGGCCCATTGGTTCTGGAGTATTCAAAAAGGAACATATTTACCTCTTTGCCTGATACAGATGGCAATTGAATGGATTGAGCTATGGCAGTGGTATATGATGGAGAGATTATTGTATCAATAAAGACATTACTGTTGGAAATATCTGCCCTGTCGATCAGCCGGTTTAGGATAACCTTTGCTTCCTTATTGGTTTCTTTTGACACATATCCTTTTATAAAATGCAGGTAGGTGCCAAATCCATAGCGATGAGATATCCAGCGCATAAGGTCAAAGGCGGCAAAGCGGGAGAATGAATCAGATGATATACAGATCACAGAAGGTCTCCAGGTAAGAATAGTTTCTTTATCGGCTTTTTGCAGAAATACCTGAAGCTGTCGGCTTAGTTGAAATATTACACCCTGAAAGATCATAGCCATGCCTTGTTTGTTTTCATTATATCGAGTGATCGCCAGATAAATGACAACCATGATAGCCACTGACAGAAATGCATAAAGAGGATTCATCCTGAACATCAGGTAAATACACATGATGGCGCCCAGAAGCGACAGATACCACCTGGATTTAAAAGCAGGTCTATAGGACGGGTCAGCAGCGAAATGTTGAAGAAAGGATATTAAACAGATAGCGCCATAGGTGACCATGAAAAACATGGAGATGATCTCCGCTACTGCATCTACATCACCTAACGCAATAAATATCAGTGCAATGGCTAAGGTTACCATGGAACCATTTAAGGGCTCATTATTTTTGGGGAGTTCTTTAGCCAGGAACCCGTTTAAAGTTTTAAAAGGGAATATTTTATCTCCGGCCAACGCTTGTAATGTCCTTGGGGCAACTATTATCGATCCCAGCGCCGAAGAAAGTGTTGCTGCGGCCAATCCCAGGGGAATAATCGGACCCCAGAGGGCGATATCTGACATGATCAACTGATTGGCGTTGAGGTCACCCGGGGAAGCGGAAATTGCCAGTTTGTATGAAATAATTATATAAATAATCATACCAAAGATGGTAGCTGTGAGGGTTCCCAGGGGTATTGATTTTTTGGGGTCTTTAAGGTCACCGGAGAGTCCTACACCAGCTGCCATCCCTGTAAAAGCCGGAAAGCATATTGAAAACACATAAAAGAAGGAATCGTGATTTGGAACATAGTCAAGCACATCAAAACCAGTTGATGTTTTCTGATATTCTGTCTCGCCAACAAAAAAAAGTATTAATGATGCAGCTAAAATGGCCACAACAACATAAAGGGCCTTCATTCCCAGATCAGCACCTTTGGTGAGCATAATCAAAGCCAGCATGAACAATGCCGGTATGCTGATCAGCCTTTTATCTTCAATAATAATGTCATAAGAATTCTTCAGCCATTCTATCAGGGGATCGAAAGCTTCTGCAAAAGCGATGAGATAGAAAGCCACGCTAATGGCTTGTGAGAGATATAGTGCAATGCCTATAGCCGCTCCTATATTGATACCAAAGGATCTTGAAATGATGTAGTAGATTCCACCGCCTTCCACTTTTTGGTTGGTAGCGATCTCGGCAATAGCCATAGCCGTTGGTAATGTTACCAGATGGCCTATAATTATGATTGCAACCGTGCCAAGTAATCCCACATTTCCGACGGCATAACCAAACCTAAGGAACATTATGGCACCCAGAATTGTAGAAATGGCAGTTAGGAAAACAGGGGCTGTACCAAAATTTGCTTTTCCCTTTACAAGTTTTGTCATTTACAGGTTATTATTAAATATATAGGTTAGGTACAGCCAGTAATATATTAATATGATCTCAAAAGTTAATACAATGGAACTGACTCATCATACTCAATATCAAAGGTGAGTCCATCGATACATTGGTGGTATTTATCAACAAGCTCCATCTGGTCCCTGCCTCCAATAAAAATGTTGGCTAATTCATAGCTGTAGCTGTCCTGCCCCTGGAGGTCAGAAAGGTGCATGCCGTCTTTTACCTGAATTTTGATTTCTAAGCCAGGTATGAATTTTTTAAGGATTTTTATTTCATCTTCTTTCGGTGCTTTCTTTACTTTTCCGGTTTCGAATGTCCTTAACATAAAGTTAGCGGCTTTGTTAAACTGGCCTTTGTTTTCAAGTGTTTTAGGTTTTTGGCCCAGTGCCAGGGAAAGCATCACATAATGGTGAGAGATGCCATGAACTTTCTCAAAAATGTCGGTATGTGCCTGAGATATTCTTGGATTTATTTCAAGTAAGTAAACTTCGTCAGCTGTCTGGTTATAGAAGTATTCAATATTGAATGGTGAATTGTCTAATCCTAATTGGGTGATGATCCTTCTTGTTACATCCGCCATTCTAAATTGTATCTCCTGGGGCAGGGAGGAGGGGTATTCATACCGCCCAAAGGAAGACCTGTCTTCTTCCCTGATTGAGTCAACGATCCCGTATACGATTACATTTCCTTTGTAGGAATAGCCTTCAACTGTACACTGGTGGCCACTGATAGGGCTTTCTGCAATACAAGTTTCCTCCATGGATGCAAACTCTTCAGGCAGGTTGTAATTCTTCATAACATAATTGAATGGTTCAGAAATGAAATCGATATGCTTTTTTACCTCCTCCATACATTCAAGAAATTGAGCCTGGCCATTTATCTTATAAGCAAGAAATGAGCGGAACGACTTAATAGGCTTGATCCAAAAAGGCATGATCATTCCTAACTTTTCAAAGGCTTCTTTATCGAATGGATCGAAAGCCCGAAACATGGGTATATGTTCACCAATTATTTTGCTTTGCTCCAGACGGCTCCAGTATTTATTCTCACACTTCATAACGCTTTCAAGTGTGGGGCCGGGTAAACTATATTTCGCGGCGATAATTGGCAGGATGGTGGTTCCGGGAAAATCATAATAACTAACAATGGCATCTATATGCCCATGCTGGTCTATTCTTTCAATACAAAGGTTTATAAGATTTTCCATGTTAAAATTTTCTACCTGTCGCATTTCAGAAATCTTCAAGGCAGGAAGAAAATTAATGTCGTCGGAACCAGGGAGTTTTTGTAGCTTATTCAGATTGAATTCATCCAATCCAATTACAAATACTTGTTTTTTCATGACTAATAATTCTAATTACAAATAATTTCTTTTGATTCTTTCATTCCAGGATTTACTAAATACCCGTACATCTCCTTCGTAGGCATCAAGGCTGGCACGAATAACAAAATGTGTTTTTGTGGAAGTAAGAACGGTTCTGGTGATTGTAAATGTTGACCAGTCACCTCTTTTAAAGCTACGCCTGCTGATCACTTCCCCTCTTAAGGTATCATAATTATAACTTTGGTAGCTATACTTTTCTGTAACATCTTTCCGGATTGTCCAATCTATATCATCTATCGTGTATTGAGCATCATTATTGGTGACTTGAAGTGTTACTTCATTTGAGGCCAGGTTATGGATCACCTGCCATTCCCGCTTTGCGGGGACATGTAGGGTGGTAGATAATTCCTCTTCAAGTCTTGGAGTGCCCAAATCTCTCAGTTGGTTATCCAGTTGTGAAGGGTTCCTAACAGGGAGTGATAACTTACAATCCACAGGGTAAATGGTTAATCTGGCCGGCTCTGGGGCGGGCCATACCAGTGGCCAGTATGATGTAGAAAGCGATAACCTTATTTGATGATCTTTCGGAAAGTGCTGAGCGATATGATTAAGTCTAAGGCTTATTTCATATTTTTTTCCCGGTTCTAATTCTTCCGGGAATTCATCACTTTTTCTATGGGTTAGGTTTAAAACACCATAAGTTACCCTGGTAGCTCTTCCATTTGGTGCTACGTCAGATAATCTTGCAGCTATCATGGCAACAGGTTTGTCACTACTTAGTGAAAGAGTAATCTCAGGGGCTCCAAAAATTTCAATATCATTACTTAATGGTGTAGATTCATAAACAAGTGCTCCGCCATCTTCTTCCCGCTGATCACTGGGTAAATCCGTAGAAGCCGCATATGAACACCATTTGCCGGCAAATAAACCTACACTAAGTGGGCTTTGAATGGTAGCAACGGGAGAAAAATCCGGTAAGCTATCATCAAAATCAAGCTGTCCGTTTTTTAACTTGGCATGTTTACAGGTCACGTTAGGTGAGGGGAAGGACTTTTCAGCAATCCACCGGCCGGGACGCTTAGAGGAGATGGGTGAAACCGTATCCTGCATCCATACCCTGAGTGTAGGTTCTTCGTCTATGCCATTTTCAATTTTTTTCAACCATCTATCCCACCACTTAACACATTCTGCCATAAAATCAATGGTTGGGCCAGGCCCTCCAAGATGTGGGTACTTGTGTCCCCAGGCACCAATTAAACCTTTGGTTGGCACTTTTAAATTTTCCACCAATCTGAACACAGTATTGGAATAACCATCTGCCCAGCCACCTATTGCGTATATTGGGCATTTGATCTTATCATAATTGAAACATACAGAGGCATGTTTCCAGTAGTCATCAAATCGTTGATGTTCCAGCCAGCTCTTAAGCCATAGGTCACTTCCCTCCAGGCGCTCCAGCCATAAATCCATCCAGTTGTTTCCTACAACCTCTGGATCAGGAGGGCAGGAGTTGTAAGCAAACATGGTGGATGCCCAGGATAAATTATCTGTCAATAAATTACCACCCATGTAGTGAACATCATCGGAGTACCGATTATCTGACGAGGCTACTGACACAACTGCCTTGAGGGCGGGAGGTTGCAGTGCTGCAATCTGCAGTCCATTAAAACCTCCCCATGATATTCCAATCATACCTACATTTCCATCACACCAGGCTTGCGAGGTAATCCATTTAATTACTTCCAGGCCATCGTCAAGCTCTTGTTGAAGGTATTCATCACGTAGTAAGCCTTCAGAATCCCCGCTGCCCCTAAGGTCTACCCTGACGCCCGCGTAACCATAATTTGCAAAATATGTGTAAATCTGAGCGTCTCTTATCGCCTTAAAATCCCTTTTCCGGTAGGGGATGTATTCAAAGATTGCCGGTACAGGCTCTTTTTCCGCATTATCTGGTATCCATATTTTTGCTGATAACCTACAACAATCAGGCATGGTTATCCAAACATTATCCAGGATTTTCATTCCAATTAATAAATAGATTGATTGATTTTTACGAGCTCAATTTATCATAATTGAGGTTAATAATAAGGGTATAGCAAAAGTAAATACTTACCATTCCGGGTAGCTATCATAGGTTTAAATTCCAGATAATCTGAAAGTTAAGCCCTGAGTTGAACCCGGAATGTTATTTGAGGTTTTTGCGCTATCCCGTTTAAGATTCCGCTTTTTCTTCTTCGGATAGTTTATTTGCTGTTTCTAGTATTTTCTCTTCCCTGTCATGGATCTCTTCTATCATTTTGCTAATCTTTTTTGTTGTGAGAAACTGTTTATGGACGGATTCATTTTTCATATACTCATGATAGACGGCCATACCAAATTCTTTTGCAAACTGATCCCTTTCATTGGATAGTTGTTTCATTTGCCAATTACCTTTAAACTTGTCAATGGCGTTTTTAATGTTTTGAGATACCTTTTCAAAAGATTCATTACTCGTCTTATAAATATTGGTATGCTTGATTTTAGATTCATAATAATCGGAAACATCTTCTTTGACTTTTTGAAATACTTCAGCCGAGATTTTCCCTACTTCTTTTGCACCTTCCATTACATTTTCCCTGAATTCACCAAGGAACTCTTCTAGTGATTCACGAAGTTTATTCTTACTTTCCTCGCTTGTTTGTGAGGCGTTTTCATTCGCCTTTTCTTTGGGTTGGTTTTTATCTTGTTCTTCCATAACAAATTTATTTTTCGTTGTCTGAATTATTTAACTGGGTTTCATCATTTTGATGGTCTTTTTTACTTTTTCCAAGGAGAAATAATCCTCCTAAGATTGCTAAACCGGCACCAACTATGGTTAAGAGCTTTTTTAATACGTTCATGAATTTTTGTTTTTGTGTACTTATTATATAACGAAAACCATGGAAAAAGTCAAACCAAACAGCAACTTTATTTGGTCTGTCATTCCATTCCTGCTTTTAGAGTGACTGCGTAAACATCATTTCTGCGGTCTTTAAGGTTGGTCACCGCACCATATTGATGGAGTTCTTTTAAAAGGTCCATATCCACGTCAGCAACAAGTATCATTTCCGTGTTTGGTGTTGCCTCTGCTTTTATGCCATTGGTTGGGAAGGAAAAATCGCAAGGGGTAAAAACTACAGACTGGGCAAACTGAATATCCATGTTGTGAACTTTTGGCAGGTTACCCACAGATCCTGCTATAGCAACATAACACTCATTTTCAATAGCTCTTGCACAGGCTGTATTCCGTACCCTTGAGTATCCATTTTGTGTATCGGTCAGAAACGGTACAAATAATATATTCATTCCCTGCTGGGCAAGTAACCTTGGCAGCTCCGGAAATTCAACGTCGTAGCAAATGAGCACGCCAATTTTCCCACAATCAGTATCGAAAGTTTTTACTTGTTTGCCCCCATGCATCCCCCAGCATTTGATCTCATCAGGAGTAGTATGGATTTTTTCATAATATTCATATGTTCCATTTCTTCTGCATAAATAACCGACATTATACAACTTATCATCATTTATAAACGGCATACTACCGGTGATAATATTCGTGTTGTAGCTGATTGCCAGCTGAATAAACCGATCCCGGATCTCCTCTGTATACTTTGCCAGCTCCCTAATCGAATCAGGTTCCGATAATTGGTTGTATTCTGCCATCAGCGGTGCATTGAAAAACTCAGGAAATAAGGTAAAATCACATTTATATCCAGACACCGCATCGACGAAAAATTCTATCTGCTCGTAGAGGTCATCCAACCCTTTGTAAGGCCTCATTTGCCATTGAATCAATCCCATCCGAACCACTGATTTCTCTTCGGGCATCTTCTTTGTTGGCTTGGTGTAGTATATGTTATCCCACTGTAAAAGAACGGCAAACTCTTTGGATTCCTCATCGCCCGGCATATAACCGGTCAATACTTTTTTGACATGGAAATCATTGGATAATTGGAAAGAAAGCGTGGGATCATAAATTTCTTTGTATTTTACCTTTTGTATGTACTGCTTAGGGCTTAATTCTTTGGCATATTTAAAATAATTCGGAATACGGCCCCCAAATATTATTGCCCTAAGGTTCATTTCTTCACAGAGCTCTTTTCGGGCATCATACAGCCTTCTTCCTAATCTTAGGCCTCTGTAATCCGGATGTACGAAGACTTCAATTCCATACAGCACATCACCTTTAGGTTTATGTGTTTCAAAAGTATACTTGCCGGTGATGTCCCGATAGGTGTGTTCGCTTTGCAAGAAGGAATACTCAACAATGATGGACAAAGCGGCGCCAACAATCTTCCCGTCGACTGTAACGCCAAACTGGCCCTGTGGAAATATTTTTAAGAGCTTTTCGATATGATGTTTTCGCCAATAAGCGCCTTCCCAGTTGCTGTAGGCCTCTATCATAGCGCTTTTGATGTCGTTGTAATCAGAAAGTTGTAATCTTCTGACTTCTATCGTGCCAATATCCCCTATTTCCGGAGTATTTTCCATGGTATTCTGTTTAGATTCTAAAAGACAATTTTAATTGATAGTTGAGCTAATTTGATAGAAACGAATTTTTAAAGATTATGATGACTGTTAAGAATAAATAAATTTAATTACAATTAGTGAAATAACTATTCAATAATGGAAGAATGGATCGCAAACAACTGGCAGCTTACACCGGATATCCAATCTAAGATATTCTATTCTGCAATCACTTTATTGATTGCCTTTATTCTCAGGTATATTATTATCAGGTTGGTCATTGAGAAAGTTGAGAATATAAAGGAAAGGTACTACTGGAGCAGGGGAGCGAAGTATATCATAAGCGCATTTGCATTCATCATCATTATTCTGATTTGGTTCACTGAATATGAATCTGTTGCTACTGTTATTGGTTTGATATCGGCAGGTTTAACCATTGCATTAAAGGATTTGATTGTCAATACGGCGGGTTGGATATTTATCCTGGTTCGAAGGCCTTTTACCATAGGAGATCGAATTCAAATCGGTGAACACAGAGGCGATGTAATAGACACCCGTGTGTTTCAATTCACCATCAATGAAGTAGGTAATTGGGTTGACTCAGATCAAAGTACAGGAAGAATCATTCATATACCTAATGGAAAAGTATTTACAGAAGCACAGGCAAATTACAACCAGGCATTTAGTCATATCTGGAATGAAATTGGTGTATTGGTAACATTTGAAAGCAATTGGAGAAAAGCAAAGTCCATTCTGGAAAAAATCGTTAAAGAACATGCAGAACACCTTACTGAAACAGCGCAACAAAAACTCATAGAAACTTCAAAGAAGTATATGATTCTCTACACCAAACTTACGCCAATAGTTTATACAACGGTTAAAGATAGCGGGATTATGCTTACCATGCGGTATTTGATATCACCTCACCAAAGGCGAAATTCAGAGCAATCAATCTGGGAGGATGTATTGGATGCTTTTCAGGATAATACGGATATGGATTTTGCCTACCCCACCAGAAGGGTTTATCACAACTACGTTGAAGGTAAAGAAGATCTAAAGCCTAAGAATCAGGCTCAATAATCTATTTTCTTAATGATTTCTGAGCCCACTTTTCGAATCTTTTCCAAAAAGTCTTTTGAAGCCTCCACCAAAAATTTGCTATGAAAGGCTTCACATAACAACTTACCGCACAGGTTATTAATGTTTTGCCATGTTCCTCTTGTACCCAAAACTCCAGACGGTACGGTCTTATCCACATGAAATTGATGGCATAGCTGCCATAATAATATTGCAGATCACGATATTTATTATGCTTGATCTTGGTCAATAAGCCGGCAAAGTTTAAAAAGGGGCCATAATGGTTGGTAAGCACGCCCTCATGAAAACCAGTGGGTATTACTTCCGGCTCCGGGCTGTAAAATTCCACAACAAAAGGCCAGAATTGTGTTTCAGTAAATGTTTTTGGGTCGTTAAGCCAGTCCCATGTTCTGTTCACACCTGCACTTACGTGAAAGCTAAAACGATAGACCTGATCTTCAAAACCGGGAGGATGGGGCTGTATTACTGACATGTTGTAAAAATAGTCAGTCAGTGATACTTAGTCCGTAATGAAGTTTAAAAAAGATTGCCATGAATTGAACCAATAGAATAATGTATCAAAAAATACCATGGTTTCATTATGAGGTCCCGAAGGGTAAAAGTATCATACTTTATAAGGCAACTTAACCCTAAAGGCTTTAATTCCTGAAAGCATAGTATAGAACCATCCATTGGCCGCAATAGACGAACTGATTATGTACGAGCCTGACTTCTTCTCATCATCGAACAATCAGATATTCAGGATGGGCAAGATCAAAAAAACAAATTTTTGATTTCAATCGCAACGGGAGAATTGAGCTTCTATCCAATCAAGTAATGGCTTAAAAAAAGTCCTACCACAGCGCTTCAATCGGCTAATTCGTTAAAGATCGCAAAAATAGTATTAAGCAACTACAACAATTTCAGCAGGAATTTCTATTATAAACTCAGCTCCTTTTCCTTTTTCTGAAATCAACGAATTGTGCCATTTTGCCTTTCAGTTAGTGCTTTTACAATAGACAGGCCCAAACCGGAAGAGTGCTCGTCTTTTGTGGGACGAGCGCTTAAGCGCTGAAACTTTTTGGATGCATTTTCCTTGTCTTTTTCCGAAAAACCGGGGCCTTCATCCTTGATGGAAATTTTCATGTTATTGGAAGTATCAGATAAATTAACATAGATATTTCTTTCTTGTGGTGAGAACTTAATGGCATTTGAAAGTAAGTTCTCATGGTGTAGCTATTAGCCATTCCGCTTTTATCGCCGAGTTCTTCTCTTATTTTTAGGGACTTAAGGTAGTACTCCAGCGCTTTGGGGTAGTTGCCCCTGGTTAGCATGAATAATGCCTAACCCATTATAAGCATTGCCTTCCCCTTTTTTGTAGGAGGCTTCCTGGGCGCTTATGAGCGCCTGGGTATAAAGCTCAGTGGCTTTATTATGATCTCCGTTTATCGCAGTTGACACACCTATGCGGTAGTAGGTATCGGATATTCCTTCCAGATAGTTTATTTTTTTGGAGAGGGCTATGGTTTTAGATGTATAGTCTGCTGTTTTTAGAGCGTCTGATGTGTTATATTCCCCGGCTAATAGATTCCAGGTATCTACGCGCGCTCTATCTGTAATATCCGTTTCCAGGAGTTGGGTGAGGGAGTCTATGGTTTTGATGTCCTGGGCACGAATTGCAGCAATAAAAATTCCTGATAATAGTACAAATAAAAGAAAGATGCGTATCAATGATTTCATCTCGTTTTCTTCAAAAAATTGGAATTACTTTATTTATCGAAGTAATAATCTACAAACTCACTTGCATATCCAAAAGTCAGGGTTTAGAAAATACCAGGGACTAACTTAACTTAACACTCATTCAATGTATAGTTTTAGTAAGTAACCATTGGTTTTAAAAATTATTTTCAATAAAGCATAAAGGGATGAGCCCACGTACTTTCAGTGATATACTAAAAACAGTTGATACTCGCCATTTCCTACCTAAGGGTTTCCTGTCTGCGGCTGTTGAGCACTGAATTTTGATAAGCTATCCCCTATGGGCCTTAGCGAGATGCTAAGATCATTAGGTGGAAGTTAAATAATTGCATTGAATTATAGGATAGATTTATTTTTAGAAAGAACCTTGGTTTGATTATTCGTTATATTCACAACAAATAATTCATATTTAAATGAAAAACGCAGATAAAATAATCGAGTGCCTATCAGGATATATTTAAAAAGCACCTACTTATTAATTTCCTCAATTATTTTTAATGACACAATTTTTTCAAGACAGGGTAACGCATTTCCAGCAATCACTAAATCGGTTTACCAGGATAAATAATCAATATTCACTATTCAGAATATTAGTTTTCGTCAGTGGCATTGCTGTCCTTCTATATTTTGCAAACTCCAGGTCTTATGCATTTTTTGCTGTATTCCTTGGGGTTTTTACATTCCTATTCAGTTTTCTGGTAAAAAAACATAACCGAGTAAAGTATAATCAACGATTGTTCAGAAACCTCAGGGAAATAAATCAACAGGAAATACAAAGGTTAAATGGGGCGTTTGATGGTCTGGAACCTGCTGATGAGTTGCTCGATCCCAGGCATCCTTATGCCGAGGATCTGGATATTTTTGGGAAATATTCTCTATTTCAATGGCTTTTTCGCGGAGTAACAGAGGAAGGAAAATTTCTTTTAGGACAGTGGTTACTTAACCCTCCGAATGTAAAGACTTTATTAGAGCGCCAGCTTGCCGTAAAAGCGTTGAAAAGTAAAATCGACTGGAGGCAAACATTCCAGGCCAAAGGTTTATTAAACCATGCAAAAAACAGGGATAAGCAAAGTATTGATTTTCTATTTTCCTGGATTGATCAGGGTAAAATTATTAAGCATGAATTATTATGGAAGTTTGCTTCCTGGCTGTTTCCATTATTAAACATTACATTGTTAATTCTCGTAATCCTGCAATTTGCTTCATTTGGCTTTCTGCTTCTTTCATTATTTATCACTGGCGGCTTAACTTATAGATTTTATAAACTTAACTTACGGCTTACCCGAGAACTTGGAACTATCAATACAGTTATTGCTTCTTACCGGGAGATGTTGCTGGAGATAGAGGGAGAGGCCTTTGATGACGGGCCTTTAGAGAAACTCAAATCGAATGTTATCAATAATGAATATAAGGCCAGTTGTCAATTAAAAGAACTGGAACAACTAACCCATTTATTTGAAAGCAGGACCAACCTGATTTATGGGTTATTAAATGCATTACTGATGCTGGAAGTACACCTGGTTTTTAAGGTTGAAAAATGGAAGCAATACAATGAAAATCATATTTCAAAGCTTTTTTCTACAGTCAATGAATTTGAAGCATTGAATAGTTTAAGTGGAATGGCTTTTGCCAATCAGAACATGTCATTTCCGCTAGTTAAGGAAGAAGCTTTTTGCTTTTCTGCCAGGCAACTGGGACATCCACTGATCAATTCTGATAAACGAGTCAATAACGACTTTCAATTTGATGGGAAAGAGATTATTATTCTGACAGGATCGAATATGTCAGGGAAAAGTACTTTTCTAAGAACTATCGGCGTAAACTTCGTTCTTGCTCAAATGGGTGCGCCTGTTCTGGCTGAAGACATGCAGTTTTCACCTGCCAACTTATTTAGCAGCATGAGAACCAGTGATAATCTTGAAGAAAGTACCAGTTCATTTTATGCGGAGCTTAAGCGGATACGTCAACTGCTGGATACCATTGATGGTGACAGTCCAACTTTATTTTTATTGGATGAGATTTTAAAAGGCACCAATTCTATAGACAGGAATAAAGGGGCTGTTTCATTGGTGAGGCAATTGGCAGGCTTAAATACTTTTGGTCTGGTTTCAACGCATGATCTTGAACTGGCCAAGCTGGAAAATGATATGCAGCATGTGAAGAACTTTAGTTTTAACAGCAGGCTGGAAAACGACGAATTAACCTTTGATTATCGTCTTACCGAAGGGCCATGCCATAGCTTTAACGCCAGTATTTTGATGGCTAAAATGGGTATTGATATCATCGATTGAAAATGTTGATAACTTTTTCCGGATTATTAATAAAAAGTGATGATCGTCATTCCCGTACTTTTTAATGCAGTCTAATTTTGGAAAAAACTAAAGGAAAAATGCACGCAGACACCATAAAGCGCCGAACATATGCTTACGATCAGGTATTAAATAAAAGTATAAAATATTTCAACGGCGATGAGTTAGCAGCTACAACCTGGATTAATAAATATTGTTTAAGAGATGCCGATGGGAAGTTTCTTGAATTATCTCCTGAGGATATGCACTGGAGAATGGCACATGAATTTTACGGTAAAGAGACCATTCACCCCGCAAAGATTACTGATCAACATTCTGATTATGGTAGGAATCGGTTAGCCTTGGACGAAGGGTCTATATATAATTTATTTAAAGATTTTAAATACATCATTCCTCAGGGTAGTGTAATGGCCATTTTAGGTAACAAAACTAATATTGGTTCATTATCAAATTGCGTGGTGATCAATCCCCCGATCGATTCCTATGGCGGGATCTTTTACACCGACCAACAGCTGGCACAACTTTGTAAAAGAAGATGCGGTGTTGGCTTTGATATCTCAAGCCTAAGACCCAATGGAACTAAAGTAGCCAACGCTGCCGGAACATCCAGCGGTGCGGTGTCTTTCATGGAACGTTTTTCTAACACCACCCGGGAGGTTAGCCAAAATGGCAGGAGAGGCGCATTAATGCTAACCATGGATATCAAACATCCTGATGTGGAAGCGTTTGCCACCATTAAAAATGACCTCAGCAAAGTTACCGGAGCGAATATTTCCATCAGAATATCTGATGAATTTATGCAGGCCGTGGACAAGAATAAAACCTTTGTGCAACAATGGCCAATTGATGTCCAGGAACCGATATTTAAGCAAGAAGTGAATGCCAGAAAGCTTTGGGATAAAATCATCGAATCAGCACATCACTCCGCAGAGCCTGGTATAATATTCTGGGACAGGCAGCATCTTTATTCGACCTCATCCATTTATCCGGGGTTCCGCAATGATTCTACGAACCCCTGCTCTGAAATTGCCATGCAGGGCGGTGATAGCTGCCGGTTAATGGCCATAAATCTTTTCAGTTTTGTAGATGCTCCTTTTACTTCAGATGCTACATTCAATTTTCGAAAGTTTTACGAAGTCACCTATGAAGCACAGCGCCTGATGGATGACCTGGTAGACTTGGAGTTAGAGGCTGTAGCGCGTATTATTGATAAAATTGATAATGATAAGGAGCCTGACTTTATAAAGCAAACAGAAAGAGATATCTGGGAACAACTACGTGATAATGGTTCAAAAGGCAGAAGGACAGGCCTGGGATTCACCGCTTTGGCAGACACGCTGGCTGCTTTGAATATGAAATATGACAGCGACCAATCCATAAACATGATTGAAGAAATCATGAAAAAGAAGTGTGAGGCTGAGTTTGACAGCTCTATCGACATGGCTATTGAAAGGGGGCCATTTGCCGGCTTTGATCCTGTAATTGAAAACCAATCCTTATTTATTCGTAACCTGAAAAATGAATTACCAGGTGTCTATCAACGTATGATGCAGCATGGGCGAAGAAATATATCCATTAGCACAGTTGCACCGACAGGCTCCGTGAGCTTATTGGCGCAGTGTTCTTCCGGATTAGAGCCGGTCTTTATGCTTTCTTACACCAGGAAGCGAAAAGTAAGTGAAAAAAAATCCTCAAACGGGAAAAAATATATAACCGACGACCTTGGGGACACCTGGGAACAATTTGAGGTGTATCATCCAAAGTTTAAATTGTGGAAAGAAAGAAACCCTTCCAAAACACTTGAAGATAATCCTTATAATGGTGCTACAGCTCCCGAAATTAATTGGCAAAAGCGGGTTGAGGTGCAATCGGTAATCCAAAAATTTGTTACTCATTCCATTAGCTCTACCATCAACCTGCCGGAAGATGTATCGGCGCGCAGGGTAGGAGATATCTACATGGAGGCCTGGAAAAATGGATTAAAAGGCATTACAGTTTACAGGGAAGGCTCCAGACAAGGGGTACTTGTAAAGACAGATGATAAAAAGAAGACCAAAGCAGAACAGATAATAGAGAATCAGGCACCGCAAAGACCAAAAGATCTGGACACTTTTATTATCAGGTTTATGAACAACGATGAAATGTGGCTGGCATTTGTGGGCATGCTTAATGAAAGGCCTTACGAGATCTTTACCGGCCGGGCGATGGATTCTTTTGCCTTACCCAATTATGTAAGCAAAGGCTGGACCATCAAATCGCAGGATAGGGATGGGAAGACGCGTTATGATTTCAGGTTTGTGGATAGCCAGGGTTATAACGTGACCATTGAAGGACTCTCAAGGTCATTTAATAAAGAGTACTGGAACTATGCTAAGCTAATCTCTGGTATACTCAGACATGGCATGCCTTTGACTGATGTAGTTCATCTGGTTTCCAACCTGAACCTGGATAAAGATTATATCAATACCTGGAAGAATGGTGTGGTTCGGGCCCTGAAAACATTCATCAAGGACGGTGAGAAACCAAAAAATAATACATGCCCCAGCTGTCGAGACAAAAATGGGTTAGTATTCGAAGAAGGGTGTTTGAAATGTAAGAATTGTGGCTACACCACATGCGATTAGATTATTACGTGGAGGACTCACATTGTGCTTAATCAGTGAATTATTTTATATTACTTGATTAAATATATTGTACCATTGTACACGACGGTGCTTGTAAGTTTTCTTTTTACACTCATATTCAGCATTTCCCATGGCCAGGAATTTCTAAAAAATGATTTAGACACTGCTTATATAAAAACTTCAGATAAGCATTACTCCATAAGGCCGCTAGGTGTTTTTAAGTACCAAAACATCATTCTTAAAAACAGGGAGGGTAAGAGGATAAGATATGTGCCAACCGATAGGATCTCAGCGGGTATAGGATTTTCTCATAAATTTCTGGTGGCAGATATTGCGATTAGAATAGCTAATCCTAACAATAAAAACTTCACCTCAAGATTTGATATGCAATTAGATATTCCTTATCATCAGCATTTCCTGGGGGTTTTTGTACAACGATACAGGGGCTTTAAATCTACCGAACCTTCAATTAATGAAGATAATTTTAGGGAAGACATTGAGTCCAGTATTTGGGGGATGAACTACATCTATAATTTTAACCACACAAAACTTTCCATAAGATCGATCATCAATGGAAATCAATTTCAGCATAAAAGTGCCGGAGCATTTCTGAGTGGCGGCTATTTTTCAAAAAGTAGATTGCTGGCTGATTCAAGTGTGGCGATACAGCGGCAGGAAGATTTTAACCAATTTGCTCAGATCAGCAATCTTCGAATTTTCAATTTTGGTGTTATGGCAGGTTATGCACAGATCATATCCTTGCCGGATGACTTCTTTATTTTTGCCAGTCTTTTACCAGGCCTTGGAATAAACCTGGGAAAAACAATAGGTGATCCTGAATATGATCTTCCCAAGGGACCTTCCTTCAAAATAAATGGTAAGGTAGCCATCGGAAGAAACTCTGAGAAATTCTACACCGGCATTACTTTTAATAGTGATTATTTTTTTATTGATCTTGGAAATGAAAATAATTATCGCTATGACCTTGGACTGGTCAAGTTTGTATTAGGTATAAAACTTGGGTTAAAGAATTTTTTTGTAGATGAAATAATTTAAAAGTCTGGGTTTCTTGTAAGGGTGGCCAGTGGTGTGTCAGGTTGGGTTGGTTATCGATGTATGAGAAAGACAGGCATTTATCTATAGCTAAAGTCACTTGGTAAAGTTGATCATATAACTTCTTTTGATGAAGATTTAAATGGAGGAACAGTTCTTGCTGATTTCATCTTAAAACTTGATTTGCTTCTTAGGTAAATTGTAAGTTTTTAAAAAATGGATATTGTGAAATGGCATTTAAATGATGAATTTCCTTCAAGGACCTGGATGCCCTCTTTTTTAGTGATATCCTTATCATGATCGCGCCGGTCGGCAATACCGTACCAGGGTTCCAGGCAAACAAAAGGAGACTTACGACTTTTAGACCATATACCCAGATAAGGAAACCCTGAGAAATCCATTTCCACCGTCTTATCCCAGTTTGGATCAACAATAGATAGCTTGGTACTCTCCAGATCTTTAAAAATAAGTGCATCATTGTCGAATAGATCGTCAGCTATTGGTATAGAGTAACTATCCTGAAGTATATGCACTTTTTCTCCGGTGAAAAGCCCTTCCTCTATTACATGAGTGTCTGTGTTTTCCCTTTTATTAAACTCAAGGTGGTAATCGTATCGATTTTCTTCCGCCCTTAATGGGCATTTAAAAGCAGGGTGACCGCCAATTGAAAAATACATAGGTTTATCACCGTTGTTAATCACTTGGTATTCATTAATGACCTGATTGCCCACTATCTGGAAATTAATATATAATCCAAAATCAAAAGGATAGTTGCTTTTAACCACATCATCCATATCCATTCTAAACCTTACAGCATCCTCATTTTTAGATATTACTTTAAAATCTTTGTTCCTGGCAAATCCATGTTGACCCATTTCATATGTTTTTCCATTCAAGGTGTATTGATTGTCCTTTAATTTTCCTACCACAGGAAATAAAACAGGAGCCCTTCTTTCCCAATGCTGAGGGTCCCCCTGCCATAAATATTCAAGGGAATTCTTTTTATTGATAATATTCTGAAGTTCAGCCCCTTTCTCTGCAATATTGATTTTTAGTGACTCGTTCTCAATGCTATGTACCATGATATGGATCGGTTTTTGGAAGGGTTGAATTTATAGATATTTCGGCAAATGTCATGCTATACCATTTGAAATTACTATTAAAAATTACAGCATAATATAAGATGAAGCTCGAACATGTAGCCATCTGGACTAACCAACTGGAAGTGCTTAAAAATTTTTATGTAAAATATTTTGATGGAGTACCTAATAAAAAATATACCAATCATAAGCGCGGGTTTTCAAGTTATTTCATAACCTTTAATGAAGGAGCAAGACTGGAAATAATGCAAATGGCCAGGGTCCCTGGAAATAAAAATGATACCATACATCACCAACATCTGGGCATAATTCATCTGGCTTTTGGGTTAGAAACACCAGCAGCGGTTGATAGGAAAGCTGAGGAATTTAAACGGGCCGGTTTTACAATTTTAAAAGGCCCCAGAAAAACCGGTGATGGTTATTATGAATTTGAGACGCTGGATCCCGATAATAACAGGTTGGAAATCACTTCAATCTGCCAGGAATCCTAGCCATTTTGTGAAAAAGTGATTAAATTTTAAGATAATTATTAAATCACAAATGAAAAGGGATCAATATTTACGGCAGACCACCAGCCCCAATAAAAATCATAAAAATATACCAGGGAACCCATCGACAGCTACCTCGAGTAAGATAAAACTTAATGACAGGTCTAATGGTAAACCGCTTCGGGTGCTTAGTGAAGAAGATTGGAATTTCTGGGTTTATAATGGGTATGTAGTTATAAAAAATGCTGTCCCCAGAGGACAGGCATTAAAAACTGCCGACTTCTTATGGGAATTTGAAGATAAAGATAAAAATGACCCTTCTACATGGTATACAAAAGAAAGGGCAGAGGCCGGCATGAAAGAGCTCGTAGGAACAGGGATGATAGAGGTTTATAACCATCAATATCTATGGGATAACAGGCAAACACGAAGGGTTTATGATGCTTTTGCAGATATTTGGGGCACTGAGCAACTTTGGGTCACAATAGACCGGGCCAACCTTAATTTTCCTATTAAGCCGGGATTCGAATATAAAGGCTTTATTCACTGGGATTATGACCCTGAAACCAGGCCTCAAAATGTCCAGGGGGTTATGGCACTTGTAGACCAGGATGATGAGGAAATGGGAGGTTTTCAATGCATCCCGGAATTATATCGTACTTATGATACCTGGAAGCAATCGCAACCGGAAGACCGCGATCGTTTCAAGCCTGATATTACAGGATTAGAAGATAAAATTGATAGAGTAAGAATGATGGCTGGAGATCTGCTGATATTTAACAGCACCCAACCCCATGGAATCAGGCCAAATATATCCCAAGACAAAGTGCGTGCTGCGCAATACATTTCAATGATGCCTGCTGAGAATGAAAATGAGCAGATGCGTCAATGGCGTGTCAATTCCTGGAAATATCGCATTGCTCCGGAAGGGCATGCATTTCCCGGTGACCCAAGGAAAAAAGAACAAAAAGTCTACGAAACCGCTGTTTTAAACGAACTTGGTAAAAAGCTATTGGGTCTGGAGCTATGGTAATGGGTCATAGGTCTATGACTCAACTTAATAATTTATTCATGTTGAATCAGCTAATTTTAATTAATAAGTAAAATAGAAAGACTACTTTTGCCATCCTATGATTGAATAAGACGATAATTCCCACTCCCTTTTAATTTCTACTTCCTCAAATAGTTAAAATGTTAAAATCATGTATCGTCTTATCACAAGGTCTAAATATATTATCAATCAATTTTTCATAGCGCTAAAAGGCACAGAAACGAATTTTACCTCAGGGGGCATCAACAAAGCAATATTTATGCTTTCGGTTCCTATGATTTTAGAGATGGTGATGGAATCGTTGTTTGCTGTGGTAGATGTGTTTTTTGTAGGCAAAGTAAGCACAAATGCGGTGGCCACTGTTGGTCTTACAGAATCAGTTTTAACAATAATTTATTCGGTAGCCATAGGGTTAAGCATGGCTACCACGGCCATTATTGCTCGTAGGGTTGGGGAGAAAAACATAAAAAGAGCCGGGGATACCGCTTTTCAGGCGATGATATTTTCAGGGTCAGTATCATTATTCCTTGGGTTAGGGGGACTATTATACGCAGAGGAGATACTTCGTTTTATGGGTGGTTCGGATGCTATTATTTATGAAGGTATTAACTATACCAAGATCATGTTTGCCGGCAACATCAGCATTATGTTTTTATTTCTGATCAACTCCATATTCAGAGGTGCCGGCAACGCATCCTTAGCAATGCGATCCCTTTGGCTGGCTAATGGATGTAATATTATATTGGATCCAATCTTTATTTTTGGTTTTGGTCCAATTCCTGCCTTTGGCGTTGAAGGTGCTGCGATTGCCACAACCATTGGAAGGTTTATTGGTGTTGCTTTCCAGCTATTTGCGTTATTAAGAGGTTTCAGTTTAGTAAGAGTAACACGTGGGAACATAGTTTTAAGGCTAAACACCATTGTCAATTTAATTAAAATATCAGCAGGTGGCATAGGTCAGTTTTTAATTGAATCCGCTAGCTGGATTTTTTTAGTAAGGATTATTTCACTTTTTGGTAGTGAAGCACTTGCAGGCTACACGATCACCATTCGGGTGATTGTTTTTACGTTACTCCCATCCTGGGGCATGTCCAATGCTGCCGCCACGCTGGTTGGTCAAAACCTGGGGGCGTTAAACCCCAGTCGGGCTGAGAAATCTGTATGGTTAACAGCATGGTATAATGTAATATTTCTAGCGTTGATTTCCATACTTTTTTATTCAGCTGCTGACTCTATTATTGGGATATTTACCCAGGATACACAAACCAAAGCATATGGTGTGGATGGATTGAAAATTATTTGCCTGGGCTATATTTTCTTTGCTTTCGGAATGGTTATGAGCCAATCTTTTAATGGTGCTGGAGATACCCGAACACCAACTATTGTGAATTTTTTGGTTTTTTGGATTATTCAGATACCAATGGCTTATTTTCTGGCTGTATATTTTGAGCTGGAGGCAAAAGGAGTTTATATAACCATAGCAATTGCACACTCCTTACATGCTATCATAAGTACTTATTTGTTTAGATTAGGTCGGTGGAAGTTGACAAAAGTTTAATCAAAAAAAGAGATTTCCGGTTTGTAGATTGAAATAGTTCAATTAAATCCATAGTTAAACTAAAAAAAATGTGTTATTTCTTGATTTCAATCACAGAAACAATTTAATTCATGATTTAAACCATCTTAAATATGACAAAGCAGATATCTATCTTACTAATTATTGTATTGGGTATATCCATGAGTTTTAAAGCGCTGGATAATACTCATGGTATTACGGATGAAAATAGTGCATTTACGGATGCCAGGGATGGTAAGACATATGATGTCGTAACCATAAAGATTCCTTTAGAAGCAGGAATATCTATTGAAAGAACGTGGATGGCTGAGAATCTTAATTATGAAACACCGGAGTCTTTCTGCTACAAAGACGAGGTAGCTTTTTGCAACAATGGATTTGGTAAACTTTATACATATGAGCAAGCCCTGACAGCATGTCCCGAGGGCTGGCACCTCCCGACTCCTAAAGAATGGACGGAAGTGTTTAATGCTTTTGGAGGAAAGATGACTGCTGGTAAAGCCTTGAGGGAGAGTGGTTCATCTGGTTTAAATATCAGGATGAGCGGTTTTGGAGATTCCAGAGGATTTTACACTGATGCCGGGATAAGTGCTAATTTCTGGGATGATGAAAATTTAACAAAAAGTACAGCCGGATTGATCACAATTCAGAAAAATATAGATGAAGTATTCCATACCCAGGTTAGCGCTGATCATCGTAACAGCTGCAGATGCGTCCAGGATTATTAATTGGAACAAGTCTTCAAAAAAAGAGGCTGCTTTTAAGACAGCCTCTTTTTTTAATAGTTATTGAAGTTTATTAGAACCATCCTTAACATGGAATGTCATTCCATGCTTCATTTCCTGATACGGGATTAGGATATCTTCAGCATAGAACCATTCCGCCATGGCTTCTTCGTCTTTAAGCGTTATTAAGAGATAACCATGATCTGTGAGGTTGCAGTACTTTAACTGAGGATTAGCAGCCAGATAAGCAAAACTCACGAACTCAGCTGTATCACTTGTGGTGTATTCGTCATAATTTGCACTGGTAACACTCGGTGTTCCAAACTCTACAGCAAAAGGATCATAGTTTTCCTTTGGATCAAGTGTGGTTTCAAATGCCCAGGAGCAATGTGTATCACCAGTAACAAAAATTACGTTTTCGATTTCATTATATCTGATGTGATCGGCGATCTTAAATTTTTCTTTAGGATAGCCATCCCACGAATCCATATTTCTTGGTCTTTCCGGAAAAGCACCACTGATATCTAAATCAGTAAATATAACCTGGTTACCAATTACTTTCCATTTTGTGTTTTCAGCTAGTTGATCAAAAAGCCAGTTGGTCTGCTCGGTTCCCAACATAGCTTGGTTTTCATCCTCGTAAGCAGGGTCATCCATACTTTCCGGCTGTTTGGTTCTGCCTTCGGTTCGTTCATCAAGCATAATTAAGCTGGCGAGGTTTCCGTATTTAAGGTTCCTGTAAAGTTTTTCTGACGGGGTGACTGGCAACCATTCATAATAGGCCTTCTTCGCATTTTCTAATCTATCCTGAAAATTACCCTCTTCTGGTTGATGGTTTTCAGCGCCTGATTTATAGGTATTGTTGGCGATTTCATGATCATCCCATACTGTGATAAATGGATGCATTTGGTGTGCTTTCATCAGATTCTTATCCAACCGGTATTGTGCATATCTTATCCGGTAATCACTCAATGTAATCAACTCTTTGGGAGGTTTATGAAACCGCCTGGTAGAAGAGTCACCATAAACTCCGGGAGCATATTCATAGATATAATCTCCTAAATGAATGACAGCATCAAGGTCATTTCTTTCTCCAATGTGCCCATAAGCATTGAAAAATCCTGCTTCATAATTACTGCAGCTGACTATAGCAAATTTGAGACTGTCGGCAGAGGCCTCAGGGGCCGTTTTGGTCCTTCCGATAACAGATTCCTCACCCAATGCCTCAAACTGATAGTAATAATATGTCGCAGGGAACAATTCGTCAACAACCATTTTAAAGGTAAACTGACTTATTGAATCAAGGGTTTCTGTACCTGATTTAACTATTGAACCAAAGTTTCTATCAGTTGATATCCTCCATTTTATCTCAACTTCAGGGACTTTAAATTCTGGTACTACTTTTGTCCATAACACAACAGAGGTGGCCATAGGATCCCCTGATGCAACACCATAATAAAATGGGGCAAGTTCTTCATCGAATAAGAGTGCCGGTTTTTCATAGGTGGCCTGCTTTTTGGATGTTTCGCAGGCTCCCAATACAATTAAAAATAAGGTCAGGATTGGTAGTATTGATTTCATATTTTTGGTTTTAAGTTTAAATTTTTGAATTGAATAATCACTAATGAATCCAACTAAATCCTTAAAATACAATTAAAGAATATTAATAAACCAATAATAATTGCTAACAATTTAAGGTTTTATTTGCAAAGGATAAAGCTTTGTGTTTTTTAATTCATAGATGATGGGTTAATAAAATATTAGCTTCCTACCGAAGGTTTAAATCAGGGCAATTGAATGCGTTCTTTGGAGAATATATTATCATAGGTCTTGAAAAATGTTAGTGAATTATCTTCCCTGAAATATAAAACGCCCATCGGAAATGATGTTTCCAGCGGCCTTGAGCTTAACAAATTGCCCTCCACATCATAAACATAAGCAAAGGATTGGGTAGGATCAATTACAATATAAACCTTCTTCGAGCCCCCAAAATTGTAATATTGATAGATCAGCGGTTCTGATGAAATGTAGTCTTTTTCAAAGATAACTTCACCGCTTCTATCAAGAAAAGTTAGTCTGTTAAAGTCCTGCCGTGCAATAATATAATCATTTTGACCGGTTGCTTTTATTAGTTTAAACCGGGTGTCAGTGGAAGGTTTATAGCGTTGTTCGCGCTTGGTTATTTGACCAGACAGATTGAGCTGGATTATTTCACCATTATCTGTGATGGTTGTCATTCTTGAATCATTTATTGAAGAACCAATTTCAATGAATAAAGGACTACTGAGGCCTGATTTGAGGTCAATAGGGAAGCCATCAAAAGCCACTGAGCGTCGATTCATGATGTTGATAATACCGTTCTTCTGCAAGCCTATCATACAATCCCGGTTTCTAATCCTTACATGACGTGGAGGTATTGCCAAAGAACCTGTGAGTTCTCTGGGCTTCCATCCGTCCAGGTTTTTCATTTTTTTATCGTAGAGATAAATATTCCCCTCAGTATCTGAAATCATGAACCGATATTTTTTAGATCGATCATAATCAACTACACTAAAGAACGCTGCCTGATAATCAAATGTCTGTGGGAAGTCTTCGATTAAATTTCCATTTTGATTGAAAACATATAAAGCATCTTTTGTGATAAAAACATAGTCTGCTTCCCCATTATCTCTATAATCGATGCGTTCAATATCCGAGATAATTTTTTCACCAATACTGTCTGACCAGACCTTGTTGAAATTTTCATCAATCAGATGTAAGATGAAACTCGAATCTTGTAAGAGGTAGTTGAATTTTCCTGAAGCAGGATTTCTAAATATGTGTGGTTTGCTGATAAGTTCATATCTAAAGCCAGCAGTGTCCATTGTGATAAAGTTTTTACCACTGACTATAGATGGAAGCGTTTGCTTCTCTTTTGTTTGTATCAATAAATTTGTGTAGTACTTGTTATCAACATTAGAAAATTGTAAAGCCAGATAGGGGAGATTTCTAAATGCCTGGTGATTATTTTTTAAATAACCGTTCCATTTTTTATTAAGTTTTTCATTGAGGAAATTAATAATATGTTCATAACTCACTATCAGGCCAAGGTTGGGTTCCTGGTTAGTCTGAACAAGAAAGTTGTTGATCGATAGTACTTTCCCCCATGTATTTTCATTTTTAATATCATCGATCAAATCCTTCATGGTTTGGATAGAGTTTGTAATGACTATGTAATTATCAATAGCTGAAAAGAAACTGGTTTTAAACCCTTTTCCGGCTGGGCCAAGTAGCATGTATGGAAATGATTCTATATCTATTTGTCCGATGCGTGTATATTCATAATTTTCAAAGTAAATAGAGTCGTTTGTTTTATTGGTGACCCTGGCAGATAAGTTGTTGAACTGTTTTAGTAATTCAGTGATGTCCTTTGATTTAATATAAGCTATCTTTTTACTTGCTGATCCATGAAAGGTTTCGAGGGTTGCAACCCCAAACTGATCATCTACTAATGTGATGAAGTCATTGATAAGAAAATCATATTCTTTTTTTAAATAATCTTTGTCTTTTCTAAATTCAATATTTCCGCTGCTATACCTTGTGTACCATTCTGATGGATTGTTGAATGCGTGGTGAATAAGGAAAGAGGTATTTAAAGGGATTAACGAGGCAAAATCTAACGGGGATCCAGTGTTATTATCAAAATAATTTAAGTAGTTATTCGAACTGGTATTAATTGAAAATCCGTTAAGCAGAATATTATTTTCATCAAAGTTTATATCAAGGAATGTTTGATCCGTTATGTAGTTTACAAGGGTATCTAATGAGTTCTGCACAAAACGGTTTAAAAAGTTACCTGCGATTTTACTGTTGATATAAAGGTTACCTGCGTCATTACTTAATCGTGTCAACTCAAATAATTGGTCATTGAGCTGACGAAACCCTTTAGAATTCTCTTCTTCTACCATTCGCACCGCATCTTCAACTAGAAAAGGCGTGTAACTACCAATAAAATAATTATCAATGAATACATAGGCAAAATCAACCTGGCTTATGGATTTTTTGATTTCATTGATTCTGTAGCCCATATATTTTCTTTCAGAAACTACATAATCCTTGTTTTTGAATTTTTGGATGATATCACCCACAATTGAATTTTGTTCTATTGTTTTCAGCTCAAACAGAAAGAGAAAATCAAAATCATCTTTGGAGATGGAATGGGTAGATATTAATACCTGATTGGATGTAAATATTTTATTTAAATCATCCTCATCTGATAATTCTGAAAGGTATTGTAAATCGTTATTAATATTGTCGAATCCACTTAACTGACTGATCTTTTGCCAGGCGTTGAGACGCTCTATCTGGTCAAGACTTCCAGGCAGATTAAAAGTTTCATAAACTGCCAATGCATTTCCGGGAACAATATCCCATAAATCAGGTCGATAAGTACTGTGTATTCTTAAATAATAGTAAAGAGCTCCACCGATGAGGATTACTATAAATAATATGAATATGAAGCGTCTCAAGAATACCCCTAATTTTTAAACGAGATTAAAACTATTAAATCTTTTAGTGTTTGATGCGATATATTTCAGACTACTCTGTTGATATCGAAAGATTCCAGGTAATCAGCCACTCTTCTTACAAACATGCCACCTAAAGCACCATCCACGACCCTGTGGTCGTAGGAGTGAGAAAGGAACATTTTCTGCCTGATCCCGATGAAGTCACCCTGGGGGGTTTCTATAACTGCGGGCTTTTTAACCACAGCACCAAAAGCCATTATCGCTACCTGTGGTTGCATAATAATCGGTGTGCCCATTACATTTCCGAATGATCCAACATTAGACATAGTATATGTACCGCCGCCAAGTTCGTCGGGTTTTAGTTGATTATTTCTCGCCCTGGTGGCCAGATCATTAACTTTTTTTGTGAGTCCTATAAGGTTTAGTTGATCTGCCTGATGAATTACCGGTACTATAAGATTTCCTGAGGGCAGTGCTACCGCCATGCCAATGTTTATCGAACCTTTTTTGACTATTTTATCGCCATCCAACTGGATGTTGATCATTGGATAATCTTTTATTGCTTTTGCTACAGCTTCGATGAAGATGGGAGTGAAAGTCAGGCTTTGACCTTCCCTTTCTTTGAAGGTCTTTTTCATCTTGTTTCTCCATTGCGCTATTTTTGTCACATCAGCTTCTACGAAGGAGGTTACGTGCGGAGCGGTGCGTTTGGATGAAACCATTCTTTCACTAATCATCTTCCGCATCCTGTCCATTTCAATTATTTCGTCTTGTCCATCGAAATATTGGTCCGGCTTATCTTTTGATTGTCCGTTGATAGGTGTCGTATCTTGTGATAGATCCACCTCCTGGCTTTCATCAATTTCATGGCTTTTCTTTTTGCGGTCGAGAAATGCCAGAATGTCTCTTTTTGTAACCCTGCTATCTTTGCCGGTACCAGGTATTTTCTCTAGCTCCTCCGTAGACACCCCCTCCGTTTTTGCAATATTCATAACCAACGGCGAATAAAAACGTTTTATGGATGGTTCTTTGGTGACTTCACTGTTAGAATATTGTTTAATAGCTTCTGTGAACATCGCTTCAGCATGTTGAGCAGCTTCCGCTTCGGGCGTGACCAGTTGATCAGTGCCATGGCTTTCTTCCACTGTTGTCTCAATAACTGCAATGGGATGGCCCACTTCGACCACCTCCCCTTCATTGGCTAATATTTTTTTTAGTGTACCTCCGTGTGTAGAAGGCACCTCTGTATCCACTTTGTCGGTGGCTACTTCTAAAACAGATTCATCTTGTTCAATTGTGTCACCTTCTTTTTTGAGCCAGGTAAGGATTGTACCCTCCATAATGCTTTCACCCATTTTGGGCATGACCATTTCAACGCTTGCCATAATGATTTGTGTCTTTTAATCAAATATAATAAAATTATGTCTCTTAGAATAATCGGTTGGCTATATTGATAAAAATGTTTATTAACAAAATAAAATATTATAAATGACGCTTTTTAGTTAAGTTTATTTAGTTGCCGTCGCAATAAATCTAAAGCACTTACAGCAGTAAGCTTGATATTTACTTCACGGTTTTTGCCAAACTGTAGCTTTCTGGCCACGGCTTTTTCGCTATCCGCATAAGCGATCCAGAGTGTTCCTACAGGTTTTGATTCACTACCTCCCAAAGGTCCTGCGATGCCACTTGTGGCTATCCCAATATCGCTATCCAGTTTTTCCCTTACTGATTTAGCCATTTGTAGTACTGTTGGCTCACTGACTGCGCCGTGCTCCTCTAAGATTTGTGCTTCAACATTTAAATGCTTCTTTTTGATAGAATTATCATAAGCTACAATAGAACCTTTATAATATTTGGAGCTGCCCGCTATGCTGGTAATCAGATGGGCGATATAACCTCCTGTACAGCTTTCAGCAGTGCTAACGGTAAATCCTTTATTCAAAAGCATCTGGCCGATTACTTCCTCTATGCGGTCATTGTCATAACCATACACATATTTCTTAATGAGTGGATAAACTTTTTGTGCCTGTTCATTTACTTCAGCTTCCAACTGATCCAAAGATCGCCCGGCAGCAGTTAACCTTAGCCTAACCTGGCCAATGCTTGGAAGGTAAGCCAGCTTGATATGATCCGGAAGAAGGGCTTCCCACTCTTTAATGATGTCAGCCAGCCAGGATTCACCAATCCCAATGGTTTTAATGATTTTATGGTAAATAATGGCTGTCTTAAAGGTCTTTTGTAACCTGGGAATGATGTAGTTGAGCATCATTTCTTTCATCTCGTAAGGCACACCAGGCATTGAGACGACGACTTGACCATTTTTTTCGAACCACATACCCGGGGCTGTACCCAGTTTATTTGGAATCATATCACATGATTTGGGAAGCATAGCCTGGTTACGGTTTAGTTGTGTGATTTCCCTCCCGATCTGTTTGAAAAAATATTCAATAATTTTCAATGCTTCTTCATTTATCTCCAGTGGCGTATTAAAATATTTGGCCAGCGTAGGTTTGGTCAGGTCATCCTTGGTGGGGCCCAATCCACCGGTGAGCAATAGGATATCCGCCCTGGTCTGTGCTTCTTTCAGTATGGCCATAATATCTTCTTCGCTATCCGCAACGGTGGTTTTGCGCACTGTTTTAATGCCAACATTATCCAGCTCACCGCTTATCCACTGGGAGTTGGTATCGTTGATCTGTCCGTAAAGAATTTCATCACCGATGGTGATAACTTCAGCTTTAATATTGCTCATGATGGGTAAATGTTAGTACTGAGATCTTAGTAAGGTAAAAATCTTCCAAAAACTATTTATTTCAATAAAAGGAACAGATCTCTTTTTAATTTTATATCGTAATTTAAGGTGTTTTTTCTAGTTAACCATTGATCATGAGATTCATATTATCAATCATTCTTTTTGCATGTTTTTGTAGTCTGAGTGCCCAGGATGCCATTCCTTTCATGCAGGGGCAACTGGCCTTTGACGGTAATGATTTGATTAAATATTTTAGTGATAAGGTGGTACCTGGTAGTGAGCAATTTCAGACTTATCATGAAGGCGTGAATTTGTACTTTTCATCGGAAGAGAACTTAAAGAAATTTAAAGCCAACCCTGGCCGATACTTTCCCGCCTATGGTGGTTGGTGTGCCATAGCTATGGTAGATGGATTATTTATCCTGCCAAACTACGAGCTTTATAAAATCCAGGATGGTAGGTTGTTGTTTTTTCAGGTTCGGGCTTTTTTTAATGGCCTTACCCATTGGAATAAAGACCCGATGAAGAACCTGGTCAGTGCAGATATGAAGTACCAGGATTTTTTCGAAGAATAATTATTCGATTGTTTCGTAGATGAAAGTTACAAAGGTATTGGCATCAATAAAATCACCTTCCCAGTCTACTCTGAATTTTTTTAAAGGATCCTTAGAGAGTACTTCATTTAAAGAGCGTCCTTTCTCTTTCTGCTTTTTCACCTTTTTTCTGGATTTCTCCAACATGTCTTTAAATTCTTCCACTGCTTCTTTCCTTGCCGGCTGACCATGGCCGGGGATTAATGTGGTGTTATCGTCCATCAGGAAAAGAATTTGATCTTGTGCTTCGATGATCCCATCAATGGTACCACCCGCTGAAACATCAATAAAAGGGAAACCATAACGGACAAAAGCGTCACCGGTGTGGATGACATTGGCATTTTTGAAATAGATCAAGGCATCACCATCTGTATGGGCGTCATCGACGTGGATCACGCGGACTTCTTCCCCATTGAAATGAAAGGTAATATCCCGGGTGAATGTAATGACGGGCCATGCTTCCGCTGGCTTGGGTTCTACTTGCCTTTGAAAGTGTTTCATAAACTGACTGGTACTTATGCGTTTTCTGGTATTTTCGTGCGCTACGATGATAGCGCCTGCTTTTCCATAATTTTCATTCCCCCCAACATGGTCACTATGCCAGTGGGTGTTGATCACGTAGGTTATATTGTCATCGGTTAGCTTTTTTACGGCATCATTGATCTTGGGAGTAAGGCCTGCATACTGGGTGTCCACCATCAATACGCCATCTTCACCTATGAGCAATCCAATGTTTCCACCCCTTCCTTCCAGCATGTGTAGGTTATCGGCAATTTGGGTAGTCTTAATTTCCACATCAGAGATGTCCTGCTGGGCATAGTTGGTTTGGGATGATAGAATCAATAAGGCAATAGTGTGCAATCTTAAGCGCATAAATCATTCATTAATATAATCTGAAAGATAAGCAGAACCTTAAAGGAATAAAATAATGGGGTGACTTATGAAGGTTAATGTCAAATAGTCTTAGCGGGATCCTCTTACTAAAGGGGATTTAATTCAACAATTTTTAAATTAAAATGCGTTTAAATTCACTTGACTGCAATTACTCTTAATCTTTTATAATCTGCAATCCATTTTCCATTAATTAAGCATTTCTCCTTTACGTTCTCCTGTACGACCCTCTTAATTTCCTCCATGTGGTTTTCAGAAACCCCGCTGAAAAACTTTTCTGCAAACATTGAAATCCAATCCTTTATACCAGAATTTTCGTCTGCAAGTTCAGTTGGCCTGTCAAAATGCTCTGCAAAGACAACCCTAAATCCTGCCGCTTCAAGTTCGCTGGAATATTCTCCGATTGATGGGAAGTACCATAAGTCTAAATCTGATTGTTTGACATATCCTTTGTTTCGCAGAGCGCTTCGTAATTGATTGACAATTGTTTGAACATTTCCTTTACCTCCAAACTCGACAACGATTTTACCGCCTTGGTTCAAATGCTCATACATACACTTAATGGCATTTTTATAATCTTTTACCCAATGAAGTGCTGCATTAGAAAATATCGAATCAAATTTTTTATCAAATTTGAAGTTACTCGCATCTGCAACTTGAAATTCTATCCCCGGGAATTTTGATTTAGCGTCAGCAATCATTTCGCCTGATTTATCAATTCCAACTGTTTCCTTCGCAAGTTTGCTTATTTTAAAGGTTAATTGTCCAGAGCCGCATCCTAAGTCCAGTATTCTTTCACTCGCTTTTATGTCAAGCAGCTTTATGAGGTTTTCTCCATAGTCATATACATAAGAATGTTTGTCATTATAAAGTTCAGGCTTCCATTTCGTCATTTTAATATTATTCATTTTTTATATTTTCAAACGATCGATCCAGCAGAAGATGATCAGCCAAATTCCCATGAAAATCCGCGCTTACAGCCTTTACAAAAGATCAGTTATCCTATGGCTTATAAACCTAATTAGGTTGATTAATGGAGAATCATATGAATTTTTAAGTACTGAAGAGGTATTATGAGCTTCCGATGCTTTAGGCTCAAACTATGATAAGGCTACGTTTAAAGAATATCATAGCACATGTTGAATTTCAATCCATCACCTCAACCGCTTCACGACCTTCATGGCTTCATTTACGTGTTGGGTAGCATTGAACTGTGAATTAAAGATATGTTTTACCCTACCGTCCTTTCCTATGATGTAAGTAACGCGTCCGGGCAACAATCCCAACAAACTTCTGGGGACATCATATAGTTTTTCAACCTTTTTGTTGACATCACTTAAAAGGATAAAATTGAGGTCATGCTTGCTTTTAAACCTGCTGTGTGAAGAAGATGAATCACTGCTAATACCAATCACCTCTGCACCTGCTTCTATGAAGTCTTGGTATTTGTCCCTAAAACTACAAGCTTCAGCTGTACATCCTGGGGTAAAGTCCTTCGGATAGAAATACAGTACTATAACTTTCTTACCGATCAGGCTGGTGAGCTCAAATGTTTGTCCCTGACTATTTTTAAGTTTGAAATTAGGTGCTTTGTCACCGACTTTTACTGGCATAATTTTTAATCGTTATACTGATTCATGGTTCTTTGAGCACCAATAGTTGAGAAGGAAAGAATCATGTCAACTGCTTTATCTAAATATACTTTTAAATCATTCATTTCTTGCTGATTAAAGTTGCTCAATACATAATCAACCTGTTGACCCTTGTGAAAGTTATCACCAATGCCAAACTTTAGCCGGGGGTAATCATTGCCTCCTGTGACATCTTCGATGTTTTTTAAGCCATTATGTCCGGCATTGCTCCCTTTCAAACGTATGCGTAGCTTACCAAATGGTAAGGCAATGTCATCTGTTACCACCAATAATTTATCTTTAGATAACTTAAGTTGACTGAGCCAATACTGAACAGCTTTTCCACTGAGATTCATGTAAGTGGTTGGTTTTAAAAGGTGTAGGCTTCTTCCTTTGTGTTTGATCTCACACCTGCTGCCTTGCTTATCCAGCTTAAAATCCCCATCAAATTTATCTGCCAGTTGGTCAAGTACCAAAAAGCCCACATTGTGTCTGGTTAGCTCATATTCCCTACCAATGTTGCCTAACCCGGCAATGAGATACTTCATGATTAATATAAAAAAAATGCCTCAACAGACAAATCCCGAAATAAGTTCAGGAGGCGCGCTGGTTAACGATTGAGGCATGTTGTTGAAATGATATTAAGCTTCAGCTTCTTCAGCTTGCTCTTCTTCAGTTTTACCCCTCATTGCGCGAGGCACTTCCACAGAAACAATGGAAACCAATTCATTATTGAGTATCTGATAATCCTTGGGTTCTATTTCACCAACTTTAATACTTTTACCCAGTTCAAGTTTGCTGATGTCAACATCCAGATATTCAGGCATATTATCCGGTAAAGCTTTGATGGTCAGGTATCTTAATTTCATTACAACCTTACCACCTTTGATTACACCCGGCGCATTGCCATGAAGCTTAATTGGAACGTTCATTTTGATCAGCCTGTCATCTCTTAATAAAAGAAAATCAGCATGCAAAATAACCTCGCTTACAGGGTGAAATTGAATATCCTGAAGAATACATTTGTATATATCACCTTCGATATTTAACTCCACAAAATGAATTTCTGAAGTATATACCAGGTCCCTGAACAGGATCATTGGCGCATAAAAATGGACTTGATGCTCTCCTCCATACAATACACAAGGCACGTTACCCTCCGCTCTGAGTCTTTTGGATTCGGACTTGCCGAGATTTGCTCTTTTATACCCTATAATCTCATGCGTTTTCATAATGATATTATTTTAATTTATAAATAGTGAACTAATTGATTCATGATCATGAACTTTTCTTATGCCTTTGGCAAAAAGTCCGGCCACAGAAATGATTTTTATTTTTTCATTAGCCTGTATGTTTGCTATAGTATCCGTTACTACTAACTCTTTGAGTGAGGAATTATTAATATTTTCATAAGCATTTCCAGATAAAACGGCATGTGTACAAACTGCCCGGACTGACTTGGCACCCTTTTCTTTGATGATGTCTGCAGCCCTGGCCATAGTGCCTGCCGTATCAATAATATCATCAACCAGAACAACGTCACGATCTTTAACATCACCAATCACCTGCATGGATGCAATTTCATTAGCTCTTTTTCTGTGTTTATCACACACAACCATTTCGGCTTCAAAATATTTTGCATAGGCCCTGGTTCTGGTAGTGCCTCCAACATCAGGAGATGCAAACACAAGATTGTTGAAGTTATGAGCTTTGATATAAGGAATAAAAATATAAGAACCATCCAGGTGGTCAACGGGTATATCAAAAAAACCCTGTATTTGACCGGCATGCAAGTCGCAGGTCATTATTCGGTTTGCGCCTGCCGCAGAAAGCAGGTTAGCCACAAGCTTTGCGGCAATGGCAACCCTGGGTTTATCTTTGCGGTCTTGCCGGGCATATCCGAAATAAGGGACAACAACGGTCACATACTTGGCACTGGCTCTTCTCGCTGCATCTATCATCAGCAGGAGTTCAAAGAGGTTATCAGCAGGAGGGATAGTCGATTGAATAATAAATAGATCGCATCCCCTGACTGATTCATCATAGGAAAAGTGAATTTCTCCATCTTTAAACCTTTTGTAAGAACTCATGCCCAGTGGCTTGCCGTACGCTTGCGCAATTTTTTCGGCTAAATCTCTCGATCCTTGTCCTGAAAATATTTTTACCGATGACATTTAAATTATCCTATTAAAATAAAATATCCCGGCCTATTAAGACCGGGACCGATAATGTTGTCCGACTAGGGCTCGAACCTAGACTCTTCTGGACCAAAACCAGACGTGTTGCCAGTTACACCATCGGACAATCTCACTGCTCGAAATCGGGCTACAAAAGTAGAATTTATTTTCTAATTCTAAAATATTATTTCAAAACCTTAGGTCTATCAGCTATTGGTTTACTTTATTGATTTTATCCATTCCCTGGCATTAACAAATGGTTCGATCCAGGGGCTAACTTTGTCCTTTTTTCGGGATTTTGGATAATACGGCCAATTCCACGGATATAATGACCTTTCAAGGTGTGGCATTATGGCAAGATGCCTTCCATCATCAGATACCAAGGCAGCAGCATGATAATCTGATCCATTAGGACACCCCGGATATTCCTTGTAGTCATATTTTATGGCTATTTTATGTTGTAATTCTTTGGGTAAAATAAACCTACCTTCTCCGTGGGCTATCCAGATCCCTGGTTTGGACCCTTCCAGGGATTTTAGCATGATGGAGGGCGTAGGCAGAATGTCGACAGTGAGGAAAGAACACTCGAATTTACCTGATTTATTATGACCCATTTTTGGATGACCTGCCATTCCCGGGAATAAGAGATCAAGTTCCATCATTAATTGACAGCCATTACAAACCCCGAGACTTAAGGTGTCATGCCTTGAATAAAAATCTTTTAATGCTTTATTAGCTTTCGGGTTATATAAAAATGCACCTGCCCAGCCTTTGGCTGATCCCAGGACATCCGAATTGGAAAAACCTCCTACGAAAACGATCAGATGTACGTCATTCAATGTTTCCCTGCCCGATATAAGATCTGTCATATGTATATCCTTCACTTCAAACCCTGCATAGTGAAGACACCATGCCATTTCCCGATCTCCATTTACGCCTTTCTCCCGGATGACTGCTGCTTTGGGGACTAAATCGTTATCCTTTGAATCATAATCACTCATTTGGCCAGTGAAATATTCAGGAAAGCTGAAGCTTAAACTTTGTTTATCAAAGTTTAGCCATCGCTGTTCAGCATGGTCCGATTCTGTTTGTAACTGGTCCAGTAAATAACTGCTTTTGGTCCATATCCTGCGATAATGGTCCACATCAAAAGCAATGGATCCATGATCATGGTCAATAATGATTTTATGGTCTTCAATTACATGTCCAATCTCAGCAATAGTAATGTGTTCTTTTTCAAACGCTTCAACAACTACATCAGGTTGCCGAGCCTGGATGAGTATAGCTGGGGTCTCGCTGAACAGGAGTTTGATGAAATCTTTTTCCTTTAATACATCCAGATCAAGGTGTAAGCCATAATCAATGTTAGGGAAATTCATTTCCAGCAGGGCGGTTACAAGACCGCCGGAAGATACATCATGTCCCGCCAGAATATGACTATTATTGATCAGCGATTGTACTACTTCAAATACTTTCAAGACCAGGTTGGCATCTTTAATATCCGGTGCTTTATCGCCTATATTATTTAGGGTTTGACAAAAGGCACTTCCCCCAAGTTCATAACAGCCGGGATTAAGGCTCACATAAAAAATTGAAGATTGTTTCTTCTTTTGAAGAACCGGCTCAATTATTTTGGTAATATCCAAAACCTGTCCAACAGTGGATGCAATAGCAGTTCCCGGTGACTTAACGAAAGAACCATTGGGGTATTTCTGGCTCATGGAAAGGGAATCCTTGCCGGTTGGTATGTTGATTCCAAGATTAATGGCAAAGTTACTGGCTGCTTCTACCGCTTTATACAGCCTTGAGATTTCGCCTTCATTTTTTGCAGGCCACATCCAATTCATAGATAATGAAACACCCTTCAATCCATTGGTTAGAGGAGCCCAGGTAAGATTTGTTAATGCTTCTGTGATCGATAGTCGAATGCCTGCAGCAGCATCAATTAAACCAGGTACCGGTGCGTGACCAATGGAGGTAGCAACACCGTTTTTAGATTGATAGTCAAGGCTGGTAACCGCTACATTATTTAATGGAATTTGCAATTCCCCGCAGGTTTGCTGCTTAGCCACTTTACCTGTAACGCATCGGTCAACCTTATTGGTTAGCCAATCCTTGGATGCTACAGATTCCAGTGAAAGCACATCTTTAAGGTAATCCTCAACTTTATTGCGCGAGTATTCCACTGCCTGGTAAGGCTCATTAACTGTATCATCCTTAAGTGTTATCTTGGGTGAGGAGCCTATCAAATGATCAATTTTTAAATCAATGGGTTTTTGTCCATGTTTATTCTGCATGGTAAATGCCTGATCGCCGGTGGCTTCACCTACGATGTAAAAAGGTGCCCTTTCACGGTTTGACACATCACTCAGGTAACCAATATCTGTATTTTTTATGGCAACCCCCATTCTTTCCTGTGACTCATTGGATATGATTTCTTTATCTGATAATGTAGGATCACCAATGGGTAGTTTATCCAGGTAGATTTTTCCGCCGGATTGTTCCACCAGCTCGCTAAAACAATTAAGATGTCCCCCCGCACCGTGGTCATGGATAGAAATGACTGGGTTATCATCACGCTCCGTCATAGCCCTGGTGGCGTTGGCTACTCTTTTTTGCATTTCTGGATTGGATCGTTGAACGGCATTTAACTCAATTCTATTTTGATATTCGCCTGTTATTACCGATGAAACGGCCCCACCACCCATTCCAATCCTGTAATTATCCCCACCCAGCAGAACGATAGCGTCTCCTTTCTCAACCGTTTTCTTTTGGCTTTCTTTGCGCTTTCCAAAACCAATACCTCCTGCCAGCATGATTACTTTATCATAGCCAATGATTTCATTTTTTTCTTGATGTTCAAACGTTAGTAGGCTGCCACATATAAGCGGTTGGCCAAATTTGTTTCCATAGTCACTGGCACCATTAGAAGCTTTGATTAGTATTTCGGTTGGAGTTTGATATAACCAGTTACGTGCTTTGATGTTATGCTCCCACTTTTTATCCTCATTATTTCTGGGATACGATGTCATATAAACGGCTGTTCCTGCCAGCGGGATGCTTCCCTGGCCACCTGCCATACGATCTCTTATCTCTCCTCCGGAACCGGTAGCTGCACCATTAAAAGGCTCAACAGTAGTGGGGAAATTATGGGTTTCTGCTTTCAGGCTAATGACTGATTCTATCTTTTTAACTTTAAAATAGTCTGCCCTGTCTTGTCTTAGTGGGGCGAATTGCTCGATTTCAGGTCCGGCAATAAATGCCACATTATCGGAATAAGCCGATACCAAATAGTTGGGATTCTGTTTGGAGGTGTTTTTTATTAACTGGAAAAGGGATTGTCTTTTTTCTTCGCCATCAATTATAAAATGACCATTGAAAATTTTATGGCGGCAGTGTTCGGAATTAACCTGGGAGAACCCAAATACTTCACTATCGGTAAGGTTTCTTCCTAAAGCTTTAGAAATATTTTCCAGATAATCAATTTCTTCTTTGCTGAAAGCCAATCCCTCTGCATTATTATAAGCTTCAATATCTTTGATATATGCTATCTCAGCGGGATTAATGTTTATGGTATATAAATGTTGATCCAGGGATGAATATTCCCTTTCAAGCATCTTATCAAACGGTTTGTTGGAATTTATTTCTTTAAACTGCTCGAAGCGAATGATCCCATTAATACCCATGTTCAGACAAATTTCTACTGCATTGGTGCTCCATGGGGTAACCATTTCCCTGGGCGGGCCAATAAACCTGCCATTCAGTGACATCTTATTAATACGAATGGGTTTTTCCAGTAACCAGTTGAGTTTATTTAAGTCAGAATCATCCAAAGGATTGCGGTGTGCCACAGCGTAGATAAGGTTGGACTTTCGGAAAAATGAAATCATAAAATCAATTATACTTTCTGGGTTAAAGTTAACCAAAACGAAAGGCTAAACTTATAAATAATTACCGGATGCTTTTATCAATTGATGATGGTTACAATTAAGTATTTGGATATTGACCGGGCAACCATCAAGGTATCGGAATTCTTTTGGTTTTATAATATTATCGAAACGTCCTAAAACGATCTTTTTTTTAGGATTATGCTCATTCATTAAAATCCTCAGCTCACTTTTAGTATATTTTATTTTTTTAAAGTTTGTCCAACTTCGATATACCTTAACCCTCATTTTGGAATTGGTGAGTTGGGATTTGGCAAATTTTAATAACGCGGGATTGATGAAACTGAGGGTGAGAAAAATTTTGAAAAAAACTTTAAGTAGTACCGGATTCAGCATCACCAATTTGAAAATTTTCTCAGTTATTGAATTAAAAGTGGCAAGCCTGTACCAGAAATTGGAATGAAACCCATCAGGAGCAATGAAAACCACACTTCGAATGTGTTTTTTGAAATTTTCATAAATAGCCAGGGCAAACCTTCCCCCAAGGCTGAACGACAGCAAATGAAATGAATCAATGTTGTTGGATTTGAGATATATGTTAAAGATGCTACACCATGATTTCTTGTCGATTGGTTTTTTCAGGATTGGACTTTGCCCATGGAAGAAAAGATCAATGGCATAAATGGTTTGGTTATTTTGAAGTGTGGTTTTTTCAAATACGGAACCGTCCTGTCCAAAACCATGAAAAGCGATTATAATTTCTGTACCGTATCCAATGACATGGGTATAGAGTTTAAAGCCATTGCATTGTGTGTAAAAACCTTTGGCCACATTCTACAGGTTTATCCGGTCAACACCAGTTTTGCACATCTCACAAACTATAATATTCATTCCATTAAATTAATGAATTACAATATGAGATATACTCGTTTGTAACGGATAAGAATCCATAAAATAAATTTTACATTTTTTATATAACCTAAAAAAGGAAGAAACGTTGATAACATGCGAAACTTTAAATGGAATTATAGTTTCCATAATTTAGCTGATGAAGGAAAAAATTTGCGAAACAACCCATCGATTATTTATGCGCTATGGTATAAGGAGTATAACCATGGACGATATTGCAAGAGAGTTATCCATCTCAAAAAAAACAATTTATCAATATTTCAAGGATAAAGATGACATTGTCAATCAAGTGACCAAGACCTACCTGGAGGAGGATCAGAAAGAGTATCAAGCTATTTTGGACTCTGGTGAAAATGCGGTGGATCAGATGTTTAAGTTGTCTAAATGTTATCGAAAAACAATGTCTGAGATTAATCCCTCTCTTTTATTTGACCTTAAAAAATACCATCATGATGCATGGGCAATGTGGTTGTCTTATAAGAAAGAATTTATAAAAAGTACGCTAGTCGAAAATTTGAATAAAGGCATTGAGGAGGGATATTACCGTCAAGAAATAAAGCCGGAAATACTGGCTACGTTTCGAGTGGAGCAAGTACAGCTGATTTTTGACGAGAAAGTGTTTCCAAGAGATAAATATGATTTTACTGAGGTTCAACTGCATTTATTCGACCATTTTATTCATGGGATTCTAACATCCAAAGGCAAAGAATTATTTGAGAATTATAAACTAGAAAAACCGTATGCTAAAGCTTTCTAATCTTTTGCTCCTTGTATTTTTTGTGGTTAGCAGTGTCTTTGAGATCAATTCACAAGACAAAAAGGCAAGTTATACCCTAAAAGCGTGTATTGATTATGCGCTTTCCAATAACGAAACCATTAAAAATGCCACATTTGATACTAAAATAGCAGATGCTCAAGTCGATGAGGTATTAGCAGATGGCCTGCCGCAGGTAAATGGTAATATAGCTTTTACCAATAACACAAGGATACAGATAACACCATTTCCTGATTTCATTACCCCGCAAATTGAAGAAGTACTTATAAGAGAAGGAATAATCAATGAAGAAGATCGGACCAGCCCAGGACTTATTCCAGCGGAATTCAACACAAATTTTACAGGAAACACCAGTATATCTGTTTCACAGCTAATATTTGACGGGTCCTTTTTTATGGGATTAAAGGCCGCAAATAGCTTCAAGCAACTATCTTCAAAAGAACAAATCAAAACCCAAATTGATATTGTAGAAGCAGTGTCAAAAGCTTACTATGCAGTGTTGGTGAGTCAGGAAAACCTTGAACTGACTACCAAGAACTATAACAGGCTGGATAGTCTGTTGAGGGAAACGAGACTTTTATATGAAAATGGATTTGCAGAAAAGATTGATGTCAACCGGGTACAAATTCAATTTAACAACATAAGGACAACATTGAAGAACTCAGCAGAATCATTAAAAATTTCACTGAGCTTGTTAAAATTTCAAATGGGCATGCCCATTGAGGAGCCCATTCAGCTGGCCGAGGAATTGGATGAAATAAAGCTGGAGTCTATCGAGGAATCTTTAAATGATTTTAATCATAAACAAAGAATAGAATATGATATTTTAGAAACTAACCGGGAGCTCGCTTTTATCCAAATGAAAAATAACAGGATCAATTATGCGCCCGAATTGTATGCCAACTTTAATGTAGGTTGGTTTAACGGCGCTAATACGATCAATGATTTTTTCACTTTTAATGATATGACCTGGCCAAGATATAGCAATTGGGGTTTAACATTATCCATACCAATATTTGATGGTTTTAGAAAAAGTAACCTGATACAACAAAATAAAATTGAGGTGCAGCAGCTGAATAACAGTATGGGACAATTGAAAAATCAAATCAAAATGGAAGTCCAGACTGCCAGAATTGAATTGAACAACGCGCTGCAGCAGTTGGAAACCCAGAAAGAAAATATAGAATTGACCAAAGAGGTTTATGATGTTTCAAAGATAAAATACCAGGAAGGGGTAGGAGCAAACATTGAGGTGATCGAAGCAGATGCAGATTATAAAGAAGCTCAGACAAATTATTATAACGCGCTTTATGAAGCCCTGATTGCCAGGGTTGATTTAGAAAAAGCTTTAGGAATACTAATGAATTAAAACTTTAACCATCAGAAATATGAAATATTTAAAGGTACTTTTTATAATTCTTTTAATAGCGGCAATAGGTTGTTCTAAAGAAGAGTCTTCTTCACTGGATCAAAAGAAAGAAAAACTATCTGCTTTGAAGGAAGAAATAAAATCTATAAAGAAAGAAATTGCAGCACTTGAAGGGGAAATCAAAAAAGAAGACCCGGACTTTATTCAGGCAGGAAAAGCGGTTTTGGTATCAACCAGTCCTGTGGCGCAGGATCTTTTTGAACATAAAATAGATGCCAGGGCCACAGTGAAAAGTAGGCTTAATGTGGTGATTAGCGCAGAGGTCATGGGAAAGATCACCTCCATACGGGCAAGGGAAGGCCAGAACGTGAAAAGGGGTCAATTGTTGTTGCAGATTGATTCAGAGGTTATAAAAAACAATATTCAGGAGGTTGAAACCCAGATGGATCTTGCCCAATCTGTTTTTGAAAGACAAAAAAGACTATGGGAGAAAAACATTGGTACCGAAATACAATATTTGGAAGCCAAGAATAGAAAAGAATCGCTTGAAAGTAATTTAAAGACACTCAAATCACAACTTGACCAATATACGGTTGAAGCTCCTTTTACAGGAACGGTAGACGAAGTGCCGGTAAAAATCGGTGAAATGGCTTCTCCCGGAAATCCTTTAATGCGCTTGGTAAGCCTTGATAATATTTATTTGGAGGCAGATATATCAGAAGCATATATTGGTAAGTTTAAAAAAGGAGATCCTGTTGCTGTTTATTTGCCCATACAAGATAAAAATTTGACCAGTACTATCGAAGCGGTGAGCAGGGTAGTCAATAATGATAATAGAACCTTTAAAGTGGAAATCAGCCTACCACAACTGGACTTTGAATTAAAGCCAAACCAGATAGCTGTTATTACGCTTACAGATTATCGTTCGGAAGATGCCTATGTGGTTCCCACAGAGATAATCATGGCAGACGATAAAAGTAAATTTCTATACACGGCAGAAAAAAATGGTGAAGGGTGGATTGCCCGAAAGAAGCGTATCGTCACTGGTAAATCTTACAAAGACCGAACTGAAATCCTGAAAGGTTTGGATGGAAATGAAGATGTAGTAATGGAAGGCTATCGCGAATTAAATGATGGTATAGCCATTAAAAAATCCTCAAAAAACATAAATGTATTATTAAGCAATTTATAAGGCTGATCTGACATGGGAGATAAAGATAAAAAAACTGGTAAACGGATTGACAAGCTGGAAAAAGAACAATCTAAGCTTCAAAAAGAACAGGCAAAGGTTGAGAGCAAAACAAGTAAGCTTAAAAAGTTTCAGCAAAAGATTAAAGATAGATTAAGCCGGACCAAAGATGAAGTGGAGGATACCAAAGAGGAGATCGAAGAATCTAAAAAGGAACTGGATGAAGTAAAAAGTGAGACCAAAGACATAAAAGAACGATTAGAGGAGAAAAAGAAAGTAGATAAGGAGTTTCCTTTAACCACATTGGCATTAGATAATAGAAATACTGTCTATTTTCTGATCTTCCTGTTCCTGGTGATGGGTATCATCGCTTATCAAACCTTACCTAAGGATAGCTATCCGGAGATAGAACAACCAATGGTATATGTAGGAACATCGCATCCGGGTAATTCTCCTTTGGACATGGAAAACCTGATTACGAGGCCACTGGAAAAAGAGATCAATGATATCTCTGAAATTGATAACATCCGCTCCACCTCAGTTCAGGATTATTCAACCATTATTGTAGAATTTGAACCTGAATATGATATTGATGATGCCCTTCAGAAAGTAAAGGATGCAGTGGATAGGGCTGAAGCAGAACTTCCCAATGACCTGGATCAGGATCCCAATGTATTTGATATGAACTTTTCCGAGTTTCCTATAATGAACATCAATCTATCCGGGAACTATTCTTTGGAAGAGCTGGAAGATTATGCGGAAGATCTAAAAGATGAGCTGGAAAAGATCAATGAGATATCTTCTGTAGACATAAGGGGGGTGGATGAGAAGGAAGTAAAAGTTAAAGTTGATCCCTATTTGATGGAAGCTAGGAATGTGAATTTCGAAGACATAGAAAATGCAATATCTGCTGAAAACGTCACCCTCTCAGGTGGAAATATGAAGCAGAATGGTATTCGCAGGGCTATCAGGATAGTAGGTGAATTTGACCAACCTCAGGAGATGAACGATATTGTGGTAAAGCATGAGAAAGGCAACATAGTTTATCTCAGGGATATAGCAGAAGTTGAGTTTGCCTATAAAGAGAAAGAAAGTTTTGCACGGTTGGGTACGCAACCGGTTGTTTCGGTAGATGTTGTTAAACGCAGCGGTGAAAACCTTTTGGCTGCCACAGAAAAAATAAACAGCGTCCTGGATGAAATGAAAGACAGGCTGCCTGTTGATTTAGAGATATCCATCACTAATGACCAATCGGAAATGACCAGAGAATTGGTGAGTAGTTTGGAAAATAATATTATTTCAGGGGTGATATTGGTTGTACTGGTGCTGCTTTTTTTTCTGGGTACAAGAAATGCATTGTTTGTGGGTATTGCAATTCCACTTTCCATGTTCATATCATTTATTCTGCTGAGCATTTTTGGGATTACTGTTAACATGATGATCTTATTTTCATTGATCCTGGCCTTAGGTATGCTGGTGGACAATGGAATCGTAATAGTGGAAAATGTTTACCGTATGATGGAATCAGGCATCCAACCTATTGAAGCAACTAAAAAAGGTGTGGGAGAGGTTGCCATGCCGATAATCGCTTCTACCGTAACCACACTTGCTGCATTTCTTCCGCTTGCTTTATGGCCGGGTCTGGTAGGACAATTCATGAGTTACCTTCCGCTTGGCGTAATGATTGTTTTAGCTTCTTCATTATTTGTGGCCCTGGTAATTAATCCGGTACTTATTTCTGCATTTATGAAGGTAGATGACAGGTCAAAGTTTGATAATAAAAAGATTTGGCGATGGATCATCATTGCTTTGGTAAGTGGGGCTATTTTCATCACTGCAGGTATTTATTGGCTGGGTAATATCTTTGTCTTGGTAGCGTTTTTGATTTTTTTAAATGTCTATGTATTAACACCGGCCAGCAGGAAGTTCCAGTCATCGTTTCTTCCATGGATCGAGAATTTATATTCCCGAACACTCACTTTTGCTTTAAAAGGATATAACCCAATAATATTCTTCTGGGGCACCATCGGTCTTTTGGTATTAGCAATTGGTTTGAATATTGTTAGGCCTCCTAATGTTTTATTCTTCCCGGAAAATGAACCAAAATATGTCAATGTATTTATAGAGTATCCAGTAGGTACGGATATTGAAAAAACCAACAAATTTGCCCAACACATTGAGGAAAAAGTTATTGATGTTATCAAACCCTATCCATGGCTGATAGAATCTGTAGTTGCCAAAGTTGGCCAGGATACCGGTGATCCGAATGATCCGTCCTCGATCGGCCAGTCTGAGACACCTAATAAAGCCCGGATCACAGTGAACTTTGTGGAATATAAATACAGACAGGGAGTTGCCACCAGTGATGTAATGGAAGAGATCAGGGAGACCGTGCTTGGCTATCCCGGGGTTACAATTTCTGTAGATAAGGATGCTGCTGGTCCACCAGTAGGTAAGCCTATAAATATCGAAGTAACAGGTGAAGACTATGCCGTGCTCAGCAATGTGGTTGAACGAATGATTAATTATATCAATGTATCAGGTATCCAGGGCATTGAAAACCTGCAATCAGACCTGGAGACCGGAAAGCCGGAGCTCATCGTAGATATTGACAGAGAGAAGGCTCGCCGATTTGGGTTGTCTACTTATGGATTAGCCAACGAGATCAGGACATCATTATTTGGAAAAGAAATCTCGAAGTTCAAGCAAGGAGAAGAGGATTATGAGATTCAGTTGCGGTTGATGGATAAATATCGCTATGACTTAGATGCTTTGATGAACAAGCGTGTGACTTTCAGGGACCAAATTTCCGGTGAATTTGTAAGCGTCCCTATTTCAGCCGTGGCAAATGCCAGGTTAAGCTCCACGTATGGCTCTGTAAAAAGAAAAGACCTCGACCGGATGATCACCATCTACTCCAATGTTTTGGGTGAGTATAATGCAACTGAGATTAATAATCAGATCAAGGAGATATTGACCGGTTTCGAAATGCCACCCGGTTATGAATATAAATTTGGAGGTGAGCAGGAGAAGCAAGCTGAAGAGATGGCATTCTTAAGCCAGGCCCTACTACTGGCGATTTTTATCATTTTCTTAATTATAGTTGCCCAATTCAATAAAATCACAACACCATTGATAATAATGTCATCGGTTGTATTAAGCACAGCTGGCGTATTTCTTGGTTTGTTTGTGTTTAATATGGAGTTTGTTATTATCATGACTATGATTGGGATAATTTCCCTGGCCGGGGTTGTGGTTAATAATGCCATCGTTTTGATTGATTTTATTGAATTAAGTAGAAAACGTCGCAGTATTCAGTTGAATGTTGAAAAGTTGCCTTTTTCTGAAATAAATAAAGCTATTACTGAAGCAGGAAAAACAAGGTTACGACCGGTGATCCTGACAGCAGTTACGACCATCCTCGGGTTAATACCATTGGCAGTAGGTATAAATATAAATTTCATTAAATTTTTTAAAGAATATGATGCCGACTTTTACCTTGGTGGTGATAACGTCATTTTCTGGGGGCCTATGTCGTGGACTATAATCTTTGGATTAACGTTTGCGACGTTCTTAACACTGGTTATTGTACCGGTGATGTACCAATTCTTTGCTAAAATCAATCGATGGATGGGGATTTCATAGATGCAATACCTTAAGCGGCATGTATTTAGTTTTATAATGGTTGGGATACTATCGCTGTTAGCCATTTGGTTGTTTTCCATTGTGCTAAGTCTTGGGTTGATAGCAAAAATAATCATCTCAATCCTCAGCATATTAATGATCGAATGGTATGTGTTCCAGGGATTCAGAAGCTTAGTCAAAAAGAAGTATCCAAAGCGGCTGAAATTATATTACTTGGGATATTGGTTAGTTTTTTTTAGTTTATTGATTGGTCTTCTGGTGCATGATTATCTTGAGAGCTATGATCTAAAGTACCTGACCACACTTATAAAAGCAGGTTTTTTTATAAACCTGCCATGCAAGGTATTTGCAGCTATTGTTCTTTTTGTCGATGATCTCAGGATAGTACTTCAAAAAACTTCGAGGCGCCTACAGCCCAAAGCAAAGCAACTTCAGAAAGGTGAGCGCATATCCCGTTCAGTATTTTTAACCAAGGTAGCAGCTGTGGCTGGTACCCTTCCTTTGATAACATTAGGTTATGGGATCCATTCCGGAGCCTATGACTATCACATTCGTAGAAAAACCATTTATTTTAAAAAACTGCCGAAAGTACTTGATGGCCTGAAAGTTGGTCAAATATCTGATATTCACTCCGGTAGTTTTTTTGATAAAATAGCCGTTCAGGGTGGTGTGGATATGCTTATGAACGAAAAGCCTGACATTATCTTCTTTACCGGAGATCTAGTGAACGACGAGAGTGCCGAAATCAAGGAATATTTTTCGATTTTTAAACAGGTGAAAGCGGACCTTGGCGTATTTTCTGTTATGGGTAACCATGACTATGGTGAGTACAGGCATTGGGATAACCCCGCATTGCAGCAGGCAGATGTTAAAAAGTTGCATCAGGTCCAAAGAGCTATGGGTTGGAACCTTTTGTTAAATCAAAATAGTACTGTGAAGGTTGGCGCTGTGGAACTGCCAATAATAGGTGTGGAGAATTGGGGCAAAGGCCGCTTCCCAAGATACGGCGATTTGCAGCAAGCTGCCCGGGGACTGGATAAGGAACAATTTAAAATTTTATTATCGCATGATCCCAGCCACTGGGATGCGCAGGTTAGGCCTCAGCATCCCGATATAGACCTTACGCTGTCAGGTCATACCCACGGTTTTCAATTTGGTGTGGAGATAGGGGATATTAGGTGGAGCCCTTCCCAGTATATCTATGATCAGTGGGCAGGCCTATATCAAATAGAGGATCAATTTTTGTACGTGAATAGAGGTTTCGGGTTCATTGGTTATCCGGGCAGAGTAGGTATACCTCCGGAGATCACCATTTTGGAGTTGAAGGCGGTTGTTTAATCCCATAAGTCCCTTAGCCTCGATGTTTTATGCAATCCACTGAAAACGGGCACCGGCTTTAAATAAAGTATGATTGCTATTACAAGGCAGGGCAATAAAATTCCCACAGACAAACGATATGCTGTGGGATTTGTGGGATATTAACTATTAAATTTTATTTCCAGGTCAACAGGTACAGCCTTAAGTGCTTTAGATACGGGGCAATTTTCCTTAGCTTCCTTGGCTGTTTTAGTGAATGCCTCTTCAGATATACCTGGAACAGACCCTTCAAGGTCAAGATGGATCTTGGTGATGTCAAATCCGCCCTCAACTTTGCTAAGTGTAACCGTTGCATCCACATTTAGTGCTTCGGCTGTGTGTCCCGCTTGTTCAAGGGCAAAGCTCAATGCCATAGCAAAACAACCCGCGTGGGCCGCAGCAATTAATTCTTCAGGGTTCGTTCCTGCTTTACCATCTTCATTTTCAAATCTTGTTTGGAAAGAATACGGCGTTTCATTCAGTACGGTACTCGCCGCTGTTAATTCGCCTTTTCCATCGCTGGCTTTTCCAGCCCAATGTGCTTGCGCTTTTCTTTTGGTCATAATTAAAATGGTTTAAATTGTAAGATATATCTTTAAATGAACTTTGACAGGACGTCTAGGTTTCATTATCAGATCAGATCATAACTATTACATCCCAATTTTAAAATCGTCGCCTGGCGATCCAATAAAACATCTGGATATAACCGGGAAATCCTCGGTGATTACGTAGAAATAATTAAATGTTTCTTCATTTAACGTTATGGTTTGGGCCATGCCATTGCATTGATCTAAATTACCAGAACCTCTTATGTACTCATAGTCTGCAGTATATTTTCCATTGTAAGGCCCGCAAGGGGCGTTAATACCATCTCCCGGCCTTTCTCCTTCTTTTAGTTGGTAACTTGATTTAAGTTCTTTTAATACACCATTTATATCTGGGCCGTATTTATATAAAATTGGATATCCATCAGCAGCCCAGCCAATCTGGACAACGTTATCGGGTACTGTACTTCCTGTTCCAAGTCCTTCCAATAACTGATCAGCATAAATGGCCATATCACCATGGTAATGATACTGGCCATCAGGCTGGAAATGCCCGATTGCGCAATCCAAACCTACCGCCTCCATATTATTTGTGGGTTCGAAAAACCAATCAAAGTTGAACGCACCGGAGGGTAACTCAAAGGCAAAGGGAATATGAGGGGCAGGATCCATTTTAACACCATTTAATGCTATACCAACCACCCATTCAGGTTCGCCATTTTCATTGGTAATATTTGTGATCATGCCGGATGCCTTTGGACTGGCTTCTATCCTGTATGTCCTGATTTCAGCATTAATTTCATTCAGACCTTCTATTTGAATCCGGAAATCATGGGTTGGTACTCCATTGGCTTCAACAATGCGAAGATTGCCACTGAAATCTTCATTGAAAAAACTGTCTACACCCGGGGATTGATCGCATTCAAAATTATTTTGATCTATTGAATTATCGTTAGTGCACTCCCCGGCTTTTATATCATTATCTTCTATTAGCAAAACTTCTATGCTATCCTTGCCCAACACTATTCCTGAAGATGATGGCGTAGATATTCTTATCAATATAGTTTCACTGTCTTCAGCCACCATATCATCTAAAATATTTAGATTAACCGTTGTTGATATAGAACCTTGCTGAATGGTTGAATTTGAACTTTTTTCGTAGTCCATATTAAAGGTAGCTGTTCCTGAAAAGGATAAAGAAAAGAGTAAATCTTCATTGATAGCCTCATCAATTGTAATCAAAAGTGGTACTGACCCTGTGCCTTCACTAACCGTATCAACATTGGAGCGTACTCCGATGGCGTTTCCGTCTATAGTCATATCATCCGGCTCCGGGTCTTCAATACTACCACAAGAAATTATTAAAGAAAAAGCGGAAAAGTAGCATATTAATTTAATGTAATCACCCATCTCAATTCAATTATAAAAAGGTAAAGATATTTCAAATCATATTTTTGCAAAGCGTATTTTTGAACTATTGGTGGGAGGTATTTATATTGTTTAATCACAATATTTTATCTTTTTAGCTTATCGGTCCTATTTGCACATGATTATAAAATGGCATTTTATATGATTTCCTGAAAAAAGGGGCGGTTAGTGCCTGATATTCAAGTGTATCGATTGAATTTTTAGAAGCTTAGTAAGTTCTATGTCCTGGCTATAAGCATATAACTGATTGTTTTCATAATTTTTATAACGATCATTTATCCGTAACCTATAATGATAGAAAAGCTAATTGGAAGTATATTCTCATGATTTTCATAAAGAATGGTTAGCTAAAATAAAGCTTCGGTCATCTCATAGAGGTTTTAGTACAATAAAGTTTCCAATGATTGCTAACAGGAAATATATCGAGATCAGGCCACTAAATCATGGAAGGCTCCCTTAAGCTTTAAAATATTTTACAGTTGTTGATAAATGCTTTATAGCAATTTTCCTACAGACCTTGTACTATTTCATCTACAATACCATACTCTTTAGCTTCATTGGCATCCATCCAGAAATCCCTGTCAAAATCCCTCATGATTTCATCTTCAGTTTTTCCACAATTTTTTGCAAGTACTTCCGCACTCAAGCGTTTTATTTTGATGATTTCCCTGGTTTGAATCTCCAGGTCTTTGCTAACACCCTGGAACTGACCGCCAAGGCTGGGCTGATGGATCATAACTTTGGCCCTTGGGAAAATGGCTCTTTTACTTCCCGCTGATAAAAGAATGGCCCCGAAAGATGCAGCCATACCCATGCAGACTGTTTTAACAGGGGATTGAATAAGCTCCATGGTGTCCAGGATAAGAAAACCCGAAGTCACTTCCCCGCCCGGGCTATGAATGTAAAAGGTTATTTCTTCATCATTTATAGAATCTAAATAAAGCAACCGGCTGGTCAATTTTTTTGCAGAGTCACTACTTACAGGCTCCCAAAGAAAAATCTTACGATCTTCAAGGAATTTTTTATTGATGTTTTTTTCATCAATCAGGTTTAGTAAATCTTTCGAGATGTTATCGTCTTCAGAATTATCGTAGATGTTCATGTATTTTATTAAAATGTTTAGAATTAATATCCCAGGTTCATTTAACAGGCAATATTAATCTTGGTTTAGCTATTTTCTATTTTGTTGAAAAATTCCTCAATCATTTTATCCAGCTCTTTATTCATAACTCCATAAAACTGATTGATCAGATCCTTGTATAAGCCCGCTTTTATATCACCTTTATCTGTAAAATTTTGTTTTACCCCATCGAGGGCATCAAACATTGAAGTGGTGACTTCAACAACCTCATCCCCTTTTTTTCCTTTCTTTTTTACTTCATACAGTGTTAAGTTCAACTCTTCACCCCGATCATTAAAAAAGAAGTCGCGGCCACCTTTTCCGTCATCTTTTTTTTCAATCAGGAAAGGTACGTTATAATCATCACGCTTTAAAACAATATAAAAATCAGCATCGTGGCCTTTTGGTTTCATTTTACCTTTGGAGTTTTTGTATTCATCTGGCCAGGGCTTAACCTTTTCCGCTCCAAATACTTCCTTGCATTTGTTCATGATTTTGTTATTGAATTTCTGCAACTTCTGAGGATCAAATTGTGCAACAATTTTTACATTATCTCCGGAAGCTTCATATTCCCATTCCAGGGAAGGCTCTTCCCAATAATTATATCTAGGTTTATCTGTTTTGGGACCCAATACAACTGCAAAAGCATCTGCATAGGGGAGGGATTCCACATAGATGGTCTCAGCTTTTTTTAGTCGCTCCATTAGAGACTGAGCTTGGACATCAGTAACAAGCAGCACGCAAAAAATAGATGTGATAATGAAATACTTTTTCATGGTACAAAATTTTTAAAGATAAAGTTAACGGTCTCTAATTACTTTTTCTAGTTATTCAATGAAATTGGACGCTATCTATTTTTTAAAAGTTTAGCTAATGTATCTCCCCACTTCATCAGTTGGGAAAAAACAAGAAACTCATCAATGGCTCTTCTTTGCGCTGAATACCCCTGATTTTCAAGTTGTATTGGTTCTCGGATCATATCACTGATCGTTTGAGCCAGCGATTCAGTATCTTCTGCATCTTTTACTAACTGACCATCCACGCCATTCCTTATCTGATGTCTAAGGCCACAAGCCATTGATCCTAATATTGGGGTAATCTTCCACATTGCCTCTGTTACGGTTAGACCAAAACCTTCTTGTAATGAGTTTTGCGCTACTATGGTGCTGCATCTTTGCAGTGCATTGACAATCAGTGCATTTTCCTGGGGAGATTCCATTGGTAAAAGTAAAATGGCAATGTCCCTGGCTATACTTTCATCCAGTAGCGTATAAAAATTTATTAACTCTGTCAGCACATGTTGTCCTTCAGGGTCATCTTTTACAGAAGAGGGATCCGGACCCGCCAGTACTAACCTGATTATATCTATTCTTTTTCTATGGTTTTCATCACCATGGCTATAGGTGTCAATATTTTGCTTTAGGTGTGCAAAAGCCTTCATAAGCGGCTCAAAACCCTTCAGTCGATCCCATCTGGAAACCTGGGTGATAATTGGACGGAATAGAAGTCCAATATCTTCAGGAAGCAGGGCACTGTCAAAAGACCCGTCATATTGTACCCTTTGAGCCTTTGCCATGAATGGTTCTAACATGTAAGGGTGGCCGTCTGGTATAATTCCCGCATTATGAAGTATCCCGGAGATGGTGTGCGTTTTCATCTCCATATTTTTATTGCTAAAGGGGTCAATAGCGGGTGTTATAATTGATACACTGTTTTTATCAAGGTATTGTGGAACATATTCCGGGGAGGTAAAAACACTATGATCATAATCATCAAAGTATGGTTTAAGGAAATCCCAGGCGGCTATGGTAGATTCATTTTGCAAATCAAGGCCGATATGACATCTCCAAACAGTAGTTACATTCTTTTTATCTTTGAGGTACCTAGCCATCCCCATGGGTTGGGGATCATGGATGATCACGATGTCACCGTCAGATATGTAGTCAGCAAAAGCCTCACCATTTTCTTTATTTACAAGATCATATACTTCTTTTCCTTCAGCCGTTAACGCAGGATTACCTTTCCCATGAATGAGGTTATGGAGGTTTTTTGTGAAATCAAAGAATTTCTGTTCACTGGTTTCTATCACCTGCCATTCAATATTTACCTTCATATCATCCAAGATTCGGATAATGGGATGTAGCATCTCAGCAACACCACCGCCGGTTGCGGTCGAGTTAATCATCCAGATTTTTCGATTACTCATTGCGTTGATGAGGGGCTGAGAAGCATCTTTAAAATCTTTTACTGTAGCATACAAAGAGGCATAAGATTCGTAATCATTAAGCGTTGGCCCAGGTTTTACTTCCACCTTTTTCATTGTAGTTGATTTTTAAATTGAAGAATTGATTGATCTTGCTAAAAATGGAAAATTAATATAATAACCATCATTTATTTCAATAATATTTTATTTTAGTGACAACTAATCCAAAAATGACCGCAGAATATTTTTCTGTACTGTTTGATTATAACCGAATGGCAAACCGATCGTTCCTTGGTTTAATGCAATCAATGGAAGACCCGTCGGATAGAATGGTTGCATTAATGGGACACATCCTAAATGCTCAGTCTATCTGGTTAAAAAGAATAAATAGAGAGCCTGACCTACCGGTACCATGGAGAGCATTGGAGGTTGAAAACATGCCCGACCTTGATGATAAGAATCATTTGAAAACCCGTCAACTACTTGATAAATTGGAATCCGGGAGAGATTATAACCTGAATTCTGTTATCCAATATAAAAATAGTAAGGGTTTGGATTTTAAAAATACGATTTGGGAGATATTGTTACATATTGTTAATCATAGTACCTATCACAGGGGACAGCTGGCTGTTTTGTTAAAAGAAAATAACATCGAACCTCCGGTAACTGATTTTATATTTTATAGAAGATAAATCATGGTTGCCGCTATCGGGCCAGCCACAACTCCGGGTTAAAATTGTATTCGGTAAAGAATATCAGGAAAGAAACCAATCTGATCAACCACATTTACTTCCTGGGTTACTTCATTAAACCTTCGGGTAAACTGGTTTTCCCTGTCCAATACATTTTGGAAATCCACATAAAATTGATGGGATACCTTTTTAGACTTAGCATTCAGGCGAAATCCAAATTTCACATCCCACCGGATATAAGGGTTCAATCGATTGGAGTAGGCAATTTCTTCCATAAGTACCTCATCCCCGTTGTTTAACCTTGTCTCTTCTTCATTTATCGGTGTATATGGCCTGCCCCCGGCAGCCGTGAGGCGCGTGTCGAAAGTAATTGCATTTCGTTGGGCCGCTCCAATTTTCCATTCACGCCCCATGAGTAAGTTGAATACATAGTTATTATTAAAGGCTGTATTTCTGGTAATACCATCCTGTCCTTCATATTTAGACTCAAACAGCGACGCTGTCAACAAAGCATAATAGCCGCGGCTAAAGAATTTTTCTAAGGTAACCTCCAGACCATAGTTGAACCCTAATCCTTCATTTACTAATGAGCCACGTTCATCAAAAATAAAATCACCACCCTCATTAATCACTGAGTATGAGCTGGAATCATTCATTTCCACCGGGATGTCGAATAAAGACTGGTAATAAGCTTCCGCTTTTAATCTCCAGTCATTTCCCAGTTGTTTGTCATAGCCCACTACAAAGTGATGGCTCTTCATAAAGTCAAGGTCAAGGTTAGTTTCTAAAAAACTGCCATCTTCTTGCTGTTCACGTAAAAAAAGTACAGGTAAAGGCACCATTTGACTATGAAGACCATAAGCAAAACTGATCCTTTGTGATGATTGAAACTGCCAGCTTGCTCCAAACCTTGGTTCCAAAACAAAATCATCATTAATGCTTAGATATTGAGCATGTAGGCCACCCGTAATGCTTAAATCATCACTAAATTTATATTCTCCCTGAACATAGGGTTGATTAAGGGTGAAGTTTCTATCAACAGCCCTCACGGTGAGAAAAAAATCCGGGACCTCATCATTATCGCTGTCAGGTATCTCTGAGTCCGGGCGGTTATCCCTGTCAAGGACAGTTCCTTTCAGATTAAATAATTCTACCAAATAACCGGCTCTTAAACTAAATCTGGCACTGTATTTTTTATTCAGTTGTGTAGAAAAACTAAATCGGTCATCTCTATTATCAGCTTCGGTGGCTCTATACCGGGTGATAGTTTCCCCCGCTTCATTTCTGATAAGATTATCCTGGATATACTCATTACCATTGATAGAATACCCGATAGCACTTTGAAGATAAGTGTTTTTGTTCAGCCTGATGTTATGGGACAGTCCGATTAATCCCAGCTCATTTTCAACAAACGCATCCTCATTAGGATTTGCAAACAAATCATTTTCGTCTATATCATCGCCCAGAAAATCGATACTACTTAAGCCCCCAAAACCAAATAATTTAAACCGGCCAAGTTTTGATTTTCCCAAGTCCATATTAAAAGAAAAATCCTGAAAATAAGGTACCGAGGAGGTGCCTGTAGCTGCTACACCGGCGATACCATACCGATAGGATGCCACAAACGATGCGTTGTTTTTTCTTGACAAAGGCCCTTCTGCCATAAACTCCACCCCGTTGAAAGCTACCTGACCGGTATATTCATAGATGTCTTTATTTCCTTCCCTGAAATTCACATCAAATACAGCAGCATTGGCGTTTCCATATTCAGCCGGAAAAGCGCCGCTTATAAAATCAGAAGTACGTAACAAGTTAGTGTTGAGGGCGCTCACGGGACCCCCGGTTGTTCCTAAGGTAGCAAAGTGGTTGGTCGTAGCGATAGGTATGCCATTGATGCGCCACAACAAACCAACCGGGGAGTTACCCCTTACTACAATATCGTTTCTGGAGTCGTCTGGCGTGCTTACGCCTGCAAAGTTAGCAACCAGTCGGGAAACATCATTTCGCCCTCCAGAAAACCTGTTCACCTCTTCCAGGCTAAAGGTACGGGCACTTACTTTGGCTAATTCATTGATGGGCAGGTCTTTATTTGCATCGGTAGAAATGACAATCTCTTCAAGCGTTTCTACTGATTCTTCCAATTTAATGGTAAGTATCACTTCTTTACCTGCTGTTACAAGTACATTTGGTAAAGTCAAAGATTTATATCCCACAAATTTTATTGCAATAGACTGTCTGCCAACCGGAACATCTTTAAGCGAAAAATTACCAGCCAGGTCTGTTATGGCGCCGATCACCGGATCCGATCCGATCACCATAACCGTAGCCCCAAGGAGTGGATATTCTGATTGAGCATCCTTTACTGTTCCTTTAACTGTTTGGTTTTGGGAAAATGAAGATGTAAGGGATAAAGCAATCATTATTAAAATAAGTAGTAAGTTTCTCATGGTTGTTGTTACCTTTTTTGACCGATACTACGCATGTTAAAATATTGAATTATAATAACATGCAATAGAGTTGATTTAATGAAGATTGAAATGTCAGATAACGGGGTCAAAATGTAAATATAGAAGTGCATACCCCTTAATTCATTTCATCCACTTTTTGGATCGCTTCATTGAAGATTGATGACAGTTTAAAATGCTTATTGCGGTAAGCCATTGATTTAATTAGTAATTTAGTTTAACAATGAGATTAAAGGAGATACATTTTCGGTGGACAGGGATTGTGGTGTTGGCTGTATTTATAGCTATCCTTGTGAAGGATCGGGAAAACGAACCATTCACAACGAGGATAATTCATTCACTCTTTTATACTACTTTCTATTGGAATGGCTGCTACTTGATCGTTATGTATTTCCGAAGAAAATATGCTTCCTATGCAGCAACGATGAAACGAATTATTACCACTGTAATATCTATTTCATTGTTTTTGGTTTCAGGTGAATTGTTTTTCTCTGTTTTCCTGAAAAATGAGATAACATTCGGTGAGGTTTTCAGTAATCCCCAGATAGTCTTTAGCTATTTAGATGTGAATTTCATCGCTTCAATGATTGTTGTTCCAATTTATGAAGCTACCTATTTCTTTGGTCAGTGGAAAAAAACGATCAAAGAGGCAGAAGCCATAAAAAGTCAGCACCTGCGATCTCAGTACGAAACGCTTAAAGATCAAATGAGCCCTCATTTTTTATTTAATAATCTTAATACACTTACAAACCTGATCGAAGAAAAGTCACCACAGGCACTGAATTTTACAGAAAAGCTTTCAGATGTTTACCGATATATTATACAACAGCAGGATAAAGAACTAGTAACACTACAAACTGAAATAAATTTTGTTAAAGCTTATGTTTATTTATTGAAGATGCGGTTTGATTCCAATCTGATCGTTAATTTCAAAATACCTTCCTATTTAAATGACGAAACTTATGTGGCACCGCTTACCATACAGATGTTAATTGAAAATGCCATTAAACATAACGTTATCTCCCGGTCTAATCCTCTAACCATTAATGTATATGTTGAACAAGATCGGACGGTTTTTGTGAAAAATAACCTCCAACGAAAAAATAATGTGAAAGCTTCGACTAAAAAAGGTCTGGAAAATATAAGAAGAAGATACGAATTTCTGACAGAGAAGGAAATTGAGGTCATATCCACCGCTCAAAGCTTTATCGTGGCCATCCCTTTAGTAAAAATATATCAGGAAGAAAAAGCATTTACTGTTTCATGAAAGTACTAATCATCGAAGATGAGGCTCCTGCCTTCAGAAGGTTACAAAAAATACTGGATGATCTGGATGAAGATCTGGATATTGTGGAGGTATTAGATAGTGTGGAAAATAGTATAAAGTATTTACAAGCTCATGAACAGCCAGACCTGATATTTATGGATATCCAACTTTCGGATGGGCACAGTTTTGAGATTTTCAAAGAAGTGCAGGTTAACGTTCCTGTGATTTTTACGACAGCTTTTGATGAATATACCCTAAAAGCATTCCAGGTAAACAGCATCGACTACTTACTAAAACCTCTTAAGATAGAGAATGTTAAGAAAAGCTTAACCAAGCTGAAAAACTTTAGGTCAGTATTTGCATCCGAACAACCGGATTATTTGGAGATATTAAAAAAAATCCAGAATACCGGGAAAGCTTATAAAAAACGGTTTTTAATAAAATTTGGGGATCGGTTATTATCTACCGCTATCGAAGAAGTAGCTTACTTCTTCACGAAAGAAGGATTGGTTTTTTTGGTTAATCATAAAGGTAGAAAATATCATATCGATTACACCATGGATGACCTGGAAGTAATACTGGATCCGGAAAAATTCTATCGAGTGAACAGGCAATATTGCATCTCCTATCATAGTATAAAAGCAACAAACAAATATTTTAATGGGAAACTATTGGTTGAACTGATACCTGAAACAAACAATGAAGTGGTGATTAGCCGGGAAAAAGCCATGGACTTCAAGATATGGTTGGACGCTTAGTATTAATATAGGTCAAGGCCAAATTTCTGAGTGAAATCTTTTATGGGGTAGTATTCTATGTTTTCAAATTCATTCTTTACAATTACATAGATGGTAAAATGATGAATTGCGAATGGAGGCTTTATATTTTTTTCTTTAAAAAGCTCTTTAAACTTAAGATATATGATCAAATACGACCTGCTTAGTATTTTATCTGTGGGTGCAACAACAAGATCAACGACGAAGCATCTGGATCCATAGTCAGAAATAAACTCAGATCCTTTAAGATATCCAAAAATTCCTGCTTTTTTATAAGCCTCTTCTAATATCATAAAAATATTAAATGATCTATCTAACAAGATATTTGACTAAACTTTTTGTTTGATATAATTATTCAATTTTACGATATGGATAAACAGTATAAAAAATTAAAAAAACGCTGGCTACTACAGGGTGGGTTAGGCTTATCCTTATTAGGATTTGGGTTATGTTTTGTAATAGAAGTAGCATTTTTAAAACATGAAGGCGTCTCTTTTTGGATATGGGTTGGTTTAGGTACTCTGGCTTTGATTATCTTTAACCTTGGAGCGGCGCTGGCCATAGATGCTTTAAAGTTTAAAATTAAGATGGAAGCAATTAAACGGTGATCATTTAAATTTAAAGCCGACTCCAAATTGTAACATAAGAATGTCAGTTTCTGACTTACGGGGTTCAGCACCAAATTCCAGGTTGTCTCCATCTACGGTCTCAGGATCAAAGTTTCCTCCTGAAAATGTAACTTCCCATTTTTCTGTGTCAGATCCGTCATAAAATTCAGCATCACCACCATATAAAAAGTGAGCCCTTAAATCAAAATAAACTTTTGGCGCCAATCGAATCATAAATCCACCACCAAATCCATAGCTAAAAATCCAATCATTGATATTATTTACCCTGAATATTACATCGTCATCGTCATTGCTCCATCGGCTGTCTGAGCTGCGATCCCTGACTTTTGTCGCCGTTGAAATATATCTAAACCCTAATAATCCTTCGATGTATGGTTTGAAGCCTGTTGTAGGTGCTGTGGCCCTTAAAATACTATGAAAACCAAAGAGCCAATTGGTATTCACCATGGTTAAAGGGATCTCAATCTGACCTATCACCGTATTGCCAGAGGTTATTTGGGCAAAAAGGTCCTGATCTTGATAATTAAGGCCATAAATTATGTAATTAGCACTCGCCCCTACACCAAAAATCTCATGGAATTGATATAATCCTGTTAAGTCGATCCCAAAACCCGTGGCATCTGTGGCTTCATTAAAATCGTTTTGCGGAAGGCCAACCGTTGGCTGAAGTGAAATATACTGACCATATAAAAAATTAGTAATGCCTGTCAGTATAATTATGGTGAATATTTGTTTCATTGGTTAAGCTATGTTGTGCTGAATTTAGCAAATTTTGAACCATTTTGTATTAAATTTTTAATGAACCCAACCAATTATAAGCAGGGTTTGTCCTATGAATGAAGAACATGCAAAAATACAATCTGATGTGGGCCCAAACAGATAAATTTTGTGTATCAATTAACTGACACAATTATGAAAAAAATTAATTTTTATCGATTTGCTATTTTAATAGGTTTAGTCATCGGCTTTCTGGTAATCATGTCCGGTTGCGATAAGTATGAAGACGATGAGTTTCAGCTTCCGGCATCAGAGACACTGGTTATTAAAGATTCATACTCTGCCTTACCCAATACGTCATTATTAATTGATCTGAATCAAGGTTTGAGAACCTCCCAGCCGGTACAGATTCAAGCCAGAATTGCACCAGAAAAGGGTGTTCTAACATTCATGGACGTGGGTATGGTATTATATGAGCCTCATACGGATTTCACTAGTGGAAAAGACGTATTTGTTATTGATATCGTTGCCAGTGAAAATGGTGAAGTGCTGGATTCGGATTCAGTCGAGGTGGTCATGCGCGAAAGTACCGAAGATATTCCTTGCTTTAATGGTGCCCTTACCGACAGGTTAACGGCCAGGCGCGGTGAACCCATTGAAATAAATGTTATTGTAAACGACGGCTATTGTGTTGGGCAAACTGCCGGGGCAATTGTGGAATTGTTTGCTGAGCCAAATCACGGAGAGGTTGAACTGGGTGATTTGTTTGAATTTGTATATACTTCCGACTCATCATTCACCGGCAGCGACGATTTTATCTATTCCCTAACCCTTATTGATGAGGAGGGAAATGAGTATATCAGTAGAGGCCTTGTGCTTGTAGATGTCGTCGAAGAATATGAAGACAGTGTGTTTTGTGATGGCCTGCCAGCAGCAAATTTTGATGAATATACCATAGATGTCACCAATGATGCACTTGTAGAATTGATGAATGAAGGTATGCTTTTAGACGTGCTGGAGAATGACCTGATATGCGATAGAATAGAAAACATTGAACTCGAAATAACCAGTCAGCCTGCTTCCGGATTTACTGTTGCCAGCATCGAAAGCGAGACATTTGATAACGGAAAGCCCTACAAATTTATTAAACTAGAATATACAGGAATCGAAATAGTACCTCCTGAGTTTGAAACATTTTCTTACAGGATATGTGATAGCGGTGGCAATTGCTCTGAAGCTGATGTATTGCTTAGTTACAAAAGTGATCCATCATCAGGTGGCGTAATTATTAAATCAGGTGTTATCACATCAGATGAAGTGTGGACCAATCAGAATATATACTTATTGGAAGGACAGGTGTATGTAGGGCCTGATGTTTCTCTCACCATAGAACCGGGAACGATCATCAAAGGAAATAACGAGAGTAGCGAAGCTGCAGCTTTGATCATTTCAAGGGATGCCATGTTGTTTGCAGAAGGTACGCCGGACGAACCTATAATATTCACCACTGTTGAAGACGAAATTTACCCGGGGGCCGTAAAAGGAAGTTTGTCGGCAGATGATAAAGGGCTTTGGGGTGGATTATATATTCTGGGCCGGGCACCAATAAGTGGAAGTGAATCATCTGATATTATAGAGGATCTTTTGCCCAAAAATGAGCTACTCGAGGCTGGAGGGAATGATGCGGGGCATAGTTCTGGAATATTGAAGTATGTTTCTATAAGGCATACCGGTGCAACCTTGTCACCCGGGGCAGAATCAGATGGACTGTTTTTAGGAGGTGTTGGTCAAGGCACGCGCATTGATCATATAGAGGTCTATGGAGGTTTGGATGATGGGATTACTTTTTACGGTGGAAATGTAAACGTTACAAATTCTGTCGTTTGGTCAGTGGATGATGATGGTTACGATATTGAACAGGGATATTATGGCAGGATTGAAAACTTTATATACCAGGGCGGTCAATATTCAAATAATGCCCTTGAAATTGATGGCCCTGATAGTGATGATAGTGAAGGGTTTTCCCTGAGGTATGGATCATTAAACATTGAAGAGGATGATATAGCCATGCTGCGTGACGGAGCATCTGGATTAATAGAATTTTGTCACTTTACCGGTATTCCGGAAAACGCATTCCTTACGATTCAGGATGAAGCAACATCAGAGAATTATTTCTCAGGAAGACTAATCATTCAGGAAAATGTATTTCAATTGTTCGATCGAAGTATCTCTGATATTGTTCAGGATTTATCAGATAGCGATCGTGATCAGGAGTTTAAAGCTGGTATGAGTGCTGAAAATATAGTTGCTGATGATAAAGCAGGTGTTGGCGTTAGTAATTTGGAGGCTTTCAACTGGACAGTAGCCGCACAAATTGGTATATTGGATAAATTTTATTAAAAATAAATTTCCTGACTTAATCGATAACTACCTGCCTGAACCTGGGCGGGTAGTTTTTTACGTTTGATGCTCAACAGAAGTGAAATCGTCAATGGATGTTTGAAAAATAAACGCAAATCTCAAAATGCGTTGTACCAGCATTTTAATGGCAAGGTCATGGGTATTTGTCTGCGTTATGCAAAGGACTATGACGATGCAAAGGATATCTTTCAAGATACGTTTATTAAGATATTTAAGCAGTTGCACACTTTAAAAAATATAGATGCGCTTGATCACTGGATAAAAAGCATCACCGTTAGGACAGCCATTAACTTTTATTATCAAAAACTTAACAAACTCAATAATACCTCTGATAACAACCAGAATGTTGAACCGGTCAGTGATGATTATTTAAAGATCATGGATCAATTGAATAATGAGGCGTTGGTCAAATTAATAAACCATATGCCGGATGGTTACCGGATCGTTTTTAACATGTATGTCATTGAAGGATATAAGCATAAGGAAATAGCAGATATACTTGATATCTCTATTAATACCTCAAAAACCCAATTGAGGGACGCTAAGACCTATTTAAAAAATCAATTGAAGAACCTTGGAATTGTAAGTTATGAAGTTGTTTGAAGATAATTTCGAGAAAGCCTGGCAACATAGGCTGCAGGATTATGAAGCTGAACCTCCTGCTGGTGCAAAATCTCTAATATTCTCAGCCCTAAGGAAACCTTCGTGGTTTTTAACCTCACGATTTGCGCTTGTATTTTTATCATTCTCTATACCTCATCCTACGAATGATTTTATTTTGTTTTTCGATCAAAAGCGTGAACAGGTAATACCATTCGAAACGACTCCTAACAACAAATCTCAAAAACAAATATTGAATTACACTAAAAATCCTGACACCGGCACTACGCCAATTAATGAGATTACCGAAGAAATAATTACCACAGTGAATGAAGACCGGGTTAGTAATGAAAGGAATTATAAAAGCAACACCGAATTTGTTTCAATCAAAAACCGTAATCAAAAACCATCTCAGGAAAAGGATATTTTTTCAAGCCAAAAAATTGACCAACCTTCCATACATGGATTCTCTCATATTTCTGCCAGTGATACAGGAAATATCTACTCACAAATACCTTCTGACCTCAATAAGGTGAGTTTGCCGATAATTAAAAAAGAGCAGCCTGTATCAAATCTATCCTTCTACAGCTCTTTTATGACTTACTTGATTTACAGCAGGGTAACGCCCAACAAATCCGATGATGTTATTCTCGACAACTTCAGCAGTCAGTCTGCTCTATCGTTTAGCAGGTTGGGATGGCGCGGTTCTTTAGGGGTGGAGTATCCTGTTAATGATAGAATAACTATTTACGGAGGTGCCGCAGTCAATCAATATGATCTGATGTTGAGTTTTGAGAAGCGGCCGGTTACACCTGAGGCTTTTATAATTGAGGAGAGTAATCTGGTAACCACTTCATTTTCCTCTGAATCTGTAAATCATGAGGAAAAGTATATAGGATTAGGTTCAATCACTGGTTTGAACTATTATGTGAAGCGCGGTAAAAACCTTAACCATCTAATTGACATATCTTTAGAATTTCAAGCGAGAATAAATTCCAGTGAAGGCATACAAACAATTAGAAACAACCAGTTTATTACCAATTTCGGTTACAGAATGGAATATAAATGTTCTGATCAATTGAAATTTAAAATTCAACCCAACCTGGGTTATTCTTTATTTAATGCTACAGCTGAGGGTAATCTGTTTTCAGTAAGTCCTTTTAGTTTGGGTGTGGATTTCGGCTTAATGTATAGATATTCTCTGAAGAAATGATAGTGTATTGATTATAACACTGCATTTTTGAAGAAAGTCAAAATCATGAAAAAATGTGCCTTCCTGACCATGGAAAGTTTGGAGGATTTTGTGTGTTATGATCACCTCTTATATGAACCACTAAGCGCACTTGATTGGGATGTTACCGAAGTTCCTTGGAACAAAAATGCCGATTGGAAACAATTTGATCTCGTATTGATCCGGTCAACATGGGACTATCAGGACCATCCGGAGCAGTTTTTATCAGTATTGGAAGGGATAAACATCCAAAGTAAACTTGAAAATTCATTAGAGACGGTAAAATGGAACCTCCAAAAGGATTATCTTCAAGACTTGCAAGGGTGTGGAATTGAGATCGTTCCAACCCTATGGGAAAATACATTCAACGAAAAGAAACTCCATGACTACTTCAATTTCTTTAATGAACCTGAGTTGGTGATAAAGCCACGAATTAGCGCCAATGCTGACAGGACCTACAGGATTTCCAAAGCGTACCAAAAGGGATATCTGGAACAGTTAGCAAGGGACTTTTCGGGGTCCCGTTTTATGGTTCAGCCATTTCTTCCCTCTATTCTCGATGAGGGTGAATATTCTCTTTTTTTCTTTGGCGAGCAGTATAGTCATGCGATTGTGAAAAAACCAAAGAAGGATGACTTCAGGGTACAGGAAGAACATGGTGGCATGCTTCAATCCATCGTAGCTGATCAAAGCATGATTGATTTATCAATCCGTATTTTGAAGAATATCGATCCGTTACCGTTATATTCTAGGATTGACTTTGTTCGATATCAGGATCAGCTTGTCCTAATTGAACTTGAACTCATCGAACCGTCACTTTATTTCAACATGGATCAAAAGTCCCCCTACCTGTTCGCTAAAGTATTAAATGAGTGGTATGGTTAAATAAACTATCTGCTTCTCAGTTTAGAAAGCAACCTCAAAATTTCGATATAAAGCCAAATCAAAGTGACCATCAGCCCAAATGCAGCATACCATTCCATATATTTAGGTGCACCGGATTCAGCCCTGCTTTCAATAAAATCAAAATCAAGCACAAGATTTAAAGCTGCTACTATTACAACACCCAGGCTGAAAAGTATTCCAAAAGTGCCCCCTTCATGGATGAAAGGTAGATTTATACCAAAAAACCCTATCACAAAATTAGCTAAATAGATCATTGCTATACCGCCTGTTGCAGCCGCAACGCCTAGCTTAAAGTTTTCAGTAACCTTAATTAATCCGGATTTATAAGCTGCAAGTAGGCTAAACAGCGTGCCAAAAGTAAGGGCTACCGCCTGCACTACAATGCCCGGAAACATCGTTTCAAAATAGGCCGATAGTGCACCTAAAAACAAACCCTCCAATAAAGCATAAACAGGGGCGGTGATGCCCGACCATTCTTTTTTGAATACAGTGATGATAGCTACTACTAACCCCCCAATACCGCCACCTGCCATGAAAATACCGGTGCTAGATCCTGCCATAAACTGAGACCATGTATATGTGGCAGTTAGTAATAAAAGCACCAACATCAAAAAAGTTTTATTAACCGTTCCCTGTATGCTCATAGCCTGTTCATTATTCCGGATCACAGGCCCGGAGAAGGTTTTTGAATTCAAGGCCGGATTGGCTGTTCTTCCAATAGTCATAGTATTAATTTAATCATATGGCTTTAAGTAAATATAATTGAGATGCTTATGTTTATATAAATAAAAGTATTTCCACTTAATTGAATTTTAAATCAAAAATTCATAGCTAAAATATATCATAAACCCGTAACAAAATGGCATGAAATTTATTATATTGATGATCCTAAATCATAAACCTTTGATAAACCACTTGATTGATTACCAGCCTTGTTAATCGCGAATTCAATCACTATGAGATGGATAGCTTCTATAATAGTATTTATTATAACCAGTACTTTTTATTCAGCGGGCCAGACAAATAATGATCCTCACTTCCCCATCCAGGTAACAAACAATAGCATTGATTCCGTGCAACATAGAATTGTTGATTTTGTAAGTAACCAATTAGGACTAAAGGTCATCACGAAGGAAGAATTAAATGCAGATAATGCCAGCCAATCAGATCTTGTAAGTCATTTCAGCTTTGAGGGGTCGGATAAGTTTATAACGCTTTCATTCTCTTTAAAAAATGGGAAAGAAAATATCATCACAAACTGTAGGATCAATGGTGATATTGATATAATGGCTAAGTTCTTCACCTCTTTTTGGCAAACAGAGCTTTACGAAATTGATGAAACCATGATGGTTTTTTATTCTTTTGAGAATGATAGAGTAAAGCTTGAAGCCACAGGAAATGGCAATGCCTTCATAGAGATAACCCCAAAATTGTAGGCCTTTCTATTACATCGGGACCCCGGATTTTTATGATGCTTTGATTTTCATGGTTTAATTATTTTTTAATTTATAAGATAGATTGCAATTATTTCGATGTATTTGTATTATTGTTTTAATCAAAAATGAAAATTATTGAAAGAAGAATATTTTAAGTGGCACTCTCCGAATCTTAATTTTGAAACGGAGCTGTTAGTTTTCGGGCATCAAGGTTATCCGGTGATCATTTTTCCAACAACAAAAGGAAGTTATTATCAGTGCAAGGATTTTTTAATGATAGAATCAGCGCGGTGGTTCATTGAAGAGGGTCTTGTGAAAATTTATTGTGTTAGCAGCATCGATGAGCTGAGTTGGTATAACAGGGGAATCCACCCGGCAGATCGGGTTAAAAACCATATTTGGTATGATCAAATGATACTTGAAGAAATTGTTGATAAGGTAAGGTTTGACACTTTGGTTGGAAAAGTATGTGTAACAGGCCCAAGTTTTGGTGGTTTCCATGCAGCTAACTTTGCATTCAGGCATCCGGACCGGGTTAGCCATCTTTTTTGCATGAGTGGAGCCTATGACATCCGGGATCAAATGGACGGATATTATGATGAGAATGTATATTTTAATAATCCGGTGGATTTTTTACCCGGTTTGCAGGATGAAAACCTGTGGAGAATGAATATTATCCTGGGTACATGTGAGCATGATATCTGTAAAGGCGCTAATTATCAATTATCACATATTCTAGGCAGTAAAGGCATAAATCACTGGTTGGATGACAGGCCTGGTCATCATCATGACTGGCCGGTTTGGCGTGATATGTTTCCTCATTATTTATCTACTATAAATTAAGACATGAAAAAAATAGGAATATTATTTGGCAAAGAAAACTCTTTCCCTGCGGCATTCATTGAGCGGGTAAACCAAAAAGAGGGGCATGACATCATAGCTGAGGCTGTTCGAGTGGAGATGGTTCAACAGGGAAAAGCAGTGGATTACGCTGTCATAATTGACAGAATATCGCAAGATGTACCTTTCTACAGGGCTTATCTCAAAAATGCATCCATCTGCGGAACTGCGGTCATCAACAATCCTTTTTGGTGGAGTGCAGATGAGAAGTTTTTTAACAACGCACTTGCTGTGAAATCCGGCGTACCGGTTCCCAGAACAGTTTTACTGCCATCTCACGAAAGGCCGCATGATACTGATGAGAACTCATTTAGAAACCTTAAATTTCCAATAAACTGGCAAGAGATTTTTGAATATATAGGTTTTCCTGCGTTTATGAAACCCTATGCAGGCGGCGGATGGAAAAGTGTGTATAAGGTGAATAATCCTGTCGAACTATTTGAAGCCCACAAACAAACCGGGCAGCTTGTAATGATGTTGCAGGAGGCCATTGATTTTACCGATTACTTCAGGTGCTATTATTTGGGAGGGGATAGAATGCATATTATGGCTTATGATCCGAGAAGGCCATTTCACGAGCGATATATAAAAGAGTATTTACATTATGAGCCACCGTTGATCGAAGCAATATTCGAATACATGAAAAGGTTAAACCATGGCCTTGGTTATGAATTTAATACGGTAGAATTTGCAGTACGGGATGGCATACCTTATGCTATTGATTTTTGTAATCCGGCACCCGATGCCGACTATCATTCTGTAGGCGCTCAAAATTTTGAATGGATCGTGGAGAATGCAGCTAATATGGCAATTGAAAAGGCCAGAAACCATACTGAGGTTGGGTACAATATGATTTGGGGGGATTTTGTGAAAAACTCCATTAACTATTTTTAAGAAGTATGAATTTCTCCATTGGAATAGAAGAAGAGTACCAGGTAATAAATCCTGTAGATCTGGAACTATGCTCACATGACCAGAAAATAGTGCTGGAAGCAAATAAGATTTTAGATGATCAAGCCAAAGGAGAAATGCATCAGGCAGTAGTAGAAGTTGGAACCAAGATTTGTAAAAACATATGTGAGGCGCGGGAGCAGGTCAGGTTTCTTAGAAAAACCATCTCAGAAGTTGCCGGGATCCATGGGTTGGAGATTGCAGCAGCCGGAACCCATCCTTTTTCAAAGTGGGAAAACCAATCCATTACAGATCATCCTCGATATAAGGATATTGTGGACGAACTCCAGGATGCGGCAAGGTCAAATCTGGTTTTTGGACTTCATGTTCATGTGGGCATTGATGATAAAGAACTGGCAGTCCAGATAGCAAATTCAATGAGGTATTTTCTGCCACATGTTTTTGCCTTATCTACTAATTCACCATTTTGGGAGGGCAGAAATACCGGTTTTAAATCATTTAGAACAAAAGTTTTTGACAAATTTCCAAGAACAGGTATACCCGTATATTTTGATAGCCTGGCTGAGTATGAGGATTACATTAACCTATTGGTAAAAACAAATTGCATCGACAACGCCAAGAAAATCTGGTGGGACATACGGGTTCATCCTTTTTTTCCTACCATCGAGATAAGGATATGTGATGTGCCGATGACCGTTGATGAAACGCTGACGATCGCTGCTTTGATACAGGCAATTGTTGCAAAATTATATAAGCTTCGAGCAGCTAACCTTAGTTTTGTGAACTACAAAAGACCGCTAATAAATGAAAACAAATGGCGGGCATGCAGATATGGAATAGACGGAAACCTGATAGATTTTGGTAAGCAAAAGGAAGTGCATATCACCGAGCTGATCCATGAATTGCTTGATTTTGTTGATGAAGTAGTGGATGATATGGGAAGCAGAGCAGAGATTAATTACGTAAATAATATTATAGCAAATGGTACCGGTGCTGACAGACAACTAGATGTATACAATAAGAATAAGAGTTTACAGGAAGTAACTCAGTATATTATCGACCAGACCATGCTGAATGTTTTAGATTAAAAATATCTGCCTATGCATCATAGAGATAAATTAAAAGTGGCTATTCTCGATATGTATAAAGAGGAACCCAATCTGGGGATGGCATGCATCAGGGAAATATTAGAAAATTATTCTGACGATATCGATGTCGATGAATTTGAAGTCAGGAGCAAGCTACAATTACCAAACACAAATTATGATATTTATATCTCTACCGGCGGACCGGGTAGTCCATTACCTGGTGATGGCGATTGGGAAGATCCCTATTATAATTTACTGGATAAGTTATGGACATCAAATCATTCAAACAGAAGAGGTAAAAAATATTGTTTGTTTATTTGTCACTCCTTTCAGTTGGTAGCCCAACACTTTGAAGTTGGAGAAATCAGACCCAGAAAATCCACGTGCTTTGGTATACATTCTATAAATAAAACCAGTGAAGGGCATACTGACCCGATCCTATCCTTACTACCAGACCCATTTTACGGTGTGGAAAAAAGAGACTGGCAACTGGTGAATCCCAGACAAGGGATCTTAAAAGCTTTGCGGGCTTCAGTTATTGCAATTGAAAAAGACCGACCACACGTAGACCTGGAAAGAGCGGTCATGGCTATCAGGTTCTCCAAAGAATTTGTAGGTTTTCAATTTCATCCTGAAGCTGAGCCTGTTCAGTTACACAATCATTTTCAGAAAGAAAAAACGAAAAGGAATACGATAAGGGACTTTGGTGAGAGACGTTACAATAATTTAATCAATCATTCACTGGAAAGTGATAAAATTCCTTTAACTTATCAAACAGTAATTCCTACTTTTCTGGAAAATGCTATAAACACACTTACTCCAAAAAGATCAGTAGCATAAATCTTTTGCGGCCATATATTTGTTTCAAAATAATTAGTTAGTCTGTCCTATGATAAAAGATTTGAGAGAATCTTATAATAATAGCTTCAGTGTTGATAAATATGAAGCTTTGCTGAGAGAAATCCATGAAGCTTTCGATCATGCGCCTCAATTCAGGATTGCAGAGACCCCTGCTTTTATTCCCGAAGGTTTCAAACAGAAACTTATTGATGCTATTGAGGAAGTTAATCAAACGCTTACACGAGATGATTTCAATGAGCTAACCAGGGGTGCTATTAAAAATGATGCTAATTATGTGCCAGGCGAAGATGCCCATCCCCGGTTTATCCAGTTTGACTTTGGAATCTGCAGTAATGGTACGGATGAGCTAAATCCACAAATGATTGAAGTTCAGGGGTTTCCATCACTGTATTTTTATCAGCCTTTGTTGGTAAATGCTTTTAGAAATAATTTTGAAATTCCTGATACACTATCCTCTCATATTAATGCCACAAATTTTGAGGAATATGTAAATGAACTAAGGGAGGTAATTGTGGGGGATGAAGACCCTGAGAATACTGTCCTTCTGGAATTGGAACCGGAAAAGCAAATGACCCGGATTGATTACTTAGCTACTTCAAAAGCTTTAGGGATAGAGACCGTTTCTGTAGAGTCACTAACTAAAAAAGGTAAAAATCTTTATTATAAAAATACTGAGGGAAAAGAGATCCGTATAAAAAGAATATACAACCGGGTAATTTTTGATGAATTATATCGAAAAAAAGACATCAAATTGAACTTCAGCTTTCAGGATGAGTTGGATGTGAAGTGGATTGGACATCCAAATTGGTTTTTTAAGTTGAGTAAGTATACCCTCCCGTTTATTAAGTCAAAGTATGTCCCGGAGAGCTTCTTCTTAGAGGAAATGGACCCATATCCGGATGATCTGGAGAATTTTGTTTTAAAACCGCTTTATTCATTTGCAGGAGCCGGCGTAATCTATGATGTAAAAAAAGAGGACCTGGATAAAATCAACGATAAAGAAAATTACATCCTGCAAAGAAAAACCCCATATGCGCCTGTGATAGCGTCTCCTGATGATCCAATAAAGGTAGAGATAAGGTTAATGGGCTTATGGCCGGATGATGAACCGAAACCAAGGATTATTAATAACCTGATCAGATTGACTAAAGGTAATATTATTGGCGTGAGGCACAACAAAAATAAAAGCTGGGTGGGTGCAAGTGTAGCCTTTTTTGAATAAGAGATGGAAGCGGAAATATTCCCGCTTCATCTCAATCATTCTGCTAGTATTTGATGGGAAGCGTTACATAAGTATTGTCCCATGCAAGATGCATATCAGCACCATAATCTTTTTCGGTAAACGCAATGGAGAAATACTCAACCGGGGAGTCAGTCCTCTTTACTTCGGTTTTGACTTTTGCAACATCTGAGCCAGGATTATGTTGGTACGCTCCCCATTGGTCTTTTTCACTATTTAAAACCACCGTCCATTCTTCTTCTCCCGGAATAGTAAATAATTGATACCTCCCTGCTTCAACTGTTTCACTTCCTATAGTAACATCTTTGGCAAAATGAATCTCAGTAGCTTCATTAGCTCCTGTTCTCCACACCTTATCGTAAGGTACTAAGCTGCCAAAGACATCCCTTCCTTTTTTTGAGGGCCGGCTGTAAATTACTTTGATATCTTTCGTTCCGCGTCTGGGAACATAAGCCATATCCATGGGGCTGGCATCGGGTTGTGAAAATTTTACTTCATCCTGGGCTTTGGCATGCTCAAATGCTGGAATAGTTAAACACAGGACTAAAAGGATTAATAAATAATGCTTTTTCATTTAAGATTTCTTTTAAAAGTTTAGGTTAAATAATTATAGATGTAATAAATAGACGTTTTTATTGATTAATGGTTTTTTTGCTTTGGATTAACTGTAATTTAAGCGCCTAATACCGGATGTTATTAATGTTACGAATCCTGCATAAGATCGTGATACTTTAGCGATTTGCTTATACTCATTCAAATGCAATATCTGAAAAATATATTCCCGATTTTCACCTGGCTGCCACATTATCAAAAAGCCTACCTGACAGGCGACCTTTCAGCAGGCTTAACGGTGGGCATCATGCTTATACCACAAGGAATGGCCTATGCACTAATAGCAGGTTTACCACCTGTTTATGGGTTATATGCATCAATAGTTCCTCAGGTTATTTATGCTTTGCTCGGTACTTCTAGGCAGCTCTCTGTAGCACCTGTGGCTATGGATTCATTACTGGTAGCTGCCGGTGTGTCCCTTTTGGCCACACAAGGCAGTGAAGCTTACATCAGTTATGCTATACTCCTGGCTTTTTTTATGGGGTTGTTTCAATTCATTCTAGGGGTGCTGAAGTTGGGCTTTATAACAAATTTACTCTCCAAGCCGGTGATCAGTGGCTTTACTTCAGCGGCAGCTATCATTATAGGACTCAATCAACTTAAATATTTGCTGGGTATCGAAATATCAAAAAGCAACAAGGCATATGAAATTATATGGTACACGATCCTAAAAATACAGGATGTGCATCTCATAACGCTATCGATTGGTGTGGCTGGAATATTGATAATCAGCGGTATAAAAAAGATCAATAACCAGATTCCGGGTGCCTTAATTGCAGTTATACTTGGTATTATACTCGTTTATTCCTTCGGTCTTCACCTGGAAGGTGTGTCAATCGTTGAAACCATACCCAGTGGTTTACCAAAACCAACCATGCCTGATCTGTCCACGGAGGCATTTCAAGAACTCATTCCTTTAGCCATAACTATCTCTGTTGTTGCTTATATGGAAGCTTACTCAGTAGCAAAAGCTATTGAAGCAAAAAAACGCGACCATAAGGTCATGCCCAATAAAGAATTAATTGCATTAGGCGCATCCAATTTTATTGGCGCTTTTTTCTACAGCTTTCCGGTTACTGGTGGTTTTTCCAGGTCCGCAGTGAATTATCAGTCCGGGGCAAATACGCCTTTGTCATCAGTTATCAGCGCATCACTGGTATTGCTAACTTTAATATTTTTGACGCCATTGTTTTATTTTCTTCCCAAAGCCATCCTGGCCTCAGTTATCATGGTAGCCATCGTCAAACTTATTGACATCAGTTATGTGCAGCGGCTTTGGTATGAGCGCAAGATTGAACTGGCCTTGTTGTTTGTAACTTTCTTCGTAACCTTATTTTTTAGCATGGTCCCAGGCATACTTAGTGGCGTTATTTTTTCCATCCTTATCCTGCTTTATCGCTTGGCTTATCCGCATATTGCCAGGCTGGGTAGGGTAAAAGGACATCATGAATTCAGGAATGTGAAACGATTTAAAGAACTCGAAATGTGGGATGATCTATTGATACTCCGGGTAGATGCTCCATTAACCTTTATCAACATTCAGTACTTTAAAGATTATATTTTTGATAATCTGCACAGGTCTTCTGCAAAAATTAACGCATTAATACTTGATGCTGGCCCAATAAGTTATGTTGATGCCACTGCAGTTGAAGGGATCATTGATTTGTTGAAGTCTTTACAGGAGCAAGGCGTGACATTAATGATAAGTGATTTGGTGGGCCCGGTTAGGGATACTTTCAATAAAACCGGGCTAATAAATCAAATCAACCCGGAGTATATATTTCTGGACCTCGATTCGGCAGTGAAGTATGCCGTTAATAAGGAAAAAGGAGCCTATGCGTCATATGCTATTCAATCCAATGAATGAAAGTCCTCACAAATAAGTCATTATTTCGAGCCCCCGTACCTCATATAATTGTATTATTTTCATTAGGATAGAATTCATGAGTTAAGGGAAGGAGTGCCAGAGACCATGAAGGGGTCGCCGGTGTGGATAGACCCAAAACCTTATGGGCGCCTTGTCCCGCTGTCATTACTCGCCTGCCGGCCCGCTACCCATTTCGGGCTCAGACAGGCCATTCCATCGGGGGCGCCGGGCCGCTGCCATACAAAATGTATCCCCAGGACCGATAGGTGCTGTAAAATTATGGTCATGAATACACCAGCACGACCGGTATTTACACACATCCAGTGGTTTAAAAGTTTGATGAAATTAAAAAGTCCACTAGATTCGCTATAAACACAACCGAAATATGCACCAGTGTAGTGTGCATACCGGGTTGTTGGGCATAATTAAAAAATGAGAACGAATATAGCCATAGGAATATTAATTGTCTTCTGTTTCGCAGAATTAAGACCGCTATTGCCCTATTTGGATTATTTCGTCAATTACGAATACATTTCAGAAGTTCTTTGTATTAACAAGGATAAACCAATGTCAACTTGTGACGGAAAGTGCTACTTGAGCCAACAACTGAAAGAAGCGCAACAAACCGAAAAACAGGACAAAAAAATACCGACAATTGAGCAGGAAAGAATTCCAATGATTGTGTATAATTCTGAACTTCCAAAATTTTTGATAACCGTTTCAGAGACAAAAAAATATTTCCAATTTTATCAATTTTCAATAAAGGATTTGTCCATTTCGCCACCTACACCACCACCAAAATGTTAATTGTACATCAAGTTAGTTTCCAATTTATTGGAGACTTTTTAAGTATTTAATTTCAATTAACAAAAAGTAAAAAATGTACAATAAAATTTTAACGCCCATTTTGGGCGCAATCTTGCTATGGTCTAATGTGATAATAGCACAGGAAAATCAATGGACTTCAGCAAGACCCGATGGTCACGCACCAATCAGTGTAATGGGAGACCACTATCACAAAAAAGGGGAGTTTATGTTTTCATATAGATTTATGCCGATGTGGATGGAAGATAACTTACAGTCTACGGATGATATATCTAACGAAGATATTTATCAGAACTTTATGGTTGCACCGCAGAAAATGAATATGAATATGCATATGCTTGGAGCGATGTACGCACCTTCTGACCGAGTTACGCTAATGGTAATGGGAAATTATATCTCAAATTCTATGGACTTAAGGACAAGAATGGGAGTTGATTTCACAACTGAATCAGGTGGATTAGGCGATATTACTGTATCGAGTCTTATCAAAATTATGAATAAAAACAGACAGTCTTTACACGGTAATGTTGGGATTTCAATTCCAACAGGAGATATCGACCAACGAGATGCAACACCAATGATGAATGATGCTCAATTAGCATATCCAATGCAACTTGGTAGTGGAACTTGGGACCCAAGTTTAGGTTTAACCTATTTAGGTCAATCAGATAAACTTTCTTGGGGTGCTCAATCAAAATATAAATTCAGATTGGGCGAAAACTCTGAAAATTACACTTTTGGTAATCGTTTTGAAGTTGTTGGTTGGGGAGCAATTAAAGTTTCAGACTATTTTAGCTTCTCAACAAGTTTAAGCTATTTCGACACTCAAAAGATAGACGGTGTTGATGCTGACTTAAATCCAATGATGATGCCTTTATTTAACACGGATAATTCGGGAAGAAGTCAATTAGATGTCGGTATTGGAACAAATTTTTTCGTTCCAAAAGGAAGTTTAAAAGATTTGCGAATTGGAGCGGAAATAAAAATCCCAGCTTACCAACAAGTGAATGGAATTCAAATGAAAAATACCTTGATGGCAACATTTGGAATTCAATACACAATCGGACATAAAAAATAACTATGCCCAACAATGTATAAAAGCAATAGCGGTTTGGGTGCAAACTCAAACCGTTTTTGTATTTTATTAAGTATATTGCTATCCGAAAAGTAGGTGCATTTTACTCCGCTACTGCTCTTATACTCACCGTTGTGTGGCATGCTCACCTCATCGCCACCTTCTCAAGTTATACTTGCCAGACTGTATCCTAATGAATACATTTACGTATGTATTCCATAGAAAAGACGGACGTTTTTGACAAGTGGCTGAGAAAGCTGAAAGACCAGCGAGCCAAGACCAAAATCCTTTTTAGAATCCAGCGAATTCAGGAACAAGGTAACTTTGGCGACTGTGAACCCGTGGGAAACGGACTCAGCGAACTTAGAATCCACTATGCAAAAGGGTACCGGGTCTATCTGAAAGAATACAAAGGCACAATTGTCCTTCTTTTGAACGGTGGTGATAAATCGTCTCAACAAAAGGACATTGAAAAAGCCCAGGAACTATGGGGCATGTACAAAGACATATTTGAAGATGGCAACTAAAGAAATATCAAAATTTGACATTGCGGAGTACATAGACGATGACGCAATGGTGACCGAATACCTGAACACTGTTCTCGAAGACGGTGATTCGGACGATTTCATCACAGCACTTGGACACGTGGCTAAGGCACGAGGAATGTCAAAACTGGCAGAAGAAACAGGAATGAGCAGGCCAAGTTTGTACAAAGCACTTTCTCATGGTTCAAAACCACAATTTGACACTATCCTGAAAGTGCTACGGGCGTTTGGAGGAACATTAATGATTGAACCTGGACTAAAAAATCACGCCACACAACATGATGTATGAAGTCATGGCGGGTTGGTGGTAGAGTCGAGGCCCGGTGGTTGTTTTATAGTCCGCCAATCCTGCGGATCGGCTCGCTTTGGAGAATAAAATTAGCGGCCAATCCGCAGGATTGGCTT
>DAXETV010000020.1:0-38239 GCA_051155775.1 Cyclobacteriaceae bacterium | reverse complement strand
AATAGTTATAAAAAATATGCTTAAATATTAAATAAATACAATCATAATCGTCTGACTATGAAATATTTTGATTATTTGACTTTATTATGTTATAATTAATTCTAAAAATATTTATATTTCAATCGAAAAACATAGCCTAATTCAATAGCATAAGGTGTTAGATATTGTTGTTAGTATAATTCTTATCGTTATAGGGTTTGTCCTACTAATCAAAGGTGCTGATTTTCTTGTTAACGGCTCATCGTCCCTTGCCAAGCGCTTTAATGTATCAGACATCGCTATAGGACTTACCGTTGTTGCCATGGGAACGTCAGCCCCTGAGCTTGTGGTAAATATCATTTCTGGTGCCCAGGAACATCATGATGCCGTATTTGGCAATATTATAGGCTCAAATATTTTCAACATATTCCTTATTCTTGGTATTGCTGCCGTTATTTATCCAATCACAGTTCATAAAAATAATCTCTGGAAAGAAGTCCCATATTCACTGATAATTACAATCGTTGTTTTTTTTCTACTAAACGATGTAATGTTCCTTGATAAACCTGCTAATGAGCTTACCTGGATCGACGGCATTGTACTTATTATTTTATTTTGCTTGTTTCTGATTTACATATTTTTAAATATGACCAGGACAGGAGAAGTAGAAACCGAAGAAATCGTGATTTATGGTAATTTTAAAACCGCATTGATGATCATTGGCGGTATTGCCAGTCTCAGCCTCGGAGGAAAAATAATTGTTGATAATGCTATAAGCCTGGCAAAATTGTTTGACGTAAGCGAAAAGCTTATCGGCCTGACGATTCTGGCAGCAGGGACATCACTTCCGGAATTAGCCACAACTGCTGTGGCTGCATTTCATAAAAAATCTGACCTGGCAGTCGGAAATATCGTTGGCTCCAATATTTTTAACCTTCTATTAGTTCTGGGAGCTACAGCAATTTTTAATTCCCCGTTAGAATATCATTCTGTATTGAACGTAGACCTATACCTTGTAATGATTGGCACTTTCATGTTGTTCATTTTTATGTTCACGCTTAATAAGTTCAAGATTGATCGGGCCGAAGGCGTACTCTACCTGATTGGCTTCCTGTCATATAGTTATTATCTCTTCGTAAGATTGTAGTTAACATCTTTTAACGGTCTTTAACTTCTCTTAACAGCGACTTTTTTATTAAGCATTTTACCTTGTGGGCAACTTATTATAACCATAAATCATTTCTTATTGAAAGCTGCCCAATCAAACTTGGAAGAAAAAGAACTGATAACGCTTTGTAAAAACAATGATGCAAGAGCACAGGAAAAACTATATGATTTATATTCTATACAAATGTTCCGGGTCTGTTATCGCTATGTCAATTCAGAAACAGAAGCAGAAGATATAATGATCAAAGGATTTGTCAAGGTTTTTCAGAAAATACGAACCTTTGAATATCGCGGTCAGGGAAGCCTTAAAGGTTGGATTAAACGAATCATGATCAATGAATCCCTTATGGTTCTACGAAAAACCCAGCTGGATACAAACCCTATCAGTGAGCAAGCGTATCAGGTGGCTTCCCCAGCCGAACTGGATGAGCACCTAATTGCTGAAGATATCTACAAAATAGTAAAAACCCTACCCAATGGATATAGAACAGTCTTTAACCTTTTCGCCATAGAAGGTTATAGCCATAAAGAAATTTCGGATTTGCTGAACATTAGTATCAATACTTCTAAATCGCAATTGAGCAAGGCAAGAGCATTATTGAAAAAGACATTAACGATTAAGGGTTATGGAGAATAAAATTGACAAGAAAGTAAAAAATTACCTGGACAGGATAATCAATATAAAACCGTCCAACATCAAATGGGACCCTAATGAATCCTGGAAAAGAATAAAAGAACAGATTGATATCAAAAATAAATCAGTCATCTTATGGTACTTCGCTACAGCTGCCAGCTTATCTATACTTGTAGCCTCTAACATCAGTTTAAATCCTGAATTTATCCTTGATAAACAGGAAAAAACACCTAAAGCCCTTGATACTGAAAATATAAAACCTTTATCTGAAAATCCTGAAATGGAATCGAAAGGACTAATAATTAAGGAAAATATTTTATATAACATAAGATCCAAACCTCTCAAACTTATCAGCACAATTAAGCCTAAAAAGTTCGAAGAATTACATAGAATCCCTTCTACTGCGGATGCTTTTAAAACCAGTTGTGATAGAAAAATAGACTTCGAGTTATCAGTGAGTGGTAATACAGTAGTCAGGACCGGAGCAAGAATAGGATTTCGAATAGTAAAATCAAATGACCGAAGAACCTCCGGTTTTGGAATAAATATTGACAACCAGCTATTTAACCCATCAAATTCAATTAATGATTACCCGATAACAATTCTTCAACACATTTCATATATCCAAGCGTCATTTTCCACACAAAAATCAAATTCAAATAATGGTTTCAACGAATTAAATGTCGGTTATCTATTAAATACTAACATGCCAGCATATCAGCAACGGATATATAGAATCCAATACCTGCACGTTATCAATAAGCACATCAAAGTAGGTCCTGAAATTATTTTTAGCAGAAATTTAAAATCTGTATTTCCAGGATTTTCATTTACCATTGGTTAACCTATATAACCATTCACAGAAATTTCAACGTGCTCGTGCAACCATGGTAAAACTTTGGTAGTCATAATTGTATAACAGTATATGTTATCATATAGTACTGGGTAATACATAACTCTATATTAAATCAATATTATGATTAAAAACTATATACTTATAGCCTTTAGGAATATACTTAAATATAAATTTTACAGTATCCTGAACGTAATGGGATTAGCGATTGGGATAGCTTGCTTTTATCTAATCTACATTTATGTTCAATATGAATTGAGCTATGACAAAAGCTATGAAAATCATGATAGGATCTACAGGGTATCATTTGAAGGATCCTTTGGAGGAAGGGAATTTGAAACTGCCCAGGTTAATCCAGCTATGGGACCCGCGTTGTTGAATGACTATCCCGAAATAGAATCATTCGTTCGATTCAGAGATCGCGGGAGTGAGTTATTAGAATATAATAAAGTCTCCTATAAAGAAGAAAAGGTGGCATATGCTGACTCTAATGTATTCAATATGTTTGAATTGAAGTTACTTAAAGGAAATTCTGATCAGGCGCTAAAAAATCCAAATACAGTGGTCCTAAATGAATCCACAGCTAATAAGATATTTGGAACCATTGATTGTATTGGGGAAAACCTGAAGTTAAATGGTCGGGATAACTATGAGGTTACCGGAGTACTAATGGACATGCCTGAAAATATGCACCTTGACTTCAATGTCTTGATGAGTATGTCATCTATTGAAGAGGCGGAATCAAAAGTGTGGCTGAGCTTAAATTTTGTTACTTATTTTATGTTTAAGCCAAATGCTGATGTCGAAAACTTCATGCCAAAATTTTCTGAAGTTATTGAAAAATATATTGGACCGGATGTTGAAAGATTTATTGGTTCAACAATGGAAGAATTCTATGAATCAGGCAACAAAGTAAGTTACGACCTTCTACCTGTTTCAGCTATTCATTTGTATTCCAATATAGATGGAGAGTTGTCAGTGAACAGCGATATTAAATATGTTTATATTTTTTCAGCTGTTGCCATTTTCATTCTGGTAATTGCTTGCATTAATTTCATGAACCTCTCTACAGCTCGTTCAACCAACAGGGCGCATGAAGTGGGGTTGAGAAAAGTTATGGGAGCGGTTAAAAAACAATTGATACTTCAATTTTTAACCGAATCAATGCTGATGGCATTTTTGTCAACGATATTAGCTATAGTGTTAGTGATTCTGATACTACCACTGTTTAATCAGATAGCAGAAAAAAGCTTCTCAATAATTGACATATTCCAACCCAATAATTTATTGAGCCTGGCAATTCTAATTGGTATTGTAGGATTATTCTCAGGTAGTTATCCAGCTTTTTTTCTATCGGATTTTAAAATTATGAGGGTACTTAAGGGTAACCTAAAACGCGGACAAAAAAGTGGTTATTTAAGAAGTGGCTTGGTTGTATTCCAATTTGGTATTACGATAGTACTTATTGTTTGTACTTTAGTGGTAAAGCGTCAACTCTCTTTTATACAAAACAAAAAATTAGGATACAATACTAATCAGATCCTTGTTTTAGAAGACACTTACATGCTTAATGGATCGTTGAAAAGTTTCAAAGATGAAGTATTGGCAAATACAAACTTCCAAGATGCAACAGTTACTGGGTTTATACCCACACCCTCTTATCGTAGCGCTACAGCATTCTTCCCTGGCTCCGATCCAAAGTCTGATAAAACAGCTGCCATCGAATTCTTTATTGTTGATGACCGGTTTCTTCCTACATATAATTTACAAGTAATGGCTGGAAGAAACTTTGACAGAAGTTTTGCTTCAGATAGTCTTAAGTTGATTTTAAATGAGTCTGCCGTTAAACATTTTGGATTTCAGGATCCAATAAACCAGGTATTAAGTACTTATGAGGGAAATAACCAGGATGATTTACATGTGCAACCAATGAAAGTTGTGGGCGTAATAAAAGATTTTCACTTCGCATCATTGCATCAGAAAATTTCTCCGCTGGTACTTAGATATGGAGATAACACAGGCAAAATTTCTTTTAAGCTCCAAACGGACAACTATACCGAAGCAGTAGGTTTTCTTAAGACAAAATGGGAAGAATTCGCGCCTGGTCAGCCTTTTGAATACAGCTTTATAAACCAGGAACTGTCATCCCAGTATGAAGAGGAAGAAAAAATCGCTCACATTTTCAGTATTTTTTCCATAATAGCAATTTTTGTTGCCTGCCTGGGATTATTGGGTTTGGCTGCTTTTACCGCTCAGCAACGAACTAAAGAGATTGGAGTAAGAAAAGTATTAGGTGCATCAATCTCCAGTATTTTATTATTACTCTCAAAAGAATTTTTCAGACTTATCGTGATCTCAATGTTGATATCAGTACCTATTGCTTATTGGGCTATGAATAGTTGGCTTCAGGACTTTGAATATCGAACAACTATCGGCTTTAATGTATTCGCATTGGCAGGTTTACTGGCAATATTAATTTCAACAATCACCATGAGCCTACAGTCATTAAAAGCAGCATATAATAACCCTATAAATTCTCTTCGTTCTGAATAATCTGATTTATTCTTTTTTTCAAAGATTTAATTTTGCACTAAAGCATCAGCACTTTGGAATTATTTACCTTTTATTAACATTTCGATGATTCAGTATACACTTTCGCTTTTTTAGCCTTCTTTTCAGCATCTGATGTTTTTATTTAAAATAAAATAATAAAAACAAGCAAAACGCAAATAATATAATTATAGAAATAATTTTTATAATTCAATTCAGCTTAATTTAATCACAAATTAATTCCCTATCCCTTTCCCCTATTGAATTTTATATTCAAGTTTGTAATAGTTATAAACATATTTGATCATGCTGCCAAAAGTTAATCCTACTAAAACTTCCACCTGGAATTCGCTTCAAGATCATTTTGAAGACATAAAAGATCAGCACATGAAAGACATGTTTGAAAATGATCCCGATAGATTTGATAAATTCACCATATGCTATGAAGATATTTTATTAGACTACTCAAAAAATCGAATTTCAGAACATACCATTAACCTGTTGGCACAGCTAGCAGACGAGTGTGGGCTGCCGGAAGCTAAGGAAAAGATGTTTTCAGGAGACCTGATTAATGAAACTGAAAACAGGGCAGTTCTGCATGTTGCGCTCAGAAATAGAAAAAATAGACCCGTGAGAGTTGATGGAAAAGATGTAATGCCTGAAGTAAATGAGGTATTGGCCAGGATGGAAAGTTTTGTAAACAAGCTTCACAATGGGGAAATAAAAGGATATACCAATAAAAAAATTACCGATGTGGTGAATATCGGTATTGGTGGATCAGACCTGGGACCAAATATGGTAGTAAAAGCGCTGGCTCCATATAAAAAAGAAGGGATTGATTGTCATTTCGTTTCCAATGTCGATGCAACGCACTTGCTTCAGGTACTAAAAAATATCTCAGCAGAAACAACCCTTTTCATAATAGCTTCCAAAACATTCACTACCCAGGAAACCATGACAAATGCACAAACAGCAAAAGAATGGTTTTTAAAATCCGGAACCGAAAAGAACATAAAATCTCACTTTATCGCCCTTTCAACCAACAGGGAAAAAGTAATTGATTTTGGGATCGATCCTGAAAATATGTTTGAATTTTGGAATTGGGTGGGTGGTAGATATTCGTTATGGTCTGCAATTGGGATGAGCATAGCCTGTGCTATAGGATTTGACAAATTCATCGAGCTGCTTGACGGTGCCGAATCGATGGATAAACACTTCCTGGAAGCACCTACCAAAGAAAATTTACCTGAAATACTAGCCTTGTTGGGTATCTGGTATAATAATTTTTTTAAAACCGAAACACAAGCAATTTTATGCTATGATCAGCTGCTGGAGTCTTTTGCTCAATACCTTCAACAAGGAGATATGGAAAGCAACGGTAAAAATGTGGATCGCACGGGAGATAGTGTGGAATATCAAACCGGGCCAATTATATGGGGAGAGCCTGGTACCAACGGACAGCATGCTTTCTACCAACTCATCCACCAGGGAACGAAATTAATCCCCGGTGATTTTATAGCCCCGGTAAATACTTACCATGAGCACACCAATCATCAGGAAATATTACTTTCGAATATTTTTGCCCAAACTGAAGCATTAATGAAAGGAAAATCTGAAGAGGAAGCCAGGGAAGAACTCAGATCGTCAGGTTATTCACAAGATAAAATAGATCAGTTAACGCCATATAAAGTATTTACCGGTAATAAACCAACAAATTCAATTTTGATCACCCGGTTGACCCCAAGAACATTAGGCTCATTGATTGCTATGTATGAACATAAAATTTTTGTTCAGGGGGTGATATGGAATATTTTTAGTTTCGATCAGTGGGGGGTTGAACTTGGAAAACAACTCGCTAAGAAAATCTTACCCGAATTACAGAATTCAAATATCATCACCACTCACGATTCCTCTACCAATGGATTAATAAATTCCTTTAAAAAAATGAAGCAGTAAATCATATCAAGCTACTTATTCCTGATATCTTCAAACTAAAACGGTTAGAAGTTTTGGTTTTAAGTATTAGCATCCTAATTTTACATTGATCAGGGTTTTCAGTCAATCTTTTCAGTTGATTGAAATTAATAGGGAATCTGGTGAAAATCCAGAGCTGTACCCGCAACTGTAAGCTAATAAGGCATTCATCCTCATCTCTGCCACTGTCAAAAGCGACGGGAAGGCGTTGGATGCACGCTAGTCAGGAGACCTGCCCTGATGATCATAATTCAATGCTTCGGGATTTGAGCAGAGGATTTAAAAACGTGCTTTATGTATTTTTTTAATTTTTTTATCTATACCGCTCTGGGTATAAGCCTATTTTTTAATGGTAATGCCCAAAGTTTACCAGATACCACCATTCATTTGGAAGGTCTCGTGGTAAATGGCATAGCATTAGACCAATATGCCATTGGCACTAAATTGCAACGAATTGATAATAAATCAATTATTGGTCAGGGATCATCGAGTTTACAAAATATAATTCAGGAAAACTCACCGATTTTCTTTTTACAATACGGAACAAATGGCCAGTTATCCTCCATAAATATGAGGGGGTTAGGTCCTTCAAGAACTAGTTTGATGTGGAATGGGATGGAAATAAATTCACTGACTCTAGGTCAGTCAGATTTTAATTTGATTCCCGCCTCACTTTTTGATGATATTTCGATTCACTATGGTCCACAGGGCTCGCTCTTTGGAAATGGTTCTTTGGGAGGTACTGTTCTATTGAATAATAATTTAAAGAGAAAAAATACGAATGAATTAAGCTTCAATCAATCCATTGGAAGCTTTGATAATTACCGCTCTTCAATCAATTTTTTAAATGGAAAAGGGAAGTTTAAGCTGGCCACCAATGTATATTTTCAGGAAATCAAAAACGATTTTCCTTATAAATTAGCCGATTCAACCGTCAATCAACAGAATGCCGGTTATGAAAACTACGGAATAAAACAAGATATTTTCTATAAAATCGATGATGACAACACTTTAAGCTTCTCCGGTTGGTTCAATTATAATTACAGGGAAATTCAACCCAATAAAAATGACCTGACTAATGACGACAACCTGGAAGACACAAACTGGCGTGGTTCACTAACCTGGAATTTTCAAAAAAATGCAAAGCATATTGAAACTACCCTGGGTTACACCGACGATACAAACATCTTTAATGGCTTCAGTAAAGTACAAACTAAAAGGTTTTTCTATTCCTCCACTTACAATCATAACTTATCAGGAAATGTGTCACTTTATGGAGGATTAAATTGGAACCATATCAGGGCTTCTTCAAGTAATTTTGATGGTAAAATCTCCGAGGACAGGAATGACCTCTTCGTTGGAATAAAATACCTGCCAATTTCAAACCTTCACCTTAGCCTAAATGCACGTCAGCCCATGTTGGATGGAAGACCTCAAAGGTTTAGCCCCTCGCTTGGACTAGAGTATTTTATAATAGACGACCAAGACCTAAACCTATCATTTTTAGGGCAATTAAGCAGGTCATTTCGTCTACCCACCTTGAATGACCGGTTTTGGAACCCAGGCGGAAATGAAAGCCTTAGCCCGGAGATTGGAGATAACTACGAAATAGGTATGCACTTTTCGTCTACTTTCAATAAATCAAGCCTGGATATCCATTCAAATTATTACCACCACCTTGTCTCTGATTGGATCATATGGAGGCCCGGAGGAACAGGCGAAGATAACAATGGTAATCCTACTTCCTTTTGGTTTCCGGATAACATCCGCGAAGTACAGGCACAGGGAGCTGAAATCAGTGTCACTTTTAAAAGAACAGGCATCCTTAACACTTTGACTTTTGAATCTTTTCTTTCAACGGCTTACACAAAGGCTGTCAATTTAAAACCACTGGGCCAGTTTGATCGGTCAGTGGGCAAGCAATTACCCTATACACCCCAATGGAACCTTAACTATACCAACAGACTATCCTTCAATGGCTGGCGATTTGGTATTCACTACAACCATACAGGACAACGCTTTACCGAAACAAATAACGAGCGTCCTGCACTGCCTGCGTTTTCATTAGTAAATATCTCTATGGATAAAACAATGGAATTTAATAAAACAGGATTTGTTGCCTCATTCAGGATTAACAATCTATTGAACATGAGCTATGAAAGTTTCGAGAATCGGGCTATGCCTGGTTTCAATTATGAATTGACAATTACACTCAACTATAAATATTAAATAGATTAAAATATATAACCATGACCAAGCGCTTAATACTTACACCATTATTATTCTTACCACTAATCATACTCCTTTCCTGTGGAGATGACTCAGATGATCCGGAGCCACAGGGATCAACCATAATTGTGATTAATGAAGGCAACTTTCAAGCCGGTGATGGTGCTTTATCAAGCTTTGATGCATCCAGTAGTATAGTCAATCAAAGCATATTTGAAGCTAATGCAACCATACAAACTGCAATAAGTACCACCACTAAAATTTATCTGGTTACCAATGCACCGGATAAAGTTGAGCTATTAAATATCACTGAAAATACCTTGAGTTCATCATCAACCATCAATTCCGGATTTCTTAATCCGGTAAGTATCGCAGTTAACGGTGACTTTGCTTACGTAACTAACTGGGGAAACATAGAAACCGCATTCTCCGAAAATCCTGATTCTTTTATTTCAATAATTGATCTTAATGCCAATCAGGTGATCGATAGCCTCGAAATATCCGCCAGGCCACAGGATATCATTTCAATAGAAGATAGGCTTTATGTTGCCAATGAAGGCAGTAATACCATATCCATCCTTGAACCAAATGGGGAAAATACCGAGATTGAGGAAGAGATAACAGTGCCCTTTGGCCCGTCAGCTTTTGTAATTGATGCTGAATCTGATCTATGGGTGCTTTGCACCAGCGGTCGTTTAGTGGAAATTGACCGGTCAAATAATACGATAAAAACCACCCTTGACAACCTTAAAGTCAATGGGTTTGATGAAAAAATTGCGATTAACCAGGCCGGAGATAAAATTTATTTTTTAGGTGGCACCAATGATACTTTCACCGGACTGACCAACGTCTTTGAAGTTGATTTCACAGGTAATAACCCATCAGCAACTAATTTCATTACAGGTGGATTCGCATTTTATGGGATTGCTGTTGACCCCTCAACCGGAGATATTTATGTTGGGGACAGTAATGCGTTTCAATCCACTGGGACAGGTTTTCAGTATAATGGTAATGGAGAACTTATTCAACAATTTGCTACGGGCATCGGTCCGAATGCATTTTTATTTTTATAACCTAAGCATAACCTTTAATTTTGAACTATAAACAATAAAATTATGACTAAATCTAACCGAATCAATCCTCGTTTCTTAATACTTTTTGGTTTGATCTTATTAATGGCTATCCTTCGAGTAGTATTTACATTCGACAAAGATCTGTCACCGCTTTCCAACTTCACACCAATTGGTGCAATGGCATTATTTGGGGGTGCTTACTTCACCAGGGGCAAGGCTTTTGCTTTTCCATTAATAACCCTTCTGGTCAGTGATATCATATTGAACAGGTTTATATATTTCGGTGAATGGAAATTATTTTATGAATCATTCATCTGGACATATCTGGCCTTTGCACTAATGGTCGTTGTGGGTCAGTGGTTATTGAAAAAAGTAAATGTTAAAAACTTCTTATTATCAAGTCTGATCATTGTATTTATCCATTGGATAGTAACTGATTTCGGTGTCTGGATGATTGGCACCATGTATCCAATGACCCTTACAGGATATTGGGCATGCCTGGTTGCAGCCATACCTTTTGAGAGAAATTTCCTGGCTGGGACACTGATTTACGGTGGCGTATTATTCACTGCTTTTGAATGGATGCAAGCTAAGATTCCATCCCTTAGACTTGCTTAGAATATATTTTATAATTTAACAACTGTAGCAGGATAGCTGGTACAGTTGTTTTTTGCTGATGCTTCACTTAATTACAGGAGGAACAAGATCGGGAAAATCAAGATATGGTCAGGAACAAGCTAAAAGGTTAGATAATTACCCAACATATATTGCAACGGCAAGGGTATGGGATGCGGATTTTAAATCCAGGGTAAAAAAACATCAGCTTGACCGTGATGACCAATGGATAAACCTTGAAATAGAAAAGAAAATAAGCGATATCAATACCGAAAGCAAGGCTATTCTCATTGATTGCGTCACCTTGTGGCTAACCAATTACTTTGTTGACTTAAAGCAGGATGAAGAAAAAATATTAGCTGAAATGCGGAAAGAAATAGACCACATTGTCAATAAAAAAAGTAAAAACTGGATAATTATTACCAATGAAATTGGTATGGGTATGCATGCTGATACATCAACAGGAAGAAAATTTGCTGATTTACAGGGATGGATCAATCAATATTTTGCGAAAAAAGCTGATAAAGTGACGCTTATGGTCTCCGGATTACCTTTAGTGGTTAAAGATGAATGAAAACACCCAATATCCTCCCTGTCGCTCAGAACCTTCATCAGGAAATAAAACATAAAATTGATGGCAAGGCTAAGCCGATAAATTCACTTGGAAAGCTTGAGGAACTGGCTTTAACAATAGCTAAAATACAAAACACAACCAACCCCAAAATCAAAAATCCTCATATCCTGGTATTTGCAGGAGACCATGGCATCGCAACCAGTGGTACTGTAAACGCTTATCCTCAGAATATCACCGCTAAAATGATACATAATTTCATCAATGGTGGTGCAGCTATTAATACATTTTGCATAGAAAACAACCTTTCCCTCAAAATCATTGACGCAGGTGTCAACATGGATTTTGAGCCTCATGAGTTACTGATCAATAAAAAAATTGGCTACGGCACATATGATTACAGGAAAACTCAAGCCATGTCCAAACATGAAGCCGAAAAGGCCATAGAATACGGTATGGAGGTTATCGATGAAATAACACTTTCAGGATGTAACAGCGTTGGGATTGGGGAAATGGGTATTTCAAATACCTCTTCGGCATCACTAATTACCAGTATAATTACTGGCAAAGACATTGAGGCATGTGTCGGAGCAGGAGCTGGCTTAGATCAGGAGGGCCTTCAAAGGAAGAAAAATGTACTAAAAAAAGTTATCGAAAGATATCACATTTCAGATGATCCTATGGAAGTTTTATCCTGTTTTGGTGGTTTTGAAATTGCTATGATGGCCGGTGCTTACCTGGCTGCTTCTGAGAAGCAGATGGTCATACTGGTAGATGGATTTATAAGCTCGGCAGCACTGCTTATTGCGTTCAGGCAAAAATCAGACATCCTGGATTATTGCATTTTTTCACATCAATCCTCCGAGCCTCCGCATCAATTGATTCTGGATTATCTAAATGTAGAACCTATTTTAGATTTAAATCTGAAATTAGGAGAAGGCACCGGCGCAGCACTGGCTTTCCCAATGGTAAGAAATGCATGTGGGTTCCTCAGTAATATGGCCGACATAAAAGATTTGTAGACTTTGAAAAAAGAACTTCAGTTATTTTTCACAGCTTTGATGTTTTACACTCGTATACCATGTCCTCAATGGGTCGATCACGCAAGCAATAAATTAAATGATGCAACGAAATATTTTTGTATCATTGGTATAATAGTTGGATCACTGGCCGCACTGGTTTTCATTATATCAGATAGTATTTTTCCAAAATCAGTAGCCATATTGTTTTCTATGGTATCCAGTCTTTTGATAACAGGCGCATTTCATGAAGATGGCCTGGCTGATAGCTTCGATGGGTTTGGTGGCGGCTGGACCAGGGATCAGATTTTAAGTATCATGAAAGACAGTCGGGTGGGGACATTTGGCGCAATAGGATTGATCATGATACTTCTACTGAAATTTCAAGCCCTTTTGGATTTAAATAGTACCCTTATACCAATTACAATGATAACCGGCCATACACTTAGCAGGTTCTTTTCCGCTAGTGTTATCTACTCAAGCAACTATGTGACAGAGAAAGGCTCCAAAGTAAAACCGGTGGCTCAGGGATTTTCTTTGGTTTCCTTATTGGTGTTGTTTTTTACTTCCTGGCCACTATTAATTCTTTTTAAATCATGGTTTATAATATTAGCAACCATCCCCCTGATCCTGGCAAGGTCTATTTTTATAAACTATTTTCAAAAGAAAATTGGCGGTTACACCGGAGACTGTTTAGGTGCAGTCCAGCAGATTACCGAAGTATTATTTTACCTTTCCGTCTTGTTATGGTCCATGTATATTTAATAAGGCATACCGTGGTTGATGTGCCTAAATCGACCGTTTATGGTCAAACTGACGTCCCGCTAAAATCAAACTTTGAGGAAGATGCCAAGGTTGTTAAAAACAAGCTGCAAAATATTCTAAATGATGCCATGATTTATTCGAGCCCACTTACCAGATGTGTTGAACTTGCGAAATACCTGGGTAACGAATTTAAAGTTGACAACAGGCTTAAGGAGCTTAACTTTGGAGATTGGGAAGAGAATAACTGGGACGAAATTCCAAAAGAGGAATTAATGTCGTGGATGAATGACTACGTAAACAAGCGTACACCAAATGGAGAATCTTATCAGCAGCTTTATGATCGTGCAGTGGATTTTATTAAATCATTTGCCATTGAAAAGGATTTGATAATTGTAACACATGGGGGCATAATTCGTGCATTAAATACTTATTTTATGCAAACATCCTTACAAGGGAGCATGAATATGAAAGTAGAATATGGAGGGATTTATAAATATAATTTCAAGAGGGAAGCATAACCTAATTCAGTTTACTATGAAAAAGAAAGAATGCCCATCTTGCGCTATGGAGATAGATAAAAATGAAAAACAATGCCCTATCTGTGGTTATGAATTCCCGGTTCAGCAAAACAGCCTTAGAATTATGGCGCTACTACTGGCCATTTTATTATTGTTATATCTTATCCTTTAGTGCGACTTAAACCTCAGGATATTTTTCTTTTATTTCTAAGGTTAATTCATCTATAAGTTCAATAGCATCAGCAATAAACCGGTTTATAAAGTCGGTCGACTTAAATTTTATTTGTCCCTGATCACCTTCCAGCGTCACATTATGATCTACTAAAAATTGATAGCCCGGTTGATCTTCAAGTTTTTTACCGGCATCACTCATTAATATCCCACCATGATGCAGCAGTTTATTCCTGGTAACCCTGAACATCCCCAACGCTTTCCATAGTTTCGAATTTACAGCAGCTTCAATACCTCCCACCAGATACAGATACTTTTTATATTGATCAATGTGATTTGAGGCTTTTATGTCTTTTATTTTGATCCTGGATCTTGCCATTGACTCAATTATATAAGCCAGGTCTCCCAAATGGCTTTCAAAATAAGCAAATGTTGAAGTAAAGATAGAGTTTAGGAACAACCAATCGACATGTGAAAGCTCTTCACTGCGGTCTTCGACATTTAGTATGTCCTTATGTTTACCGCTGGGATCTAATGTTCTTCTTATATAATCATCAAATTGATTTCTTATTCTGTCTACATTATCATTTGCAAGTTGTTTAAGGGCGTTTAAATTGGCTTTGAATATATGGTTGCTGATTTCAATATTATGCTTAACAATTGTATTTTGATGAACCATTACAATGTTTTTTTTTATGTATTAAACGTAATCAAGATTTGAATCATTAACAAATCACAAGGTTTAATGAAATATTTCCATTCTTCTCATTATGAGTACCTTATGTAATTTATTCATTGAATGATATAAATAAATAAATATGGATAGAAGAAGCAAAGCTTTAAATAGGCTCTTAAAAGCTAATCAGGAACTAGATCAATTATTCAAGTCATTAGAAAATCATAATGAACAGTGGCTCGCCCAAAGACGTGTGGAGAATAAATGGTCTGTTTTAGAAATCCTTAATCACCTATACCAATCAGAAAGACTTTCCCTGGCTTATGTTAAGAAGAAACTAAGCTTTAATACGGATTTGCCTGCTATCAATATCTTTTCTATGATTAGATTTTGGGTATTAAAAACCTATTTAATCATGCCTGTTAAATTTAAAGCGCCCAGAGCTGTAGATGCTCATAATTTAGAATCTATCATGTCTTTTAAGGTGATAAAAAGTGAATGGATGGTTGAAAGAAAAGCTTCTGTTGATTATTTTGAATCATTGGATGATAAATACTTCCATTTACAGGTCTACAAACATCCATTAGCAGGGCGTATTTCTTTACTACATATGATCAGTTTTTTTTCGCTTCACCTAAATAGACACAAAAAACAGATCAATAGTATAATTAAACAATTATGATGACTTCAAAAATATTATCATTTATTATTTAATAATCATATATATGACTTATTATTTGAATGATTCGCAATAATTAATTTGAATTTTTTCAAAGTTCCATAATATGATTTTCTGTGATAAGCACAATGTTTTTTGTATTTTTAAGTTAAAGTATATTGAAAAACTTATTGAAATGGAACCGTTGGTCACTCAAACGCATGAATGCCTTCAGGCAAAAAAAGTTAAGCAACTAATTTCCATCTTGGAAACATTAAGTACTAACTACCAGGTAGATCAATTTACAAAAGCCTTTTATAATAAATATAATTACTCTTTTACAAACTGGGCCATGAAAAATCTTGGAAGGGAAGAATATGGAAAGATATATTCAACCTTGACCCACAACAAGTGATCATATCCTGGAATTGTCGTACACCATTTTTAGTTCAAAAAAACCATAAGCACTTCTATAGCTTTTTATGAGGTTCATGGTGTAATGGTTGTAAATTTCCACATATGATGACATTACCTTAGCTTTAATGGCGGGATAATCCTCAAAGATATCCAACATCATTATCTGTGGCAACACGTACAGCTCGGCATCTTCTGATTCCACAATGGATGTATAAATCCTTTTTGTTTTAGGGATAAGGCTATTTTCGCCAAAAGCATTCCGGGTTTTGATAGTGGTTAATAGTTCAAAATCATCTCTAATATCGATATTTAATGAAACCTTACCTGTACGGATAATGTAAAGTGCTGAACTGGGGTCATTACAAAAAAAAACTACCTCTTTGTTTTTATACTTTCTCAAATGCAAATGAGGACAAATCAAAGACAGTTCCTCATTGTTAAGTTGTTCAAACAATTTTACACCTTGTAAAAACGAGAAAAGCTTGAACTCATCAACAGAAAATGATTTTTTAAAAAATCCAAACATCAGCTTAAATATTCTATCCGAAGCACCTTGGTAGTATCTTTCGTGAGCTTATAGCGGTCGTCAATCCTGTAACCGACCACCCAGATAATATCTTCATCACTCACCATTACTTTAACCGAAGATTTCAAGTTTACTGGAATTTTCTCGTCAATCATAAAATCACTTAGCTTTTTTTTGTTGGTCATACCAAGTGGCATAAACCTGTCCCCTTCTTGCCAATTTCTGATAATTAAAGGAAACTGAAGCTTATCGAGGTCTAGTTGAGCGATTTGGCCCAAATTGATCAACACTTTCTGCGTAGTACTTTCAAATTTAAATATTGAGCCGTCAGATAAGTGTACCTCATCATCTGCTCTATCTATTTTCACCTCGTCGATGGAAAACCCGTTTAACTTTCTCGGTTCAAGCAATAATTTATCTCTGGAGATTATTATTTCGTATTGCTCACTTAAAAAGCGCTTACTTTCAGTAGTATTTGCATTATTACAGATCGATTGGACTTGCTTATAATTAAAACCATAACACTTCAGCATTTCATGTAAAATCACAAGTCCACCTGGTTCAGCAGTTATCCAGTATAAATCCATGGAGATTGACGCTCCCTCCCTGTTTAATCTTGTCCTTGTAATTGCATCTACTTTATTTTTCAGGATCTCTTCAGTATGGCTTAGTTTTTCTGCTGATCTTAAGATAGCCGATTGGTAATCTTGGTTTATCTCCACAAAAAGTGGTAAAATTTTATTTCTTATATAATTTCTTTGATAATAGACCTCATCATTACTGGAATCTTCCCTCCATGTATAACCTCTTTTTTTAGCATGTGCTACTATTTGATCTTTATTGGCAAATAACATGGGCCTTATAATGTTGTTATTTTTAAGGGGTATTCCAGTTAAGCCATTTATACCGCTACCATTCAATAAGTTCAATATAATTGTCTCTACTGAATCATCTATGTGGTGTGCCGTTGCTATGCGATCAAAGATATAGTCTCTTTGAAGCTCTTCAAACCATTGATAACGAAGCCTTCGGGCTGCCATCTGAATGGAAACTTTATGCTTTGATGCAAAATCCCAGGTCTCAAACCGCTTCGTAAAAAACTGCTTGCCGTAATCATCAGCAATCTGACGGACGAAGTCTTCATCATTGTCCGACTCCACCCTAAGCTTGAAATTACAGTGACAAATAGAAAAATTATATCCCGCTTCTCTGAACAAATGAAGCATTACGATCGAATCCACGCCACCGCTGATTGCTAAAAGAATTTTATCATCAAAAGAAATTAAGTTATGCGCTTTTATATAATCTTTAAAATTTTCTACCATATTATTACGTTGACCGCTTTTAATGCAATTACTTTGTCATCAGATGAAAAACATCTGTTTTAAAATACTCATTTTTATATTTCTTTTTGTTTCTTTTGATACAATTCATGCCCAATCCAAAGAAAAAATAAAGTACAAAGCAGATATACTTGAAAATGGTACTTTAAAAGGCAGGTCTTACAGAAAATTAATTGGGAATGTAGTATTTACACAGCAAAATACGATTGTCTACTGCGACACATCCTACTACTTCATAGAAGACAATGAGATGGAGGCTTTTGGTAACGTGCTCATCAAAGATGGGGATTCGGTTACCATTAACTCAAAACAATTGATTTACAATGGAAATAATCGTACCGCCAGGCTAAGAAATGACGTGGTCTATAAAAGTGGAAACAAAAGGTTGTTTACTGATTTCCTTGATTATAACCTGGCCGGAAAAGTAGGCACATTTTTTAATTTCGGAAGATTGAAAGATATCCAGAATGAACTATCCAGTGATCGAGGCGTTTTTTATTCACAAAAGGACTCAGCAATATTCTTCAAAGATGTTGTCTTAATCGCTCCTGAATACACTTTATATGCTGATACATTAGATTACAATACCGTCAGCAAAATTGCCCATACCAAAGGGCCCACTAAAATAATTACCGATGACAGCACGGAATTGAACGCTATTGGTGGCACGTACAGAACGATTGTAAAGCAAACGGATTTCATCAAGGGCAGGGTCGAGACCAATGACTATTATTTAGAAGCAGACACACTTTACTTCGATGAATTCACAAAGTATTATCAGGCCAGGGGAAATGTAAAACTCACCGCTAAAAATAAAGATGTGATCATAATAGGCGAAAAAGGATATTACGACCGTTCAAAAGGGGAAAGTAAGATTTTTGAAGGACCTATTATGAAAAGGATATTGGAGTTAGATACATTTTACATTTCCTCCGACACCATGGTAGCCCTGGATGATCCATTGGAAATCAACAAACGAATACTGGCTTATTATGACGTGAAAATGTTCCGCTACAACCTTCAGGGTATAGCTGATTCAGTGGCGCATTTTCTTTCCGATAGTTTAATAAAATTATATGATGACCCTGTTATATGGAATGAACAAAACCAAATAGAGGCCGACTCAATTGACATGTATGTTTCTCAAACCTCTATTGATAGAATGGATTTGAAAAAGAATTCATTCCTGACATCTATGGATACCCTCCAAAATTTCAATCAGATAAAAGGAAGGGAGATGATTGCCAGATTCAATCAAAATATGCTTGAAACCATAAATGTTAATGGCAACTGCGAAAGCAACTACTACATCCTGGGGAAAGGAGATTCTACTTTATTGGGGATGAATTATATTCTTTGTAGTGAAATGCTCATTCAACTGGATAGTAATGAAGTATCAAGCTTTACATGCTACAATCAGCCGGAAGCCAAATTCATTCCTCCACACGAACTAAGTGAAAGCGAAGAACGTTTGAAAGGTTTTAACTGGAGAGCACTTGAACGGCCTAACCTGTTTGATGTGGTGCCTTATCTGGCTCCCGAAGGCTGGGTAAGTCAGCAAAAAAAAATATCCAGCGATTTAGAGAATAGAAAGCAGCAACCGTTAGGCGATGAAAAGAAACAATTGAAATATCAGAAAAGATATAACCGTAAAAGAAAACCTAACTAACAAATGTTGCATTTATTAAAGTAATTAACAGTTATTTAAAATATTAACTTAATTTTGCGCACTTATGCGAATTTTTGCCGTTTTTTCATTACTGGTTGTGCTGGTCGTATCAATATCTTCCTGTAGTAAGTTCAGGAAAATTCAGAAAAACGGGGATTGGAAAGAAAAATATGAAGCTGCGCTGAAGTATTATGAAGAGGAAGATTATTACCGGGCCAATATCTTACTTGACGAAATATTACCAATTATAAGAGGAACCCAGGAAGCTGAGCTGGCAACATACTATTATGCTTATAGTCATTATCACATGGGTCGTTATATTCTGAGTGCTCATCACTTTAAGAGTTTTTACGATGTATACAACCGGAGTGATTATGCGATGGAGGCTTTATACATGCATGCTTATTCATTATATCTTCAATCACCTGAATACAACCTGGATCAAACGCCAACTTATGAGGCCATCTCGGCAATGCAAAACTTCATTAACCTACATCCGTACGCTGAATTCTCAGAGGATGCAAATAAGATCATTCAACAGCTCCAGCAGAAACTCGAAAAAAAGGGATATAAAAACGCGCTCCAATATTATAAGTTAAGAAGATATAAGTCAGCTATCGTAGCTTTTGAGCTATTTAATGAGGAGTTTCCTGATTCAAGATATAATGAAGAATTAGATTATCTTAAAATTGCAGCTATATATAACCTGGCCAAAGAGAGCATATCATCTAAACAGAAGGAAAGATATCAAAAAACAATAGGATACTATCAGGAATTCATTGACAAATATCCTAATAGTCAATTCATCTCAAACGCAGAAAACTTTTATAGCGACAGTATAAATCAAATTGACAAATTAGCAAGTAAATAATGAGTAAAGCACAAACATCAGATTCATCGATTCAGACCAGAGACCTGATAGACTTATGGGAACCTACAGGCAATCTTTATAAATCCCTGGTGGTAGTATCCAGAAGGGCAAGACAGATTTCCTCTAATGTGAAAGAGGAATTAAGCAACAAATTAGCTGAGTTCGCTTCTTCGGTGGATAACCTTGAAGAGATATTTGAAAACAAAGAACAAATAGAAATCAGCAAATTCTATGAAAAAATGCCTAAACCCACGATTAAATCGGTTGAAGAATTCCTAAATGGGGAATTAGATTATCATGATGCGGAAGTTGAAGAAGATATAAGCAAAAACCTTTAACGATTCCGCCATGGTTGGTGGGAAAAATATAATTCTCGGCGTTTGTGGTTCTATCGCTGCTTTCAAAGCAGTTTATCTTTTACGTTTATTAAAAAAAAATGGAGCTAATGTTAGGGTCATTCTAACGGAGTCAACGAAAGATTTTGTTGGAGAAACCACATTTTCAACCTTATCGGAAAATCCTGTAGGCATTGATTTTTACAAGCGCTCAGGGGAATGGGAAAACCATATTGAATGGGGATTGTGGGCTGACTTAATGATTGTGGCGCCTGCCAGCGCAAATTCCATTGCTAAAATGTCCCATGGTTTTTGTGATAATTTATTAACTGCCGTTTACTTGTCAGCACGTTGCCCGGTAATAATCGCACCAGCCATGGATGAAGATATGTATTTACACCCCTCAACCCAACACAATATTGAAGCATTAGAAAGAAGAGGGCACCATCTGTTAAAAGCTGGGCATGGTGAATTAGCAAGCGGACTAATAGGTCACGGCAGACTAATGGATCCGGACTTATTATACGAGTTTGTTGATATTTTTTTCGAGCGGAAAAATGATCTTGAAGGCGCTGAAATAATGGTAACTGCCGGACCAACCTACGAAGCCATTGACCCGGTAAGGTTTATAGGAAACCATTCCAGTGGTAAAATGGGTATTGCCATTGCAGAAGTAGCCTATGAGCGGGGTGCTAATGTCACCTTAATACTGGGGCCAGGATCTATTGAACCCAAAAACACGCACATTAAAATATACAGAGTGGAGTCTGCGGAAGAGATGCACCAGGTGGCTAAAGATATTTACCACGAAGTTGATATTGCAATATTTGCAGCGGCTGTCTCTGATTACCGACCCGATAAGGCCTTTAAGGAAAAAGTAAAGAAAGACGATGAAAAGCTGACAATTAATTTCATAAAAAATCCAGACATCGCCTATGAACTGGGCCGGCTAAAAAACAAAAATCAAATCAACGTTGGCTTTGCTTTGGAAACAGAAAATGAACAGTATAATGCTAAAGAAAAGTTACGAAAAAAGAACTTCGACCTGATTATATTGAACACCTTAAAAGACCAGGGAGCAGGATTCATGGGAGATACTAATAAAATTGCCATTATCGATCAGCAAAATAATTTAAAGGAATTCAAGTTAAAATCTAAAAGAGCAGTTGCAGAAGATATTCTGGATGCTATAAAGGAGAAACATAATGGTAAATCTTAGATTGCTGGCAAATACTTTCTTACTAAGCTTTTCAATGCTTCCCCTGATGGCTCAGGAATTAAATTGCAGGGTAAATGTAAATGCCGAGCAGGTACAAGTGACCGAACGTGGTGTTTTTAAAGATATGGAAACGGCATTCACACGATTCATGAATAATAGGAAATGGACGGAAGATGAGTTTGAAAAAGAGGAGCGAATAAAGTGTGGAATGATAATAAATATCACTGACCAGCCCTCAATTGGTTCCTGGGTGGCTACGGTTCAGATTTTATCAGCCAGACCGGTGTATAATTCGAATTACGAAACTGTATTATTCAATTTTGCGGATCGAGATTGGTCTTTTGATTATGTAGAATCCCAACCGCTTGAGTATAACGACAATACTTTCCTTAATAATATCACCTCCTTACTGGCATTCTATGCCTACATAGTTATTGGCTTTGATTATGATAGCTTTAAAGAACTGGGCGGAGAGCCGTACTTTCAGAAAGCCTGGCAGGTTGTAAACAGTGCACAACCATCCGGCATCATTGGTTGGGATCAGTTTAATAGCAATAGAAACAGGTATTGGTTAGCTGAAAATCTCATCAATCAGCAAATGCAACCTTTACGTGAAGGATATTACCTATACCACAGACAAGGTTTAGATATTTTTGAGGAAAAACCCGAAGAGGCAAGGGATAATATGCTTCAATGCTTTAAAAATCTGGGCCTCGTTAATAGCGTACGTCCAAGATCAATTTTCACCATCACTTTCATGGATGCTAAAACCGATGAAATCATTAGTGTCTTTCAAAAAGGCGATATGCAAAAAAGGCGTACGGCATATACCATACTCACTAAAGTAGACCCAAGCCGGACAAGCGAATTAAAACCCATGATTGAGGATAACTGACGCATGGCTAAGAAACAAAAGCGTCTAACCATTGAATCAATAATTCCTAACCTAAAAGAAATACTTAATCATAGGGCTACTGTTATTCTTAATGATGGTCAGGTATTTTTTGTTGATTTTCTTAATTACAAAAGTGGTATTTTTGAAACCAAAGATATAAAGAAACGAAAACACAAATTCTCGCTAAAAGAGATTCAGGAAATAATTCTGGAAACTTCCTCTTAAAATGCTTAAGCACTTAGAGATCAAGAATTACGCTTTAATAAATCACCTGGTTTTAACACCATCAAAGCGGTTAAATGTAATCACAGGAGAAACCGGAGCCGGAAAGTCAATAATGTTGGGAGCATTGGGGTTATTATTAGGGAATAGGGCGGAAACCAGGGTATTGTCTGATATTAATAAGAAATGTGTTGTAGAAGCTGTCTTTGATATACGAGACAACCAGCTAACCCCATTTTTTGAAATTAATGCGCTTGATTACGAAGATGATTGTACAATCAGAAGGGAAATAACACCTTCAGGAAAATCCCGGGCATTTATAAATGACACCCCCGCTACTTTGGATCTTTTAAAACAACTCGGGCAAAATTTGGTGGACATTCATTCTCAAAGAGATAACACATTGATTGGTGGTAAGGCTTTTCAATTAACTATGGTAGACGCATATGCCAGAAATGATGATATTAAAAAGCGTTACAATGAAGTTTTTAAAGTTTACAAAAAAGCTGAAAAGGAATATAACGCACTCAAAGCCTCTGCCTCAAAATTAAAAGAAGAGCATGCGTTCAATTTATTTCTGTACGAAGAACTGGAGAAAGCAAGTCTTCAGGATAATGAACAAGAGGAACTTGAACAAAAACTTGAAATTCTGGAAAATGCAGAAGACATAAAAACCAGAATAAGTAATGCGATCGCCTCTTTAAGCGATAATGAATATTCGGTGCTTAGCCAACTTTCAGTAGTTAATCAAAATATCAAAGGGATCCAGGATTATTCATCAACATATCAGGAAATTGCCGGACGAATTGAATCGTCTGAAATCGATTTAAAAGATATATCACAAACTTTATATGAGCTAAATGATCAGGTAGAGTTTGACCCGTCAGCGATTGAAGAAACCAAGGAAAGGTTAAGTCTGATCTACCAATTACAACAAAAACATAAACTAAGCACTATTTCTGAATTAAATAACCTTAAAAGTGATTTAAAGCAAAAAGTCGAACGTTTTCAAAATCTCGATGAAACGTTAAATGAACTAAAATCAAAATATGATCAGCTGTTATCGGAACTTGAAACGCAGGGTAAGCACCTCACAAACTCCAGAATCAGGGTATTCGAAGATATCTCTATTGAGTTAGAATCAAGCATAAAATTACTTGGTATGCCCCAGGGAACAATTGCCCTAAAGCATGAAAAGCAGGATATAGATGAAACCGGTATGGATTCTATTAAGCTGTTGTTCAGTGCAAACAAAGGTGTTGATCCTAAAGAATTAACTGAGGTTGCCTCTGGAGGCGAATTTTCGAGGTTAATGTTTGCGATCAAAGCTATGCTTGCAGATAAAACTTCTTTACCTACCCTAATCTTTGATGAAATAGATACAGGTGTTTCAGGGGAAATAGCAATAAAAATGGCATCAATGATGCAGGAAATCACCCTAAACCATCAGATTATTAGTATCAGCCATCTGCCACAGATTGCCGCGCGGGGAACGCATCACTATTTTGTTTATAAGGATCATAATGATGAAAAAACTGTCAGTAAATTAAAACTATTGAATCAGGAAGAAAGAAAAGAACAAATAGCCCGGATGATCGGCGGAGACAATCCATCCCCGTCTGCCATTAAGAGCGCGGAGGAACTATTAAAAATAAACTAAACAATACAACTTGTTAATTGCTGACCAGTGACTCTTCCAGTTTCAACTTGTGTCTTAGATTATTGGCGGATACTAGTTCAACATCTAAGGTGCCTAATAAAAACTTGGCACTTATTTTAACGGGTATTTTATTGGAATCATTGGATATCCAAAGTTTTATCGCAGTGTCACTTTTAAAAAATTTATTGTCCTGAAGAATTGGTAAAAAGGTCAAGGTGGGTATTTTTCCTAGTTTGGTTTTAACAGTATCCTCTCCCATATAGCCTATCTTAAAATCATAAATTTTATCATCAAAAAATGCTTCCACACTTAAGGTATCGCCCTTTGATAATGTTGAGGCATCCAATGTCCTTAAGTAATAATAAGCACTGATGGGGTCATGAATCCCATCCGGGACTTTATGCTTTTCAATGCGCTTTAATTTTTGGGTATGCCTGTTTAGTTTTGATACTCTTACTGTATCCTCATCGGGGTAAAAATTAACAATTTCATGGAAACGGTATCGACCTTCTGAAAGGTGCCTGTAAAACCGTAAGGGCTGCATTACATTCACATCAATATAAGATCCCCAATTATCATTGATTTTATAAAAAAAGTGAACCAAACCGACCGATGTGGCCCTCAAATCAACTTTCAGGCTGGGCCTGTTCCTGATATAAATAGCACTATCGCTAACTGTCAGTGCAGCATTCCCGGCATTTAATATCCCAAATTTCCCAACGTATGAAAGCTTCTCTCCAGCCTGAAAAACCCTCACAAGCGGCTGATTACTACCTTGAATAGGGATAAGTAAGATGAGCAATAAAACTGCTTTTGCTTTGTTTTTAAGTTTTTTGTGCATTTCGCTTAACTTGCCTTTTTAGAATGCAGAGGATAGTAATAAAAAATGTTGGAAGTTTTCATTGTCATATTTATGGCGAAGGTAAAGAAGTTCTCATTGCTTTTCACGGCTATGGCATGGATGGTAAGCAGTTTGATATGTTAAAAGAATCAATAGCTTGTAATTATAAAGTAGTGGGAATAGACTTTTTCTTTCATGGAAAATCCAAAATCTTCAATGATCGTATCAAATATTTAAGAAAAGGTTTTCCTGCCTGGGCGCTAAAAGAATTGATTTCAACGATTACAGCGTACTTACAGGTGTCAAGTTTTTCTATTGCATGTTATTCAATGGGTACCCGTCTTGGCTTTCAGGCCGTTGAATTATTCACTGAAAAAATAAAGAAGCTGTATTTAATCGTTCCGGAAGGATTATTTAAGCACAATATAATAGACCTGCTGGGTAAGTATCATATCCTTAATACCGTATTCAAATGGATGACCTATGACTCAATGATTTTATATCACCTGATCAGGGCCGCAGATTATCTGAACCTACTAGATAAAGAACTATCAAAAATTGCTCAAAATGAATTAAATACAATACCCAAAAGAAAGAATCTCTATTCCACAATAACCTACATAGGAAATACGCCCATACATTTGCAAAACGTAATAGATATTATAAATAAGCATAATATCCTAATAACAATGATATTTGGCGGCCGCGATAGATTATTCCCCGAAAAAAGTGCTTTTACTTTTGTTCAAAAGCTTGATAAAAAAAATTCCATAGTTGTTAACGATGGACACTGGATTAATCCCACCTTACTTGATAGTACCCTAAAAAATACCGGCTTTCATGATCACTCCAATACAACACAACACCATTCGCTACCTGTTCGGTAATATTCTAAAAAAAAGAATCGAATCTAAATTCAATAATATTTCTTTAGTTGATTTTCCGGAAACATCAGAATCCTCCATCCTTCTATTACTTAATCATTTTTCATGGTGGGACGGGTTCCTTGGCGGATATTTAAATCATTGCCATTTCAAAAAAAACTTCTTCATAATGATGCAGGAAGATCAAATAAAAAAACATCATTACTTCCGTTACCTTGGTGGCTATTCCATCAGAAAAGAATCAAAAGAGATGATGATTTCTTTGAATTACACCATAAGAACATTGGAATCAAAGGGAAACCTGGTGCTGATGTTTCCGCAGGCTGAACTAGAGTCCATGCATACCCGTTCGTTACACTTGGCCAAAGGCTTAAAATATATAATGGATAAAATAAATAAAGAATGCCAATTAATTTATTGTTCAGTATTGTTGGATTATTTTGAGAGCTTTAAACCGTCATTGACGTATCATTTCCTGGACTATGGAAGCATATTGAACGCTGATTTTGATGAATTAAAAATTAAAATAAATGAATTCCACCGGGAAGCTGTAAAAAAGCACTGCAGGCACCACAAATGAAAAATAATATATACCTGAAACAGCTTGAGTCTTTTAAATATGGCATGAACAAGCAGTTAACAGAAGTGCCTAAGGAAGTATTTTTAGCTACTGATTATGTTAAACTAAAGAGCGGTCTTAGAAGGCTTAATAACAACATCCAGGGTATAATTGAAAAATTAATCCGAGGTTACCCATATGAAAAGCACTTAACCAGAGAAGAGGTGAGGCTGGCAGTAGCTTCCCAAAATATAAATTTTCTTCTATTTCAATATCTAAAAAAAAATAAAAAAAGTAACCAGGACAGCGACAGGTTAAGAAAACAGGTTGCAGAGATAGCAAAGGCACTGGAAAATGGATCTATGGTACATATTCTGCCTTCTTCTATCCCCTCTTTTCTATTGCCTGCAAGTAAAAACACTCTAAATGTTATTTTCCCTTTATTGTTAGGATTGTTAAAAGGGGGTTCAGTTTTGAATTTTGGAGAAGCCACGCCCTGGAAATTGCTTTATCAAAAGATACCAAAAAAAGAAATCCAAGTAGTTGGATTGGAATCTTATTACGGGATTGAAAAAGACACAATATGCATCGCTTTATTTAATCATGATCATAGCGGATTACTGGAAGCCAAATCTTTTGGTTTGATAGCATCCAGTCTACCGCCCCATTTGTCGGTGCAAAAGCTATCCTTTGTCACCAACAAATATGCATCGTTGCAACAATTTGGTTTTCCGAATTTTAATAAAGCTATTTTTTTTATTCAGGATAGGCTTTGGATGGATAAAGCATCTAAACTCTTAGAGCAACAAGATGGCATTGCTGTATTTGCCATCTCTCCGGATGGTATACCTTCATACACATTTGCACAAATACCCATAATATCAAAACCAGGGGCGTTTATATTTGCTCGAAAATTAGCTAATCAAATGAAAGGTAAGCGGGAAGTCTGGCTGATTAATGTACACATCAATTACTTTGAGCATATTCAATCAAAACTAAAAACACCATTAACTGTTAAACTCGAACCTCCAGCTGTTGTGCCAACTGACACACTTACAAAACATGACTTCTGGATCAATGAACAACGATTGATTTATGAAGACTATGTAAATAAAAATAGAGGGAAGTATCTGCCTGATTTATTAAAGGCCTGTTATATAAAAGATAGCAGGATACCTTCCTTAAAAAAGATATGATTAAACGAAGAATACGCAATTCAAAAAACTAATTATACTTGCTGGTTAGAAAACCTAATTCAATTATGAGCAATAATCTACTTCAAGGAAAAAAAGGAATAATTTTCGGTGCATTGGATGAAAGGTCAATCGCCTGGAAAGTTGCATTGAAAGCTAAAGATGAAGGGGCCCAATTTACACTCACTAATGCCCCCATCGCACTCAGGATGGGAGAAATTAATAAGCTTGCAGATGAATGCAGCGCCCAGGTAATAGGTGCTGATGCCACCAACCTGGAAGACCTTGAGAAATTAATCATACAATCACAAGAAATACTGGGTAGTGGGATAGACTTCATCCTGCACTCCATCGGTATGAGCCCCAATGTTAGAAAAAAGAAAGACTACGGAGACCTGAATTATGATTGGTACCATAAAACCCTCGATATCTCTGCCCTATCCTTTCATAAAGTAATGCAAACGGCAGAAAAATTGGACGCTATGAATGAATGGGGGTCGATTTTAGGACTTTCCTACATTGCCGCCCAAAAAGTCTTCCCTGATTATTCAGACATGGCTCAGGCTAAAGCGTTACTGGAATCTATTGCAAGAAGTTATGGATACAGGTATGGAAAGAAGAAAAAAGTAAGGGTCAACACCATCTCTCAGTCCCCTACTAAAACCACCGCCGGAACCGGCATCAAAGGATTTGATGTATTCTATGATTATGCAGAAAAAATGTCTCCTTTGGGTAACGCCTCAGCTGATGCCTGTGCAGACTATTGTGTGATGATGTTTTCTGATTTGACGAGGATGGTAACCATGCAAAACCTTATGCACGATGGCGGATTTTCTTCCACCGGTATCACTGAAGAGATCATCGAACAAATGTCAAAGTAAAACATTGCTCACCTTTCCGAATTGCAAGATCAACCTGGGCTTAAACATCCTTTCAAAAAGGGAAGATGGATACCATAATATCGAAACCTGTTTCTATCCTGTTCAATGGTGCGATGTACTTGAGGTAGTAATATCAGACAACCTTAACTTTAATAGTACAGGAATTAATATTCCCGGAAACCAAAAAGATAACCTTTGCTTAAAAGCTTATCACCTGGTCAAAAAAGACTACAATATTGCTCCCATAGATATTCATCTGCACAAAATAATTCCAATTGGTGCTGGTTTGGGTGGCGGATCATCAGATGCAGCAAAAATGCTGGTCTTGCTGAATGATTTCTTCGAATTGAACATACCGAAGCAAAAACTGGAAGTCTATGCTAAAAAGCTGGGAAGCGATTGTGTTTTCTTTTTAAAAAATAAACCTGTACTCGCACTGGAAAAAGGGACCATTTTTGAACCCATTGCTGTTGGGTTATCCGGGCTAACTATTTTAATTGTTTTTCCTAATATCCACATCTCCAGCAAAGAGGCCTATAGCATGGTGAAACCATCCCCACCTAAACAAAGCGTAAAATCTGTCATTGAAAAATACCCCGTTCAAGAGTGGAAGGATCATCTTAAGAATGATTTTGAAGCCTCCGTTTTACAGCAATACCCTGTGATAGGAGAAATAAAAGAAAAATTATATGAACAGGGTGCTGTCTATGCCAGCATGTCAGGTTCCGGATCGGCAGTATACGGTATTTTTAATCATCTGGAAAAGACCCCTCACTTCTTTGAAAAATATTTGTGCTGGAAAGGAAATTTTAAATGAGCGTTCAACGAATTGATTTATGCTGGTGGTGAAATAGTGCTGAAATTCAAAAATTAGCTCACCGCTAACAGGAAAAAATCATTAATAACGATTTTAATATTGGATTGAACGCATGGTGGGCAATTAATATATTATCGAAGTGATCATTATAAATAATTATAATTGGTGATCCACCACAAGATGATGTATTATTTTGTTTAAACCCCATTCCTTAAATTTTTCTTACGCTTACATTCAAGAAATGGGGATTCAGTTTTGGTGTTCAGATAAGTTATTTGTTTATTTATTCTGATAACATCATACTGAAATACCACAATAATGAGAAAGAATATAATTTTTATTCTGCTATTTATCCAATCTGCAACACTATTTTCTCAAGATAAAAAATCCTCCTACCCAGTTTCTAATTACAAACCCCTTAAAATAAATATAAATGATGCGGTTTACATTAGATTTATCATTTGGCATCAGCAATGGCTGCAAACCAATAACCTTCAAAAGGAAGATTCCAAACTACAGTTAACATCCTCTGTTAGAAGAAGCCGGTTTTTGGCTTATGCGCAGATATCACCCCGGTTTTTGATATTAACACATTTTGGCTTGAATAATCTTTCTGCGCAATCCAATCTAACATCGCTGGGAAACAACGGGGATGGCCCCCAGATCTTCCTACATGACGCCTGGACAGAGTTTAAAGTCACCAATAATGATGTGCTGCACATTGGAGCAGGGCTGCATTATTGGAAAGGACTAACCAGACTTTCTAATGCATCCACACTCAATTTTATGACACTAGATCAGGCAAGGCCTTTTGTACATTGGCATGCATTAGGTATCACCAACCAATTTGCCCGTCACATGGGCATGTATGCTAAAGGAATATATGGAAAATTTGATTATCGCATAGCCATAAACAATCCGTTAAACCCATCAAATTCATTAGGCGGTGGCGTAAACTTTGGAAATTCATTCCCTAACGCTGAAGCCTCAAGTATCACATATGATGGATCGATAACAGATGATGCCAATGGAGACCCTGTCGGTAATACCATTACTGAGGGCTATTTCAGATATAATATTTTTGATACCGAATCGATAAAATTACCATATCAGGTTGGGACATACTTCGGAAAAAAGAAAGTCTTAGGTGTTGGCCTTGGCTTTTTCAGTCATGTGGATGGAGTATACGATAATGCTGCGGATGAACACGACAATGTGTTTCATGTTGCCGCTGATGCCTTTTATGATGCACCGCTGGGGAATGGTGCCATCAATGCTTATGCATCATTCATCAGTTTTGACTATGGAGAAAACTACCTTTCACGATGGGCCGGTACCGGAACCAATATTTACGTACATACCGGCTATTACATTCCGGGATTGAACATTATGCCATATGTGGCATTCCAAACAGGTAACTATGATGCCCTTGAAGATAATGTTAATTCATTTGATGTTGGAATAAACTACTATGTTAGTGGTCATAATGCCAAGATTACGCTGGAGTATCATACCCAATCCAATGACTACAGAGACGCCCCTGACACTGAAGGTGATGTTTCTCGAATAAGACTTCAAACACACATTTTCATATAAATTAAAATACAATAGAATGTCAAATAACCTCAAAGAATATTGGAAGAAAAATATCAGGATTTTAAGCATTCTTCTGGTAATATGGTTTGTAGTATCCTATGGATGTGGGATCCTTTTTGCGGATGCTTTAAATGGTATCAGTCTAGGTGGCTTTCCACTTGGTTTTTGGTTTGCACAACAGGGTGCTATCTATGTATTCGTCGTCCTCATCTTCGTTTATGTGAAGTTGATGAACAATTTAGATAAAGAATTTGACGTTGACGAGCAATAATCATGGACGCACAAATCTGGACATATATTATGGTAGGTGGTACATTTGCCATCTATCTTGGTGTTGCTATCTGGGCTAAAGCCGGATCAACAAAGGAATTTTATGTTGCTGGCGGAGGAGTACACCCGGTTGCAAATGGAATGGCTACTGCGGCAGACTGGATGTCGGCTGCTTCTTTTCTTTCTATGGCCGGATTAATTTCATTCATGGGATTTGGAGGGGCTCAATATTTGATGGGATGGACAGGTGGTTACGTTCTTCTGGCATTATTACTGGCTCCTTACCTCAGAAAGTTTGGAAAATTCACAGTACCGGATTTTATCGGTGAAAGATATTATTCTAAGCAAGCCCGTTTGGTTGCTTTGATCTGTGCACTATTCGTTTCATTTACTTACGTTGTTGGCCAAATGAAAGGGGTGGGCGTTGCGTTTGCCCGGTTCTTAAATGTTCCGTTCGAAACAGGTGTATTTATAGGAATTGGGATTGTTTTCTTCTATGCCGTACTTGGGGGCATGAAAGGAATAACCTATACCCAGGTTGCGCAGTACTGCGTGTTGATCTTCGCTTTTACGGTACCCGCAATCTTTATTTCACTTCAAATGACAGGAAATCCGATCCCGCAACTAGGATTTGGAGGAAAGACCATGGATGGAAAGTATCTGCTGGATACACTCAATCAACTTTCTATTGATCTTGGATTTTCAGAATATACAGCTGTTAATAAAGGAAACATCGCCAATATGTTTTTTATTACAGCAGCTTTAATGTTTGGCACAGCGGGACTCCCGCACGTAATCGTAAGGTTCTTTACTGTACCAAAAGTCAAAGACGCCAGGATATCAGCAGGATACGCGCTGGTTTTCATTGCCATTCTTTATACAACAGCTCCTGCAATTGCCGCTTTTGCAAGGACCAACCTGATCAATACAGTTTCGAATACAAATTATGCAGATGTTCCTCAATGGTTTACCAACTGGGAAGGAACAGGTCTCCTTCAGTTTGAAGACAAAAATGGTGATGGTAAAATAAAATATGTTGCTGATCCAGCAACAAACGAACTTATCATCGACAGGGATATCATAGTATTGGCAAATCCTGAAATTGCTGACCTTCCAGCGTGGGTGATTGCTTTGGTGGTCGCTGGTGGCCTGGCTGCTGCACTATCAACAGCCGCAGGTCTTTTATTGGTTATCTCCACCTCTATTTCACATGACCTGCTTAAAAATTATTTAAGGCCGGATATATCAGAGAAAGGCGAACTTACCGCCGCCCGCATCAGTATTGCTGTTGCAGTGGTTGGTGCTGGTCTGGCAGGCATTAATCCACCGGGATTTGTAGCACAGGTTGTAGCCCTGGCCTTTGGTCTGGCAGCCTCTTCTTTCTTCCCGGCTATCATCCTCGGAATCTTTGACAAAAAGATGAACAGAGAAGGTGCCATCTCAGGTATGATTACAGGTATTGTTTTTACCGCCGCTTACATTATTTATTTTAAGCCTCAATTAGGTGGACCCGGCACCCCGGAAGGGTATTGGTTTGGAATAGCCCCCGAAGGAATCGGAACGCTGGGCATGCTGATCAACTTTATTGTATCCGTTATCATTTCAAGAGTCACGGCACCGGTTCCCAGTGAAATAGAAGAACTCACGGAAAGCATAAGGTATCCGAGAGGTGCTAAAGAAGCTGAAGCCGGCCATTAAAACCTATGGGTAATCTTATCACAGATCGCGTTGCTTACTTCTTAAAGGATTACCCACCTTTCTGTGACCTGGGAAAAGATGAAGTTGATAAGATAGCTGAAAAAGTAACAGTAAAATATTTTGCAGCAGATGAGTTCATCTTCAAAGAAGGTGATCCTGGCACAGATTATTGCTATGTGTTGAACCAGGGCAATATAAAGCTTTTCAAAACAGAAAGGGAGGGTTCTATTCTAATAGACCAGTGCGAAGCTGGGGATATATTTGGGGTCAGGTCTATTATTACACACAGCCCTTGTTCCATGACCGCACAGTGTGTGGAAGAATCACTGGTCTATTGCCTTCCTAAAGCATATTTTGAGCAGCTCTTTCAAACGAAGACTACCTTTTCAACATTCTTTGCCAGCGGCTATGCCGCGGGCCAGGCAGTTGTTCGGAATGATGCTGGCAGTACGGGTCTCAGGCGATCCTTGATCACACCTAACCTGGATTACTCCAGGGATGTTATCACATGTCAGGATGTATCCATCCGGAAAGCTTCATTGATCATGAAAAAGCATGGTGTCGGATCAATTGTGATAAGTGATAATCAACAATTCCCTTTAGGTATAGTGACCGATACAGACTTAAGAAACAAAGTACTTGCTGAAGGAAAAGATACATCAGATTCTATACTTAGTATAATGTCTTCCCCTGTGAAAACAGTTCAGCCACAGATTACACTTTCAGAAGTGATGATGGAGATGATACGCTCCGGTGTTCATCACCTGGTTGCTACGGAAGATGGAACTACCCAGTCAGAGATATGTGGCGTTATCTCAGATCATGATGTATTAATAGCTCAACAAAACCATCCGGCCGCCCTGATTAAATCAATAAAAAAATCAGACCAACCGGAACAATGGAAAGCTTTACGTGATAAAACAGAAGTTTTACTAAAGGAATACCTTAATCAAAATATTAATACCTCATTAGTTGCTGCCCTGATAACCCGGATTAATGACACGATCATCGAAAAAGCGATCCATGCCGCTATTGAAGACCATAAAGAAACAGAAAATATTGACTTCTGCTGGCTGCACCTGGGCAGTGAAGGACGTGAAGAGCAGCTACTAAGAACCGATCAGGATAATGCCATCCTTTTTGCTGATTCTGAGAATAATTCAAAAACTCAAACGATCTTACTGAAATTGGCTGAGAAGGTCAATGATAACCTGGAATTATGTGGTTTTGAAAAATGTCCGGCAAATATCATGGCCCGAAATCCACAATATTGTCAACCTTTATCCACCTGGAAGGAATATTTTAGCAAATGGATAAAAACACCGGAACCCAAATCAGTGATGAATGCCACCATCTTTTTTGACTTCAGGCCTGGTTTTGGCAATAGTATGTTAGCAGATGAGCTTGGAGACCATTTAGCCGGATTGTTGAAGGGCAATGAGTTGTTTCTCAATTATCTGGCAAAAAATTCATTGCAAAACCCTGCCCCGCTGTCATTTTTCAAAAATTTCCTGGTTGAACGAAGTGGAGAACATAAAAATGAATTTGATATAAAAAGAAGAGGCATGATGCCTATATCTGATGCTGCACGTTTGTTGCTTTTGGACCACTTTGTGGTCAACATCCAAAATACAATGGAACGGTTCAAAAAACTGGCAGAATTGGAACCTTCAAACAAAAGCATCTATGAATCTGCAGCTGATGCTTATGAGATATTCCTGGCTCATCGTACAAAAAATGGACTGGAACGCAGGGATACCGGTCGATACATCAATTTAGGTACGATCAATAAACTTGAGAAGCAGATCCTTAAAAATGCTTTTCATTCCATCAAGGAACTCCAGGATATTATTAAGGTTCGGTTTCAGCAAGCATATTTTAATTAAAGCATGTTCCCCTGGTTTATTCAACGAAAAGTGAAGGTCCAACCGCAGTGGTTGACTGATTACCTTAATCTTGACTTCTCTGGTTTTAGAAAATATCCTATAGATGAGGCAATATTTATAGCACTTGACTGCGAGACGACCGGATTATCCCCGACGGATGATATTCTTACAATTGGCGCTGTAAAATGTAAGCAAAATGAGATAATGATAAATGATGTCCTTGATCAGCACTATCCCCAAAAAAAAGTTGGCGCTTCATCAGAAATTCACGGAGAATTGAGTTTGAGAGCGGGTGGTGAAATAAGTACATTACTCAGGGAATTAATATCATACATAGGTAACCATCCAATCATTGGCCATAATATTGCCTTCGACGTTGGCATGATCAACAAAGCGCTAAAAAAAACCTACGGCACTAAGCTCAGAAACCAGGTACTGGATACAGCCAGGCTGGCGATACGTCTTGATCCAGTTAAATATGAGCGGTCAGTTGGCGGTAAAGCCCAGCTGCATCTTGATGATTTATGCAAATCGTTTAACATCAGAATTGAAAACCGGCACACAGCTCTGGGGGATGCTTATCTTACAGCCCAGCTTTTTCAGCGTTTAATAAATCTTTTAAGAAAACGGGGCGTTGAATTCATGGCTTTATAAATAAAAAACCCAACACACATCCGTATGAAGGGTTTAACAACTTGCAATCTTTAACCCTATAAAATGTCAGTTCTTAAATTACTAAAGCTTGTTTCTATCGCTTTAAATGGTGTACCACTACCCTGGTTATCGTCCTCTACAAAACCATATTTTACACCCCCCTCTTTCTTTGCCTTCAGGATTCGTTTGAAATCAATTAATCCTTCACCAACAGAGGTAATGTCGTCTTTCTCAATGGTATAATAAGGAGCATTGTCGATACTCATATCCTTTAAATGCAATAGGTGAAACCTTCCGGGATACCTGTTAAATAATTCCACAGGGTCCTGGCCGGCTTTGGTGGCCCAAAAAAGGTCCAGTTCCAGCACAATCAAATCAGGATCCATCTCTTTCAAAAGAATATCATAATAAGGCACTACCCCATTTAAATTGGCAAATTCAAAATTGTGGTTGTGATAGCCGAACTGAATATCAACATTCTTCATGACCTCCCCTACCTTATTCCAATCACCAACCATCTTTTTGTACATTTCCACATTTCGGTCTTTTTCCTGCACCCATGGCTGAACACAATATTCTACCCCTAACTCAGCATGGGCATCTGCCATCTTTTGTGCAGTTTCTATTTTAATGCCCTCTGCCTCCACACTGGTGTGGCTGCTGATAACCTTAAACCCAAAATCATCCATCATTTTCCTGAATTCCTTAGGAGTCTTACCGTAGAACATTCCATCGGTGTAATTAGCCAGCTCAAGGTTCTCATAACCAATACCAGCAACTTTTTCCAGTGAGCCTTCCAGATCCTCAGCTATAGCATCCCGAATGGTATATAGTTGCAAGCCAACCCCAAATTTCTTATGTGTACCGGCCAGTAAGGAGGATGACTGCATCATAAGCATCCCCATAGCAGATGCTGTGGATACTTTTAAAAATTTTCTTCGACTATTATTCATAATTACAGGTATTAAAACTGTCAATCAATTTTCTAATAAATATAAGAAAAATGCTTAATGGAACAATAATACGTTTTTCTAACTTCTCTGTAGGCTGATGGTCATTTTAGCGTAAAAGCTTTTAACCGACTGGCCACCAAATATAAGAGTCCAATAATACCTGGGATGTTTTTATCGAATTAAGTAAAGCAAAAATTGAATTAACGGAAATGTATTTTTAGAAAATCACCGGACAACTAAGCAAGGAAGAATTTGATAAAATTATGAGCAGGACTTTCAACAGCGTATCATTTCTGCTCCAAATTATTATACCGAACAATTACCCTTTATCAATGAATATGACGAAAACTTAAAGGTTATAGAAAAAGATATCATCCATCCATGGTATAAAAATGAAACCGGCTTCCTTCGCACCCCCACTTCCGAAAGCAAAACTTTATGCTGCAATCCACTTTTTTTTACCACCCCATCATGGCATGACTAAAAATCAAGGATTAATTTTGAGCATCACTATAAAATTAAACAAGTGATCCAATGCCCAGATTAGACCCGCAGACCAAAGAGCAGATTAAAAAACCTCTCGTATGAAGAACTCCAGCAAATCGTCTTTAAACTGACGGCCAGGGACAAATCTGCTTATGACTACCTCCGCATTAATTACCTGGATAAAGAAGCTGCTGAGCAGGAACTTTTCGAAGAAACCAAAGCCGACCTGGATCAGATTTTCCGAAAGGGCTACAAGGGATTTTCCGAGCAGTTACAGCTGGCCAATATGCTGACTGCCTGTATCAAACGGATCAATGTGTTTACCAAAGTCTCTAAAAACAGTTGAAGCCATGATAGTAGATGAGGCTGAAAACTATATTTTTAGTTCCGCCAGGGATTATGGTGGGATACGAGGATTAGTTGATCTTCAATTAATAAGTTAAAAACTTAGTGATTTAGGAATCCTCGTTGCAAACGAGAACTAGATGAGGAGTAGTAAACTGACTGGCTTAATACCGCAATTATTGACACTTTTCAATTTTGACAAGTTTATCACTTGCTTTCCAAAGCTGATTTCCAGCAGTATCCATTCAATATTATTTGAAGCCTGCTATTTTTTCTGCGGATTCATTGATGCCTCTTACGCAATCATTCATGTCGGCCGTTCCAGTTGTAAAGCCTTGCCAAAGCACGTCTGGGCTGGAAAATATGCCAACACGATCTACACCTGCTGTAGCCATGACAGTTCTAAAACCGCCTTGACCACTTACAAAACCATTTGCATAAGGAGCATCAGGGTTAGTTGCACCGGACCCAGGTTGATGATTACAGCCTTGTAAGTGACCGATCTCATGTGCAAATGTAAATGGATTATTCTGACAGGTTTCATCTCCAACCAAAGCAAATGCGCCA
>DAXETV010000019.1:0-50910 GCA_051155775.1 Cyclobacteriaceae bacterium | reverse complement strand
TCTTTACACTTCCGGATATGGTCCAGATACTTTTCAGGACCCATTCGGTAGTCTTCGGGTTCAGGGAAATATGTTGTCGCTTCTGCAAAACTTTCAGTACCCTCTGTGGTGAGATAATGAATATCTTGCTGTTCAAGAATCAATTGCTCTTCAAAAAGCGAGTACAATACAATGGCAGAAGCACCATAATCTTCCATTTTACGAATATTTCCCAGACTTTCGGAAAGAGGGGATGCTGACACCACCAATGGTGATTTTAATTCAAGGTTTAAATAATCAGTTGTAAAATCCATAATCATTAATTTGAAGCTGCTCCATTATAAGGTTGTGCTGCCATGTGGCTTAAAAATTTAAATTTCTCATCAGCAGCTTGTTGTGCCGATTCGTAGAATTTTTCCGCTAAGTCGGGTCTGCTTTTCCAAAGCATTTTAAAGCGGTTTTCCATGTTCATGTAATCCTTGACTTTCAGTTTTTTAGGCTTTGAGTCCAGCATCAAAGGGTTTTTACCTTGTTCGGCCAGATCAGGATTGTATCGATAAAGTATCCAGGCTCCTGAATCAATCAGGGCCTTCTGATTTTGTAAGGGTTTCTCCATGTTAATCCCATGGGCTATGCAATGGGAGTAAGCTATGATAACTGAAGGTCCGTCATAGGCTTCTGCTTCAATGAATGCTTTCAATGTGTGCAGGTCTTTTGCGCCCATTGCAACTGTGGCTACATACACATTTCCGTAAGACATGGCCATAATACCCAGATCTTTCTTTCTGCCGGGCTTACCACTAGCCGCAAACTTTGCAACAGCTCCCGTGGGTGTAGCTTTGGATTGCTGACCTCCCGTATTAGAATAAACTTCTGTATCCAGAACCAGCATATTAACATTAGCCCCGGTAGACAACACATGGTCCAGACCACCATAACCGATATCATAAGCCCAACCATCTCCACCAACTATCCACACAGACTTTTTGACTAAATAATCGGCTATGTTTAGCAATCTGGCAGCTTCCGGTGATTTTATATCATGCAGTTTATCTTTCAGGATGCTTACCCGTTCTCTTTGTTGAAATATCTCATCCTCTTCTTTTTGCTCAGCTGCGAGTATATCCGAAACCAGATCGTCTCCCAGTTGAGTAGCCATAGATTTTAGGAGCACTTTTGCATTTTCATTATGCTTGTCTATTGCTACTCTAAAACCTAATCCAAACTCAGCATTATCTTCAAATAAAGAATTAGACCAGGCAGGGCCTCTACCCTGATTATTTACAGTCCATGGTGTAGTAGGTAAATTACCTCCATAGATGGATGAACAGCCTGTTGCGTTTGCAATTATGGAACGGTCTCCAAATAACTGGGACATCAACTTGACGTAAGGCGTCTCACCGCAACCTGAGCAGGCACCGGAAAACTCAAATAATGGCCTTTGAATTTGTTGTTGGCCAATTTTATCAATTTTTATTTTGCTTCTATCAAAATCCGGCAGACTATCAAAAAACTCCCAGTTTTCTTTTTCCTGTGCCCTCAATGGTTGCTGATCCACCATATTCAAAGCTTTAAGTTTCACATTGGTTTTATTCTTAACCGGGCATATTTCTACACATACACTGCATCCTGTACAATCTTCAGGGGATACCTGGATGGAATATTTCAGACCGCTATACTCTTTTTCACGGGCATCAACATATTTGAAAGTTTTCGGGGCATTTTTAGCCTGTTCCTCTTCAAATACATTGATTCTTATTACTGAGTGTGGACATATTAGTGCACATTTCCCACATTGAATGCAGATGTCTTCATCCCATTCCGGTATTTTCAATGCTATGTTCCTTTTCTCATATTTTGCGGTATCCACCGGGAAGGTACCATCTGCTTTAAAACAACTAACCGGCACATCGTCACCTTTACCGGCAATTATTTTAGAAACGACATCCCGAACATATTCCGGCGCATCCTTTGGTATTGGATTAACAAAATCTTTTTTGCTGGTAACCTCATTTGGCACTTCCACTTCAAACAGATTATCCAATGTGTTATCTACCGCAGTAAGGTTCATTTGAACAATATGTTCTCCTTTCCTTCCATAGGTTTTTACAATAGAGTCTTTTATGGCTTCAATTGCTTTATCTTTTGTAAAAACTCCTGAGATGGCAAAGAAGCAGGTTTGCATGACCGTGTTGATTCTTCTGCCCATTCTGCTACGCTCCGCGACCTGTTGTGCATCTATGGTATAGAAACGGCATTTCTTATTAATAATATCCTGCTGGGCTTTTTTTGTTAGATGATCCCACACTTCTTCTTTTGGCCATGGTGCATTCAAAAGAAAAGTACCACCCGCTACCAGCGCTTCCGTCATATCATACTTCTCAAGGAATACCGCTTGATGACAAGCCACAAAATTTGCATTGGAGATGAGATAAGGGGCCTTGATTTTGTCCGGTCCAAATCGAAGGTGGGATATAGTCAAAGATCCTGATTTTTTAGAATCATAAACAAAGTATCCCTGTGCATGATAATCGGTATTTTCCCCGATTATTTTTATGGAGTTTTTGTTAGCACCTACCGTTCCATCTGAGCCTAGTCCATAAAAGATTCCTCTTACAACTTTGTCGGATTCTATATTGAATTTATCATCATAATCAAGACTGGTGTTTGACACATCATCATTGATACCAACAGTAAAATGATTTCTGGGAGAATCCAGGGCCAGGTTTTCAAAAACCGATTTAACCATAGCGGGAGTAAATTCCTTCGAAGAGAGCCCATAAACGCCATTGATAATTCGAGGTATTGGTTTTCCGCTTCTTCCGTTGTGAGAAGCTTCCATATAAGCATTTACTACATCCAGGTACAATGGCTGACCCGGAGCCCCCGGTTCTTTTGTCCTGTCCAACACCCCGATTACTTTACAAGTGTCAGGTATGGACTTGATTAGGGATTTTACATCGAAGGGTCGATAAAGTCTTACTTTAACGAGGCCAAGTTTTTGGCCCTGACTATTTAAAAAGTCAACGGCCTCCTGAATGGTTTCGCAAGAAGAGGCCATGGAAACAATAACATACTCCGCCTCAGGATGGCCGTTGTATTCAAAAAGTTCGTATTTTCTACCTGTCTTTTGATGGAACTCATCCATTAACTCCTTTACTATCCCCGGACATTTCTGATAATATGGATTATTAGCTATTCTATTTTGGAAAAATGTATCCGGGTTTTGAGCGGTCCCTCTTAATACAGGATGATCCGGTGACAAAGCCCTTTCTCTATGTTCATGAACTAATTCCTCGGGAATCATTGCTCTCATGGTTTCATCGGGAATCAATTCCACTTTCGAAACCTCATGCGATGTCCTGAAACCATCAAAGAAATGTATGAATGGTATATGAGATTTCAAAGAAGCAGCCTGGGCGATGAATGCAAAGTCAAGTACTTCTTGCACTGATGACGATGAAAGCATTCCAAAGCCTGTGGACCTGGCAGTCATAACGTCACTATGGTCTGCGAATATGGATAGCGCATGCGTTGCTACTGTTCTGGCAGAAATATGGAAAACAGTTGGTGATAGCTCACCGGCAATTTTGAACATATTAGGAATTTTAAGCAGTAATCCCTGCGAGGCCGTAAAGGTAGTGGTCAAGGCTCCTGCCTGCAGTGAACCGTGTAAAGTACCGGCTGCACCACCTTCGCTTTGCATCTCGACCACGGAAGGTACCGCACCCCATATATTTTTTATTCCTTTGGATGACCATTCATCTGCCAGCTCAGCCATTGGAGAGGAAGGTGTTATCGGGTAAATAGCACAGATTTCATTCGTTCGGTAAGCGACATATGAAGCTGCTTCGTTGCCATCTATTGTTGCAAACTTTCTATTGTTCATGCTTAGAGGTTTAAAATTCAGCATCCAATTTATTATTAGCCCAGGAGCTCTATAATGACTGCAATCAGCTCACTATATGTTTAAAATCAACATTGGTACAATGGTATTTTAATTCGTGGGCTATGAAATAATTAAATACCTATTTATATATTTCTGGATATAATTTGAATACATTTGCTCTAACAATCGAAGATTTTTGAGGGCATGCCTTTATGGTCTTCGCTTATAATTATTCCATTTTATTATTTATTTATGAACATTTTTGTCGCAAAGCTCAACTATCAGACCTCTAGTGAGGACCTGAGGAGCTATTTTGAAAATTATGGGGAAGTGTCTTCCGCCAAAGTGATTATGGACCGGGATACCGGTAGGTCTAAAGGTTTCGGATTCGTGGAAATGGATGATGACCAAGAGGCCAATGAAGCCATTGAAGAATTAAATGAAACAGTTTTAGATGGTAATACCATCGTGGTAAAAAAAGCCAGGCCAAAAGAGAATGATGGTGGGGGCGGTAGAAGGGACTTTCGAGGAAGAAGATAGAAATTATTCTTACTGATTCATTAAATAGTATAATCACTCGTCGCTTTATGTGGTGAGTGATTTTTTTTATTCGGACAATAGGTCGGGTCTTCTTTTCAAAGTTCTTGCAACAGACTGCTCGTGCCTCCACTCCTGAATATTTTGATCATGACCGGATAGCAGAATGGTCGGCACTTTGAGTCCCTTATAGTCAGCGGGTCGCGTATAAACCGGTGCTGACAACAATCCATCCTGAAAGGAATCTGTTAAAGCTGATGTTTCGTCAGATATTGCATCAGGAAGTACTCTAACCATGGCATCTGCCAGGACTGCTGCTGCCAATTCACCGCCTGAGAGCACATAATCCCCAATGCTGATTTCCCGGGTGATCAAATTTTCCCGTACCCTCTCATCAACACCTTTATAATGACCACAAAGAATGATAAGATTTTCCTTACCGGATAATTCATTTACAATATTTTGCGTGAGCTTTTCTCCATCTGGGGTCATAAAAATGACTTCCTGATAATGCCTGTTAGATTTTAATGAGCTGATACACTTGTCGATTGGTTCTATAGAAATAACCATTCCCGCGCCGCCTCCATAGCTGTAGTCATCTACTTTTTTATGTTTATTGGAGGAGTAATCCCTCAAATCATGTATTTCAATTTCAACTACCTGCTTATTAATGGCTCTTTTAAGAATACTATGTTCAAAGGGACTCCTAATGGAATCAGGGACACATGAGATAATGTCAATCCTCATTTATCTTCTTTATAAATTTCCAGTAACCCCTCAGGCAAGGAAGCTTGAATTTTCATTCCCTCAAAATCTATGTGTTTTATAATCTCTTCATTAAGAGGAATCATTATTTCTGCTTTTCCATGTGTGATAACAATTAAATTCTGTATTGAGGGGGATACAATTCCTTCTACTTTTCCGATCAGATTGCCATCATCATAGAAATCTAACCCTATCAAATCATGAAAGTAATATGCTCCTTGTTTTAATTCCGGCAATAAGTCAAGTGGCAAAAAAACCCTGCTACCAATTAATCCTTCAGCCACATCGCGATGATCAACGTCCTCAAGCTTTATAATTGCTTTGTTTTGATTAATGTTAATTTCTTCTACGAGGTATGGAATCAGTTGAGCATCTTGTTCAATGAATAATGCTTCTACAGAAGCATAATAAAGCGGATCATCTGAATCAATAAAAAGATATAATGCACCAGCTATACCATGTGCCTTGATGATATACCCTAATTCAAAGTAATCATCATGAACCATATAATATAATTATTCTTGAGGGGGTTCTTTCTCGGCTGATTCTTCAGGAGCTGGTTCTTCAACAACATTTTTCTTCTTAAGCGATTCAGCTCGAGCTTCACGAATTTTTGTTTCAGCAGCCAACCTGGCCTTGAGTTTATCACCTTTCTCTTTCGAGAGTGTATCAATCTTTTCCTGAATTTTAGATTGCTTGGCTTCTTTCCACTCGTTAAGCTTAGCATCCGCTTCATCTTGAGTTATGGCGCCTTTATTTACGCCTACCTGTAAATGTTTTCTCAATAAAACCCCACGATAAGAGAGAATTGCCCTGGCAGTATCTGTTGGTTGTGCACCTTTCATCAACCAATCAAAAGCTTTTTCCTCATCTAAGTCCACAGTGGCAGGGTCAGTTTTGGGATTGTAATGACCTATTCTTTCAATAAACCTCCCATCCCTTGGAGACCGGGAATCTGCAATGATTACATCAAACAATGCACTTTTTTTTCGACCGCGACGTGATAATCTAATTTTTACTGGCATAAGCTTTTATTTAAGGAACCCGTCCATTTTAAAAGAGACGCAAAGATAGACTTTTATTGCAAATTCAAAGGAAAAGGAGATAAAATTTAGGTAAGTCTGTCAATAATGGTAACATGTTGAGGAAACAAACTGAGCAACTCTTCCCTGGATGGCATGTAGAAATCTTGAAATTCAAAACCAGGGGATACCATACAGCTCAATAAACAATATGAACCTCCGGCCTTGACATATCCTCCAAAATAAGTATCTCGATCAATTCTCAATTGTAAAGATTCCCCATTTTCTATCGCTGGCCCGAGTATGTGCTGTTGATAGTCTCCTTTTTTACTGATGGTATGAATGACCACACCTTCTCCTGCATGGTAATACCAAAGCTCATCAGAGCGCAGTATGTGAAATTTTGATGTATCTTTTGCTGTTAGCAAAAAATAAATAGATGTATATCTATTGCGCCTTCCATGGTATCTACCGGAAAAATCCTCGTTGTATTCTTCTGATCTGAATATTTCCCTGAAGTACCCTCCTTCAGGATGCTTTTTTAATCCTAGTAAATTGACTATATCTTGAGTTGATTGATCAAGGGACATGTATGAAGTTTCTATGAAAGAGCAAAAAAAGAAAGCGAGGAAAATAAATCTCCCCACTTTCCAAATCTAAACGTATGAAAATTAAAATTGAAAAATATCATTTTTTTTTCTTATATCAATACGATAAGGGGAAAGCGTGATTTATGGGATCGTATAGTGGCCTCTCCAGGACTCGAACCTGGATCTAGAGTTTAGGAAACTCCTATTCTATCCCTTGAACTAAGAGGCCATTGAATAAACTACAAAAGTAGACTAATGAATTTCTTTTTTCAAAAAGTTAGGGTATATGGTATGGTGTTTTTTAGCTACCTTATTGTATATCAATTCCTTCAGTGCCTGGATATTGGTTTTATTTACCGCAGAAATGAAAATAATATCGTCGCGCCAACTTTGACGATCCACACCATACTGCAACCCTTCTATTTCTTCCACGATCTCTCCATTGATTTTTTTCTCGGCAATTTGTTGTTCTAACTTATCAATTTTGTTATACACCCTAATGATTGGAATATCTGCCGCATTTATCTCTGTTAGTGTACTTTCAACTACTTCAATATGATCTTCGTAAGCAGGGTTCGAGACATCAATTACATGAAGTAAAATATCAGCCTCGCTAACCTCATCAAGTGTCGATTTGAAAGATTCTATAAGGTTGTGGGGTAGCTTTCTTATAAACCCAACGGTATCTGAAAGTAGAAATGGGATATTTTTTATCGTGACCCTTCTCACCTTAGAATCAACTGTTGCAAACAATTCATCCCTTGCGTAAGCGTCAGATTTACTAAGAAGCTTCATAATGGTAGACTTACCCGCATTGGTATAACCCACCAATGATATCCTTACTATGTTGGATCTGGATTTACGTCTAACCTGGCTTTGTTTATCAATTTTTTGAAGTTTCTTCTTCAACAATGATATCTGATCTCTTATAATCCTTCGGTCAGTTTCGATTTCCTTTTCGCCTGCCCCACCTCTGGTTCCGGTACCACCTCTTTGTCTTTCGAGGTGTGTCCACATACGCGTTAAACGAGGAAGTAGATATTCATACCTGGCAAGTTCCACCTGCATTTTGGCTTGTGCAGTTTTTGCCCTTTTTAAGAAAATATCCAGGATCAGCAGGCTTCTATCATAAATTTTAATGCCATCATCGTCAACACTGAGCTTACCAAATTCTTTTTCTATGTTTCTAAATTGGGAGGGAGAAAGTTCATCATCAAATACCAGGGTAGAAACATGATTGACTATTGCATATTCCTTAATCTCCTGAAGCTTACCTTTCCCAACGAATGTCTTTGGGTCAGGGGATTCAGATTTTTGGGTAAAGCTTCGAATAGCTTCCATTCCAAGTGTACTTGATAAAAATGATAACTCATCCAAATGATCCCGCTCCTGGCGGGCGTGTACTTCTCTGGAAGTTAGTGCTACTAGGATGCATCGCTCTTTCTTTTCTTTAACCAAATATTTTATTTTATCAATTTCATGATAAATATAACCTATATTTAGATCAATTCGGATCAGATCATTTTTAATCTTTACATATTTAAAGTGTTAAATCGATAAATCCTGATAATCCTCGGTTACGTTATTTTTTTATGTAAGATGTAGATTAATTCTTTATTAATTTCGCGTTAATGAATACTAAAAAATTTCTATTATATTCTTCTCCTTTACTGGTATTATTTCTGGCTTTTTCAGTTTTTGAGCCATTTTTATTTCAAAATTTTTTCGCAAGTACTGATTTAAATAAGTTAAAAGGCAAGGAATTCAAGATTATAGCACACAGAGGGGCTTCTGGGCATGCGCCAGAAAACACCCTGGTAGCTTTCCAAAAAGCGCTTGATATGAATGCCGATATCATAGCGCTGGATGTCAGGATGTCAAAAGATAACCAGGTAGTGGTAATTCATGATGAAATGGTTAATAGAACAACTAACGGATCCGGAGATGTTCATGATTTCACGCTGGCACAGCTTAAATCCTTAGATGCTGGCTCATGGTTCAGTGCAGATTTCGCAGGAGAAAAAATACCCACGCTAAAAGAAGCACTTGATTTAATTGATGGTAAGGCTGAGTGTCTAATCGAAATTAAACATGCAGACCATGCACATTATGATGGTATCGCAAAAAAAATTGTGGACATTGTTTTGCAAGAAGAAGATGGCATTAAATGGTGTGTCCTGGAATCTTATGAAGGTGAATACCTGGAAGAAGCGCATGACTACCTTCCTGAAATTAAAACCAAGAGACTAGTTGTGGGTGAAGACTCTGCACCATTGATTGCATTTTACATTGAAACAAAGGTTTATCTTGGTCGCTCTAATGAAAGTAAACATGAAGACCTGGACGCCTTGAACCCACACTATAGTACTTTATCAGAAAGAAGAGTATTTAGAATGCATGCACGGGGTTATGAGGTATATACTTTTCTGATAAATGATATCGAGACCATGATTAAGATGTTAAACATGGGTGTTGATGGTATTTTTACAGACTATCCGGATAAACTATACAACATCAGGCAGCAAATCGAGAAATTATAACTGGATGTAAACTTCTGGCTCAACCTTTACAAAAACCTAACAATAAATCTAATTACTGCTTAATTTTAATTTTCAAATAAAAAAACATTAATTAAAAGAATACTTACAGTCCATGATAAATCTAGTACTATTTGGCCCTCCAGGCGCAGGTAAGGGAACACAAAGTGAAAAAATCATTGAAAAGTACGATCTTATCCACATATCTACCGGAAACCTTTTCAGAATGCATATGGCGGTAGGGTCGGATTTGGGGAACAAGGCGCAACAATACATAGATGCTGGAAAATTAGTCCCCGACGACATCGTGGTGGGAATGGTTGAAAGTAAAGTAACAGAATCCAAGGCCTCAAATGGATTTATTTTTGATGGGTTTCCCCGTACAGTAAATCAGGCCGTTGAACTTGACAAAATGCTAGTATCCCATGATTTATCCATATCCGGTATGATATCCCTCGATGTACCTGAGGATGAATTAATCTCACGAATAAAAGAAAGGGCTAAAACCTCTGGCAGAGTAGATGACCAGGATGAAAATAAAATTCAAACGAGAATAGCTGTGTATAAAAATGAAACCTTACCTGTTGCTGAATACTATAATAAGCAAGGTAAATATTACAGCGTAAATGGGGTTGGTAGTATTGATGAAATTTTTGCATCCATCAAAGAGAAAATAAGCTCCTTTTCTGATTAAGGAGTAATGAGCACACAATCAAACTTCATTGACCACGTAAAATTTTGCTCCAGGTCCGGAAAGGGTGGAGCGGGCTCTGCCCATTTCCGAAAGGAAAAGTTTGTTCCAAAGGGTGGTCCTGACGGTGGGGATGGGGGTAGAGGAGGACACATCATTTTAAAAGGTAATGAACAACTATGGACCTTGTTGCACCTTAAATACCGTAAGCATGTGATTGCGGGTGATGGTAAACCGGGTGAAGGTGGACGAAGATCAGGTGCTGGAGGTGATGACCAGGTATTAGAAGTTCCCATTGGAAGTATTGCAAGGGATTCTAATACCGGAGAGATCAAAGTTGAAATATTACAACACGGACAAGAAGAAGTTTTGACTCCCGGAGGAAAAGGTGGATTAGGGAATGATCACTTTAAAAATTCTGTCAATCAGTCGCCTCACTATGCTCAGCCAGGAGAACCTGGCAAGGAGGAGTGGATAACGGTGGAGCTCAAATTGTTGGCAGATGTTGGGTTGGTCGGATTACCAAATGCCGGGAAGTCAACATTATTGTCCATATTGTCAGCTGCAAAGCCCGAAATCGCTGACTATCCTTTTACCACGTTAACGCCAAACCTGGGCGTGATACCCTATCGTGATTATAAATCTTTTGTGATGGCAGATATCCCCGGAATAATTGAAGGGGCAGCTGAAGGAAAAGGCCTGGGCACTAGATTTTTAAGACATATAGAACGAAATTCTATTTTATTGTTTGTAATATCAGCAGACAGTCATAACATTTATGAAGAATATCTAACCTTACTCAATGAATTAAAAAAATACAACCCTGAACTACTGGATAAAAAAAGATTAATGGCCATCTCAAAATCAGATTTACTTGATGAGGAATTGACTGAACTTATTAGTAAAGAACTACCATCTATTCCATACTGCTTTATTTCCAGCCTTACAAATCGTGGTTTAGAAACATTAAAAGATATGATATGGGATACACTAACCGAATAATGTCATTGTGTCACACTTGCTATGCTTTGGCAAAATAATTGCCATTTTTGTGTCTAAATTCATATAATCCAGAATATGGGAGAATCAAAAGATCAGCAAGTAAAAGAACAAAACAACGATACCTTCAACCAGGAAGAAGGACAAAACAACATAAACGAAAAAGTCAAAACCAAATCAGAAACCTCAGATCAGGTTGATAATGGCAAAGGGGAAAATGTTAAAGATGCTGATGAGCAGCAAACAAAGGATCCCCATATAGAATCCGAAAAAGGTAATGAAACGGATGAATTAGAAGAAGTAAAAAAAGACCTGGAGGAATCGAGGGAAAAGTATTTAAGGCTTTACTCAGAGTTTGAAAATTTTAGAAGAAGGACATCCAGGGAAAAACTGGATATTATCAGTAATGCCAGTGAATCAGTAATAAAAGATTTACTACCTGTAATTGATGACTTTAACAGGGCCCAGGATTCGATTGCTGATGTCTCCATTAAAGAGGTGAAACCAATTCGAGAAGGGGTAAAGCTTATTCGAAACAAATTGAATAAGATATTGGATAACAATAACGTAAATAAAGTAAATATAAAACCAGGCGATGACTTTGATCCGGAAGTACAGGAAGCAATAACACAAGTGCCGGCCCCTAAAGAAGAATTGAAAGGTAAAATCGTTGATGTAATTGAAGCTGGGTATAAAATGAATGATAAAGTGATTAGGTTCGCAAAAGTTGTTATAGGATCATAATGGCAAAGAGAGATTATTACGAAATATTAGGTGTTGATAAATCAGCCAGTAAGGATGAAATAAAAAAGGCTTACAGAAAAATAGCCATTAAACATCATCCGGATAAAAATCCGGGGGATAGCTCAGCAGAAGATAAATTTAAAGAAGCTGCTGAAGCATATGAGGTGCTTAGTAATGATGAAAAGAAGGCTAATTATGACCGGTTTGGTCATCAGGGTGTAGGTGGAGCTGGCGGATTTAGCGGAGGAGGGATGAGTATGGAAGACATATTTTCCCAATTTGGTGATATTTTCGGCGGAGGAAGTCCGTTTGAAAGTTTCTTTGGAGGAGGGGGTCAGAGCAGAAGGCATGTTAAAAAAGGAACCAACCTTAGAATAAAACTTAAATTAACACTTGACGAAATAGCCAATGGCGTTGAAAAGAAAATAAGAGTCCACAGACTAGTGACGGCTGAAGGTGTTACTTTCAAATCATGCCCCACCTGTAAAGGTTCTGGTCAAGTGAGAAAAGTAGTGAATACTATGCTTGGGCAGATGGTTTCATCATCCACCTGTCCAACTTGTAATGGGTCAGGTCAAACCATTGATAAGAAACCATTTGGCGTTGACAATACCGGATTGAAGCAAGAAGAAGAGATCATCAACGTTAAGATACCTGCAGGTGTTGGCGAAGGTATGCAACTTTCGATGAACGGTAAAGGCAATGAAGCACCTGGCGGTGGTATTCCCGGGGATTTGTTGATCGTTATTGAAGAAATCGAAGATGATCTACTAAAAAGGGATGGTAACAATATTAATTATGAGCTTTACATAAGTTTTATTGATGCTGCGCTTGGATCTCAGGTGGAGGTTCCCACAATATATGGAAATGTGAAAATAAAAATAGATCCTGGTACACAAGGTGGTAAGATACTTCGCTTAAGAGGTAAAGGACTGCCCGATGTAAATGGATATGGTCAAAGGGGTGATCAATTAATCCATGTTAATGTATGGACACCAAAAAATCTCTCACGGCATGAGCGTGAACTACTTGAAAGTCTGAGAGGATCCAAGAACTTCGATCCTAATCCAGGTAAGCATGAAAAGGGATTCTTTGAAAAAGTTCGGGAGTTCTTTTAATAATATTCACTTAATAATTGAATTAGTCGTAACAAAGCCAACCATTGTGCCGTTAGCTGTTTCATGTTAAGGATATTATTCTTAATTATTATTTTTTGCCCTACTTGTCTTAAAGGTCAGTTAAAGAAGTACTATAGCATAGAAGATAATGATGCTTACGACACGGTGACTTTTTCCTTATCAGCGGCTTCCGGTACAAGCTATATAAGGACATCAAACCATGGTGATCCGTTAGAGATTTATGGTAATCCGCAATCACAATCTATCCATCCTTCATTTTTCTCTAAGATCAATAATGGTAATTATCATCTATCGCTTGATTTAGAAAATTATAACAGCAGTAATTTGACGCAAACGATCTCCTATAATATCATGAATAGTGGAGAGAGAAAGCAAAAAAATTACTGGAAGTTCTATCTGACCAAGGACAAAATATACGACCTTGATCTTGAATATGGTTTTGGTAGTTCAAACATTGACCTATCTGGTGTTCCTATCTCCAATTTTAAAGTAAATACGGGGAGTGCCGATGTATTTATCAGTTATCAAGATCATTTTAAAAACCTATGTTCTATGGATACTTTTATGGTTGAAGTAGATCTGGGAACACTGGAAACAGAAAAAATTAGTCTAGCAAGAGCTCGACATGTAGTAGCCAGGATAGGTTTTGGTAGTGCTACTTTAGATTTTAGTACTGACGTTATAGAAAAATGTGATATTAAAGCAACGGTAGGAGCAGGCAGTCTGGTGATAATCCTACCTAAGAATCCTACCCCCATTGAAATAAATATTCACAACTCACCCCTTTGCAACGTGGAAATTTCCAAGGAATTCGAAGAGGTTGAAAAAAATACCTATGTTAACCGCGAGTACTCGGCACATGCAGACAATCTCATGACATTTAATGTAGATGTTGCCTTAGGAAATATTGTTTTCAGGTAAGCTTAATTCAGCTCCTTATGTGAACCATCACAAAAAGGTTGGTTGCTTGTATTTTTGCAAGCACACCATGCTAATTTTTGATCACTCTCAATATCAACTTTAACCGGAGAAAAATCAGTGCCTTTGTGCGACCCATCGCAATATGGTTGATTACCACTTAAACCACATGAACACCAAAAGTATTTTCCTTTTTTAGTATCCTCTACAATAGGTGATTTCTGAGCAATTTTTGGTTTATCCATTTTAAGATCTAGTTTTGATTATTTTGTAGTAATAGAAATGATTTGATGAATTCATTTATATCGCCATCCAGGACGTTCTGCACATCCGTTCTTTCAACGAGGCTGCGATTGTCTTTGATTAATTTATATGGATGGAGAACATAATTGCGGATCTGTGAACCAAAATCAATGTTCATTTTAGACCCCTCAATCTCATCCCGTTTTTTATTCCTTTTATCAATTTCTAATTGATAAAGTCTGGATTTTAACATATTCAGTGCTTTTTCTTTGTTCTGAAGCTGGGATCTTTCTTGTTGGCACTCAACCACAATTCCAGAAGATGCATGCCTTAAACGAACAGCTGTTTCAACTTTATTTACATTTTGTCCGCCTTTACCACCAGCCCTAAAGGTTTCCCAGGAAATGTCTGAGGACTTTACTTCAATTTCAATAGAATCATCAATAATTGGATAGGTAAAAACTGAGGCAAAGGAGGTATGCCTTCTTCCACCTGAATCGAAGGGAGATATCCTTACAAGTCTATGCACACCAATTTCCGATTTCAAATTTCCATAAGCAAAAGGTCCCTGAATTTCAAGTGTAGCAGATTTTATCCCTGCGGTATCTCCGGGTTGCAAGTTAACTTCCTTTACTGTGTAGCCGTTTTTCTCACCCCACATAATATACATTCTCATTAGCATATTGGCCCAGTCCTGGCTCTCCGTGCCTCCAGCACCGGGGTTGATCTCAAGCATAGCATTTAGTTGATCCTCTTCATTACTAAGCATACGCTTAAATTCCAATTCACCGGTAAGTTTAACAACGATTTGATATTCTTTATCTACTTCTCCTTCGCTCGCTTCTTCCATTTTAAAGAAATCAAAAAGTACTTCCAGATCCTGGAATTTGGTGTATAACTCCTCGAAGCTCGTAACCCAGAATTTCTTTGATTTTATTTTTTGAAGCGTTTTCTCTGCCTCTTGTGGTTCAGACCAAAAATCAGCTTGAGCGGTTAATGCTTCCTCTTCTTCAATTTCCTTCTTTTTAACATCATAGTCAAAGATACCTCCTCAAGGCTTCAATACGTGCCTTCAAGTCTTTCAACTGATCTTCTATCATTTCAATTCGTATTTTTTTGGTGCGTATAAAAATCCAAATGCTTCGCAACCCTCTTTGGTATGCTTTCTATGATGAATATAATGAGCATTTATGATACGTTTAAGGTATGCATTTCGACGTTTGAATTTAAATTTAATCCTTTGATGTACTAAAATGTCATGAAAGATGAAGTAAAAGATTCCATAAGACAATATTCCAAAACCAATGTATTTTAAAATAAACAACCCCTCAATTTCAAAACCCAGAACAATAAATGTAATTGACGGAATACTAAAAACTACTGCGAAAAGATCATTACGTTCAAGCGTGTGGTTATGAACTTTATGATGGGACTTATGCCATGACCAGAGAAAACCGTGCATTATATATTTGTGTGTTGCCCATGCCACAAATTCCATTATAAAAAATATAACTGGAATTAAACCATAAAGCAGTAAAGTATCGATTGGAGTCATTTTAGTAGGATAAAAGCTCGTTTCTTACTTCTTCCATTAACCACATTGGCGTTGAGGTGGCTCCACATATTCCAACAACATCATTTTCAGAGAACCATTCTTTTTTAAGTTCCTGACATGTTGATATAAAAAATGAGCTTTTATTGTTTTCCTTACAAATATTGTATAAGACTTTCCCGTTTGAAGATTTGGTCCCTGAAACAAAAATTATTTTATCAAACTGTTTTGCGAAATCCCTAAGTTCTTTATCACGATTAGAAACCTGCCTGCAGATTGTGTCATTAGCATTTACCTGTATACCAGCATTGGTTAGTTGCCGGGTAATAGCATAAAATTTTTCTGTGCTTTTTGTGGTCTGTGAATACAATGTTAGTTCTCTTGGAAGAGCTTCGACATCTAATTCATCAATATCCTGAAAGACTACTGCTTTGTTGTTTGTTTGACCCATTAAACCAACAACTTCAGCATGACCTGGCTTCCCATAAATATATATCGTTTCCTCTTTATCAAAAGAGTTTTTTATTCTGTTTTGAAGCTTCAGGACAACTGGGCATGAAGCGTCGATCAATTCAAGATTATTTTTTATGGCCAACTCATAAGTCGATGGAGGTTCACCATGTGCCCGTATAAGTACTTTTGAGTCTTTTATATCTTTTAGTTGATCATTGTTAATGATGATTAAACCTTTCTTTTCGAGTCTTTTTACCTCCTCATCGTTGTGTACTATATCTCCCAGGCAATATAAAATTCCGCATTCTTCGAGAATCTCTTCAGCCATTTCAATAGCATAGACCACTCCAAAGCAAAAACCGGAATTAGGATCAATATTTACTCTCAAGTTCAACATACTAAGAAAACGATTTGGATACTTTTATTGTTTTTACAGATTTTAATTTCTCGTAAGCAAAGATATTCATAATTAACAAAAGCATGGAATAGATTGTGTCTTCTACTGGAATGGTAAAAATCCGTATCCCCAAATTTTCATTATTGTTATACCACACAACCGGATTTTCAATGAAAGAACCTGTTAAGACACCATTAATCAGTAAAAAAGGGATGATATGAAAAAGATAAGTGATTAAGAATTTTTCAATAAACCTGCTTTCCAGATAAAAGTAGCTGATTATCAAAAATACCGATGCGAAAAGAAAATTGTAAAATGTATAATAATTATGGGAATATATAAGGGCTAAAATGAACAATACCAGAGACAAAAAAAGCAAAATGTTCTTGCTTGCCCTTGGATTTATTTCATATTTGAAAAAATACTTAACACATTCATATATAAATATTGTTGCAAAGGGGACAGTGATAAAGAATAGCCATTCCTCGAGTGGAAGTCCTAAGAGATATAAGCCAATGGTGTAATCGTCGTTAAATCCCCAAACGCCCATTTTTGTGAAAATTACATCCCAGATCAAAAAGAAAAGGGCCGTGATGCTAATTGCAGGGAATATGTATCTGAAATTCTTATAAAAGGTTATTCTACGCTCAAAAGAATTTGCTAGTGGATAGGATATGATTATTAAATGAAGAAGTAGATATAAATACATCCTGCTTAGATGTAATTCATTTGGTGCTTGAGATAAGTGCTGGCCAGCAGTGTAAACTTTCTAAGGTCTGCGATTCTTATTCTCTCTTCCATAATTTTGGAAGGCGGGAGGTTCTTTATTTTTGAAAATAAGTTGATATAATAAATGTATGCCAGATATACCCCTAATCTTGCACCTTTAGGAAGTCTTTTAATACCTTCTAAAGCAAGAGAAAAATCATTCTCAATGTCTTTCTCTATCAATAATTTATCCTTTCTGGTGAATTCCCTGAAATTAACTTCAGGGAAATAAACCCTTCCTCTCTCCTGGAAGTCACTTTTAACATCTCTAAGAAAATTGACTTTTTGAAAGGCAGAGCCCAGTGCCTTAGCATACACCTCGAGTTGATTGTACATATTTCCGTCACCTTCACAAAACACTTTTAAACACATCAATCCTACTACCTCCGCAGATCCATATATATATATTTTATATTGGCTCTCTGAGTATTTTTCATTGTATAAATCCATTTCCATACTTTCCAAAAAAGATTCTATTAAATGTCGATCTATGGAATATTTATTTACTGCCCACTGAAATGAGTGGAGTACCGGGTTCATACTAATCCCCTCGGCAATGGATTGATAGGTATCTGCTCTAAAATCATTTAAGAGTTTATGCTTATCAAAATCATGAAAGGTATCGACTATCTCGTCTGCACATCTTACAAATCCATAGATCGCGTAAATAGCAGCATGATATTTTTTTTGCAGTGTCGATATACCCAAAGAGAAAGAGGTGCTGTAGTTTCTGGTTATTATTCTACTGCATTTTATGGTAGTATTTCCGTAGAGATCATTCATTAGGTTTAAATTAACAAGTTTACGAAATACAGCAACTAGTTCATATTATATTGTTTGGAAATGAGGTTAGCCACTACTTGACCTGATATAATTGCCGGAGGCACACCAGGGCCGGGTACTGTAAGCTGGCCTGTATGGAATAAATTTTTAAGTTTTTTACTTTTAATACTTGGTTTTAGTACCGCAGTCTGCATGAGTGTATTGGCTAATCCATATGCATTGCCTTTAAAAGAGTTATAATCACTCTTAAAATCACTTACAGAATAACTTTTATTCACTATAACATGATTAGAAATATCTTGTTTTGTATAAGCTTCTAATCGATCCATGATTTTTTTATAATACTTCAATCTGGTTTTCTCAGCATCATCTAATCCGGGTGCGATTGGTACCAAAATGAACAGGTTTTCACAATTTTTTGGGGCGACTGATTCGTCAGTTTTTGATGTTGCTGACACGTAAAACAATGGATCTGCAGGCCATGAAGGCTTCTGATAAATCTCACGCGCATGCCGGTTAAAATCTTTGTCAAAAAAGAGATTGTGGTGATTCAGATTGTCAATTTTTTTATTTATCCCTAAATAAAAAATTAGGCTGGAAGGAGCCATTGTTCTGGAATCCCAATAACGTTCAGAGTAGTTGCGATCATTATCTGGTAATAATTGCTGATCAAAATGATGATAATCGGAAGCATTTACAAAAACATCAGCCTCTATAATTCTTTTGGTTGTTTCTATTAGTCTTATCTCGTTGTTTTTTGTTTCTACTTTTTTTACCTCTTCGTTGCAGGTTATGGCAACATCTTGCTTTTTGGCCACTTCGGCCATTGCTTCAGCAATTTTATGCATGCCCCCCATTGGATACCAGGTACCTAAGGCGATATCTGCATAATTCATCATGCTATATAGTGCAGGTGTACTTTTAGGTGTACCTCCTAAAAACAATACCGGAAATTCCATCAACTGCTGCAGATGTTCATTTTTAAAATAATGCCTCACATGACTGGACATGCTTTGAAAAATGTTCATTTTTAAAAGCCCTTTAAATACTTTCAAATTAACAAATTCCAGCAAACTCAAACTAGGTCTGAATACCAGGTCTTTCATCCCTATCCGGTACTTTTCACCGGCTTGTTTAATAAATTGCTCTAACTTTGCTCCACTTCCTTTTTCTATAGCATCAAATTTTGACTTTAGCTCCTCAAAACTGGCTGGAATGTCTAATGTAAAATCTTCAAAAACAACTTTATAAGAAGGATCTAATCGTTTAAGATCATAAAAGTCTGATACCGTGTATCCAAATTTTTGGAAATAATCCTCAAATACATCAGGCATCCAATACCAACTAGGCCCCATATCAAATTGAAAACCATCAATTTGAAGCAGTCTACCCCTTCCTCCAGGCTTATCATTTTTCTCAATTAGTTCCACTTCAAAACCGGCTTTCGCTAAAGAGGACGAAGCCACTAATCCAGAAAAGCCAGCGCCGATCACACAAGCCTTTCTTCGTATTTTAGTCATATATTAATATTTATACGCATAAGGCTTTAGCATGTCTTTTAACTCTTTTCTTGCAATATGGATTCTGTTTTTCACGGTTCCAATGGGGATGTTTAATCGTTTTGCGATTTCATGGTACTTAAAGCCCTTGAAATGCATTAAAAACGGAATCCTGTAATTTTCAGCTAATTTATTTATCGCTTCATCAATATCATCTATTGCAAAATTAGAATATGCTAAATTATTTATGTTTGTTTCAGAACTATTAATGTAATGAAGATTATCTGTCGTATCTATGAATGTATTTCTTCTTAACATTCTTTGATAATTAGTAATGAAAGTATTCTTCATTATGGTGTACAGCCATGCTTTTAAGTTTGTTCCGGTTTCGAATTTTTCTTTATTGATATAGGCTTTTAACATGGTTTCCTGAAGCAAATCATCTGCATCTTCACTGTCTTTTGTCAGTTTTAACGCAAAAGGTTTAAGGGATCCTGAAAGTTGGTCTATGGCGTAAGTAAATTCAAGTGAAGTCATAAGCTTTTATTTTGTTGAATCAAACTTAAACAAAATCAATCAAAGACCAAATAAATCTGTTTAACTTTTAATAATAAATAATCTACAAAACTAATGTATTTAGACATATTGTTGAATAGACGGCTAATTTTCCGACTTATAACTGAACATTACTTGGGGAGATGGATACCTGTTTGTTTAATTTTTATTAAGCCTGTATTATAGCATTATATTCTTTAATGTAGGCATTATCTTCAACAAACTGGATTAATTCATCAATTCTGTTGAATATTGTCATGTTTTCAGGTAATTGAAGATCTTGTCCAACGACTTGGTAACCACTTAGCAATATTTTTGATTGAGGAAATTGCTCTGCTAGGTTGTTTAGATAAGTCTGTATATAATCCTGTCCCGGGCTTGTTGTGATTATCGTAAGTAAAAAATCTGGTTTGTGTATTTTATATACTTCCTCAAGGTCTTTCAGTGGTAATGATTGACCAAGATAGTAAGCATGATTTTGCCTGGACTTAATGATATAATTGGCGAATAATAAACTCAATTCATGCAATTCTCCTTCCGGTAAGAAAAGCATGTACTTTTTGCTTTTATTTTTGATTGATACAAATTGTCCATCGATAGAGACTATCAGTTTTTGACGGATAAGATTTGTTATGAAATGTTCCTGTGCCGGATTTATAGCGCCTGTTTGCCACAGGATTCCAATTTTTGATAAAAAAGGATAGATTATGTTTAACATCGTTTTCTCAAATCCTAACTTTAAAATGTTAGTTGAGATGATTTTTTCAAACCTATCCTCATCCAAATCAACCATTGATATGGTTAAGGCATGTATTTGTTCAGGAAACCTTAAGTTATTCTCCGTTAGTTTTATTACTTCCCGCTGCATCTCTCCAGCACTCATATTAGCTATCTTAGATATTTTAAACCCGTTATCCTTTAGTAAGGATACATTTAAGATGAGTTTCAGATCATAATCGTCATAATATCTAATATTTGTTGGTGTCCGTTTAGGTTCAATTAATGAATATCTTTGCTCCCATATTCTAATGGTATGAGCTTTTATGCCTGATAAATGTTCTAGATCTTTTATTGAAAATGTGCTCATGCCCAAAATTTTGTTTAAGTGAGTAACCTAAACAAAGTTTAAAATGTTCGAATTTAATTAAACAAAATGTACAGGTTAAACAAACCGAAAAAAATTACCTGGGCGGCTAAAAACCAGATCGCCAATTTATTATTACTCCTGGGCTTGAAACGATAAAATAAAAAGAACATGATCAGACCGGTAAATGACCAACCTAAATAATTGAAAAATGGAGCTTCCCCGTTCATTTCCCAAATCCAGTAGTTTAATTCTATGGCAATTGGTTCAATTAAATAATCCAGCAGCACCAAGACAACAACGGACAATATTAATTTGAAATAAAAACTTAGAATGTTTTGAAAAATCATGCCAATAGCATACACAAGACCAGCCCAGGTGAACCCAAGTGTGATCGGAACCCCTAGTATATGAAGCCCCAGGATATTTGTGTAATGGTATTCACCAAAAATTATCCCTGTCCTGACACCTACAATCTCCACAATCATACCCAGAAGAAATATTATGACAAGTAAAATGAGCAACCTTGAGTTAATATTTGTATCGAAGGATAGCATCAATAGTACAGACAGTATAATTGTGTAAGGACTCAGGCTTAGAAAAATAGGATGAAGTAGATCTATATTATAGCCAACCACACCTACGAGATGTATAATGATTAAAACTAAACCTGCTATTTTATCCCTGGTAAGCAAACACGAACTTTTCAAAAATCAAGATGACAATTTGTCCACCCTGCATCAAATCTGCTATTATATTTTTTATAGAATTCAATGGCCGGTTTATTCCAATCTAAAACCTGCCACATCATGCCAGTACAGCCCCTTTCGTTGGCTACTGTGATTACCTTTTCAAATAATTTTGTTCCAATCCCCACACCTCGTTTTGATTGCGTAACAATTATATCTTCCAGGAATAGCCTGATGCCTTTCCATGTACTGTATCTCATATAATAAAGGGCCAGTCCTACAACGGTTTGGTCACTCTCAGCTACATAGAATTCATATATTGACTTTTTTTTGAAGTCCTCCAGCATCATTTCCTCAGTATTTAGTACTTCATTCAGGGACTGCTCATACTCAGCCAATTCTTTTATTAATTTTAGTGCTGCCGGGATATCACTTGCCTTGCCTTTTCGGATAATTACATCCATATTATTTTAATATTTGAGAAAAGCCAAGATAGGGATGTAATGTTTTGGGTATATTAATCCTATCTTCCTGAAAATTATTTTCTAGCAATGCTGCAAGTACCCTGGGAATTGCCAGAGCGCTACCATTGAGCGTATGAGCATATCTTTTGGATTTATTTCCTTTAATCCTGAGTTTTAGGCGATTTGACTGGTAAGTTTCAAAATTACTTACTGAACTAACTTCCAGCCACCTTGCCTGTCCGGCAGCATAAACTTCAAAATCATAGGTGATTGCGGAAGTAAACCCAAGGTCTCCTCCACATAATTTTAAAATCCTATACGGGAGTTCAAGCGATTGAAGTAATTGCTCTACGTGACTCATCATTTCCTCTAAAGCATCGTAGGAACGATCCGGGTCTGAAATCTGGACAATCTCCACTTTATCAAATTGGTGTAATCTGTTTAATCCTCTAACATGTGCACCCCAGCTTCCGGCTTCTCTTCTGAAGCAAGCTGTGTAACCGACATTTTTTACAGGTAAATCTTCCGATTTAATGATCATATCACGGTAAACATTTGTGATGGGCACTTCTGCAGTTGGTATTAGAAACAATTCTTCATTTTTCAATTCATACATTTGACCCTCTTTATCAGGTAATTGGCCGGTTGCATAGCCACTATCTTTATTAATGAGCAGGGGCGGTTGGATTTCCTCATATCCTTGGGCTATTGCCTCATCTAAAAAATAGTTTATCATACCTCGGATTAAACGCGCACCCTCGTTTTTATAGAAAGGGAATCCTGCACCCGTCACTTTATTGCCTAAATCAAAATCAATAAGATCAAAATTTTTACATATATCCCAATGAGGTGTTGGCTTTGATAGCATTGGTAATTCTTCAACCTGGGAAATCACTTCATTATCATCAGTGGATTTTCCGGGTGGTACTAGCTGATTTGGTACATTTGGTATATTAAGTAGGGCAACTTTTAATTCATTTTCTATTATGCTCAGGTCTTTTGCTAATTCTTTAGACTTTATTTTGAGTTGAGATGATTGTTCTTTTTTTGAATTGGCCTCTTGAATTTCACCTGCTTTAAAAAGATTTCCGATTTCTTTTGCTATTGCATTTGCAGAATTAAGGGTTTGATCATATTCGTTTTGGAGGCTTTTCCGTTTATCATCCAGATCAACTAAATGTTCAATTTTTTCTTCTAAACCATCAATACCTCTTTTGTTTAATCTTTCTATTATATCTTTTTTGTTCTTTCTGATTAGTGATAATTCAAGCATTCCTAAATTTGTTAACGATCTTTTATCTGGCAAAATAAGGGTATCTCCGTTATTTATGCCTAATGGTTATTTTTTTTAATAATATTTGTTTTATAGGTAAGGTTGGAATAACATTGCATGTCATTTTAGCATTGATAGACAATCATACCTTTTCTTGATTTTTATATATTCATTCAACTATTGTTTTTAACAAATTAATTAATCCCATTTATATCTCATGTTCAGTATTGATGATTTGAGCGTCAGGCTATTATCGGAATTAAAAGATATTGCAGAAAACCTCGGAATAAAAAATTACAAACGTATACCCAAGAAGGAACTCATTTACAAAATATTAGATCATCAGGCCTCCCTGCCTGAAGAAGAATTACAAAGTAAAAAAGAATTAATGTCTATGAAATCAGATCAAGAAGAAATAAAAAGAGAGAACGTTACTGAAAACACAGAATCTGATACTTCTAATGAAAAAAGTTCCGAAGAGTTGTTAGAGTCACTAACCCTTGACATCGATAAGTCAATAGATAGCATCGCAACGGAAGAAATCAGTACAGAAGAAAATACAGCGAATGACAAATCTTCTGAAAATGATAAAAAAGAAGAACGCAAAAACACCTCGAACACCAGAGAAGAAAAAGGCAAAAAAAGTGATAGACCAGAAAAAAGCAAAAAAATCCAGTATAATGCCATCATAAAAGATTTTGATGGTATCATCGAGAATGAAGGCGTGCTGGAAATTATGCAGGATGGTTATGGATTCCTGAGGTCCAGCGATTACAACTATCTCGCCAGCCCGGATGACATTTATGTATCACCATCTCAAATAAAATTATTTGGATTAAAAACAGGAGATACCGTCAGAGGGCAAATCAGACCACCTAAAGAAGGTGAAAAATACTTTGCACTTTTACGAGTAGAAACAGTAAATGGGAAAACAACTGAGGAGATCAGGGATAGAGTATCATTTGAATATTTAACCCCACTATTCCCTGAACAGAAAATAAATTTGAGTACCTCAGCCGGGAACTACTCAACAAGAATTTTAGATCTTTTTGCGCCCATCGGCAAAGGTCAAAGAGGTATGATAGTAGCCCAGCCAAAGACCGGTAAAACAGTATTACTAAAAAACGTGGCTAATGCGATTGCTGAAAATCACCCCGAATGTTTTTTAATAGTGTTACTAATTGATGAACGCCCCGAGGAAGTTACCGATATGGCCAGGAGTGTTAAGGCTGAAGTTATTTCCTCCACTTTTGATGAGCAGGCAGAAAGACATGTAAAAGTTGCAGGTATTGTTTTAGAAAAAGCGAAAAGAATGGTTGAATGCGGTCATGATGTAGTTATACTGTTGGATTCAATTACCCGGCTTGCTCGGGCTCATAATACCGTAGTTCCGTCTTCAGGAAAGATTTTATCCGGCGGTGTAGATGCCAATGCGCTACATAAACCTAAAAGGTTCTTCGGAGCTGCAAGAAATGTTGAAAACGGAGGTTCCTTAACCATTATAGCAACGGCACTTATTGAAACCGGTTCTAAAATGGATGAAGTAATATTTGAGGAGTTTAAAGGAACCGGTAATATGGAACTGCAACTGGACAGGAAACTTTCCAATAAAAGAGTATATCCCGCCATTGATGTTCCGGCTTCCGGAACCAGGAGAGAGGATCTTTTACTTGATAAAAATGAGCTCTCCCGAATCTGGATACTGAGAAAATTTATGGCAGATATGAATTCTAATGAAGCAATGGAATTCCTGCTTGAAAAGATGAAAGGAACAAGGAATAATGAAGAATTTCTGATATCAATGAATGGCTAAATGACAATATGTCATTATTGCTACCCTCATACCTTATTGGCACACCCATTGATACACAATTAGTTCTAATATTTGTAGAACATTAATTTTATAGAAATGGGTAAAATTATAGGAATAGATTTAGGTACTACCAACTCATGTGTTTCGGTAATGGAAGGTAATGAACCAGTCGTTATACCGAATAGCGAGGGTAGACGTACAACCCCCTCCATAGTTGCATTTTTGGATGGTGGTAGAGGTGAAAGAAAAGTTGGGGATCCAGCCAAACGACAGGCGATTACCAACCCTCAAAACACAATCACCTCAGTCAAACGATTCATGGGAAAAAAATATCCTGAAGTTACTGAAGAAAGAAAGTCCGTTTCATATACGTTGGAACATGGTACGAATGATACGGTAAGAATTAAGGTAGGAGACAGGAACTACACCCCACAGGAAATCTCTGCTATGATCCTTCAAAAAATGAAATCAACCGCAGAAGATTATCTTGGCACAGAAGTAACTGAAGCCGTTATAACTGTTCCAGCATATTTTAATGATGCAGAAAGACAGGCTACCAAAGAAGCCGGAACAATTGCCGGTCTAGATGTCAAAAGAATCATTAATGAACCAACCGCAGCATCTTTGGCTTACGGACTTGACAAGAAGAACAAGGATATAAAAATAGCGGTTTATGACCTTGGAGGAGGTACTTTTGATATCTCTATTCTCGAATTAGGTGATGGTGTCTTTGAAGTTAAATCAACAAATGGTGATGTTCATCTGGGTGGTGATGATTTCGATTCAGTAATCATTAACTGGTTGGCTGAAGAATTTAAATCTGATGAAGGAATAGATCTAAGAAAAGATCCTATGGCGCTTCAACGACTTAAGGAAGCAGCTGAGAAAGCAAAAATAGAATTATCCAGCTCCACAAGTACTGAAATAAATTTGCCATACATCATGCCGGTTGATGGCATCCCAAAGCACCTTGTAAGATCGCTCTCAAGATCAAAGTTTGAGCAACTATCTGATGATTTGGTCAGGCGATCATTAGAGCCTTGCAAAAAAGCACTAAAAGATGCAAGCATGTCTCCATCAGATATCGATGAAGTCATACTAGTTGGAGGGTCAACCCGTATTCCAAAAATCCAGGAAGAGGTAGAGAAATTTTTTGGTAAAAAACCATCAAAAGGAGTTAATCCCGACGAGGTCGTGGCAATTGGAGCTGCTATACAAGGGGGTGTTTTGACAGGAGAAGTTAAAGATGTGCTGTTATTGGATGTAACACCGCTATCATTAGGTATTGAAACACTTGGCGGGGTATTTACAAAATTAATTGAGTCAAATACAACCATACCAACTAAGAAGTCTGAGGTATTCTCGACTGCGGCTGATAGTCAACCTTCAGTTGAAATACATGTCCTCCAGGGAGAACGACCTATGGCAAAGGATAATCGATCTATTGGTAGATTTCATCTGGATGGAATCCCACCAGCCCCCAGGGGTGTACCTCAAATAGAGGTTACATTTGACATAGATGCCAACGGGATTTTAAATGTGTCAGCGAAAGATAAAGGTACTGGCAAAGAACAGAAGATCAGGATCGAGGCTTCCTCCGGATTAAGTGAGGACGAAATCGATAAAATGAAAAATGAAGCTAAAGCAAATGCAGATCAAGACAAGCAGCAAAAAGAAAAAATAGATAAAATCAATTCTGCAGACTCATTAATATTTCAGACTGAAAAACAACTTAAAGAGTTCGGTGATAAGCTCTCTACCGACAACAAATCTAAAATTGACGCTGCGCTTAACAAGCTTAAGGAGGCGCACAAGAGTCAGGACGTGGCAGCGATAGATACTGCCATGGATGAGCTTAACAACGCCTGGCAGGCTGCTTCGCAAGATATCTATCAGGCTCAACAAGCAACCGGACAAGACGGAAGCGCTGATCAATCAGCTCCCGGCAGCGAACCAACCGGCTCGGCTGAGGGTGGAACATCTAGCAATGACGATGTGTCTGATGTGGAGTATGAGGAAGTTGATGATAAAAAATAATTCCTAATATTTTGTAAGAATATACAAGCTCCATGATATATCCATGGAGCTTTTTTTTTACCAGGTGGTTCCTTTTAGCTCACGGGTAGCCCTCATAATATCCCGTCTACTCACCTGGCCTTTCAAGACGCCATCTTTAACTACCGGAAACCTTCTGTAATTCGTTCTTAAAAATTCATTGGCCACATCAAGAATGTCCTTATCCACATCTATTGTCCTAATATCTGTTGACATATAGTTTTCAACCAGTCCTTTGTCATTAGGTTGGTTATGATATGCGGAATCGACCAGGATCCTTAAGCAATCTTTTTCTGAAAGCACGCCCACTAATTCTCCTTTACTATTGAGTACAGGCCCACCCGATATTCTTTTCTCAAGCATAATATCAATTGCATCCGATATTTCCTGATCCGGTGTAAATGATATCAATTCTTTAGCCATATACTTAGCTACGGATTCATATTTTGGTAGAGCTTTTTCATCTGTTGTTTCTCTTCTTCCTGTAAAGTTCATATTAATTTTTTTTGGAAATAGTTCAATAATATAATGTGAAATTGCTGAATATCAAAAAAAAATACCTCGTGAAAAAATATTTGAATTTATTTATATTATTTACGCAACTAAAACATGCACAGACGTATAATTAAGTTTGTTCAGGATATACTTAGTGTATAAATTCGCGGTTATTTATATTATTGATTGCCGAAATAGCTTGAAAATAATTTTGAAATTAATTTTTAACTGATATTTTGAGCCTTTATTAAAACTTAAACTTCATTCACTTTGTAAATAAGGATATGCGACAATTAAAAATTACACAATCAATTACGAATCGGCGAGAGAGCCACACTTTAGAGAAGTACTTTACTGAGGTTAGTAACGTACCAATGATTACACCAGACGAGGAAGTTGAGCTAGCTAAAAGAATCAGAGAGGGGGATGAGTTGGCATTAGAAAAACTTGTTCAGGCCAATTTGAGATTTGTCGTTTCCGTTGCTAAACAGTACCAAAACAGGAGTTTACCACTCAATGATTTAATTAATGAGGGTAACCTTGGTCTTATCAAGGCCGCTAAGAAATTTGATGAAACCAAGGGTTTTAAGTTTATTTCTTACGCTGTATGGTGGATTAGACAGTCAATCATGCAAGCTCTTGCAGAACAATCCAGGATTGTGAGGCTTCCAATGAACAAGTCAGGTGCTATTAACCAAATCAGAAGAGCTTATGCGGAGTTGGAACAGAAGTATGAAAGAGAACCAACAGAAGAAGAGCTATCTGATATCCTTGACATGAAACCTAATGAAGTGAGAAATACACTGGGCGCTGAAGTTAAGCAAATGTCTATGGATGCTCCTTTTGGCGAGGATGAGTCTGGTTCTTTATTAGACGTGTTAGAAAATGAAACATCCGGACCTACTGACGGACAGATGGTATTTAATGATTCATTGAAAAAAGAAACGCTAAGGGCTTTATCTACACTTACTGCCAGGGAAAGAGAAGTAATTCAGTTGAGTTTTGGTATTGGTTGCGATAATCCTTTCACGCTCGAAGAAATTGGTGATGCTATGGGATTAACAAGGGAAAGGGTAAGGCAAATCAGGGAAAAAGCTTTACAAAAACTAAGAGAACCATCTAAAAACAGAAGGTTAAAAGAGTTCACAGCACTCTAATAATATCAAGACCCTGCTTTTCGGCAGGGTTTTTATTTTGTCTTATCTAAAGCCTGATCAAGGTCTTCATAAATAAGTCCTTCTTCCTCCAACCCTATAGATAACCTCAACATTCCATCGGTTATACCTACCAAATTTCTTTCCTGATCAGTAAGTTTGGAATGGGTAGTTGAGGTGGGATGGGTAATTATAGTTCTTGAATCCCCAAGGTTCGAAGATAATGTCAACCACTGGATGGCATTCAATAACTTATGCGCCCTGGGCAAACCTCCTTTCACTTCAAAAGATACAACCCCACCGCCTTTGGTCATTTGTCTTTTTGCTAATCCATGGTTTGGATGCGAAGGATGAAATGGATATTTAACCCAATTGATTTCCGGATGTTTATAAAGCCGGTCAGCTATTTCTTCAGCACTTTTGCAATGTCTATCCATTCTAACGGCAAGCGTCTCAAGGCTCTTTGATAGCACCCAACCGTTAAACGGGGACATTGCAGGCCCAGTATGACGCCCCATAAACCTAACCTTTTCAATAAGTGCATTTGAGCCTAATATCGCTCCACCTAAAACCCTGCCCTGTCCATCAATAAATTTTGTTGCGGAGTGCGTTATGATATCCGCTCCAAAATCTGTTGGTCTTTGTAAATAAGGGGTGGCAAAGCAATTATCCACAATGTAGATTAAATCATTCGCCCTGGCAATATCATTTACCAGGCTAAGGTCTACAATGTCTAATGAAGGATTGGATGGTGTTTCAATGAAGATCAATTTTGTGTTGGCCTGAACTTCTTCATGCCATCGTTCTTGTTTATCTATATCCAAATAGGTATGCTCAATACCCCATCTGGGAAAAAGCTTTGTGATAATCTGATGCGTTGACCCGAATAATGAACGGCATGCTAAAAGATGGTCACCAGCCTCCAGAAATGATGCCATACTTAAAAACATTGCAGCCATACCTGTAGCGGTCGCAAACCCATCCTCTGTATTCTCTAATAAACATAGTTTTTTGATAAATTCATCATTGTTCGGATTGGAGTATCGACTGTATATATTACCTGACACATCATCATTAAAAAGATCAACAGCGTGTTCAGCACTATCAAATACGAAACTGGAGGTAAGAAATAAAGGCGTTGAATGTTCTCTCTGTGATGTTCTAATAGTTTGAGACCGTACTGATTTTTTATTAAAACCCTCCATCTTTATTCCCTATTATTTAGCCAATTTTTGGTAATTCCATTCAAATATTGAACTTTATATTCAAAATCGCCTTTCAAATGATTCCTAATTTTTTTCATATTCCCTAAAGTCTCGTGAATATTTTCAGGTAAAATATCATTTAAAAATTCTTTTAATCGCTTTGCTACTGTTGGAGATTTTCCATTGGTAGATATTCCAATTTTAAGGTCTCCTTTTTTAACGATCGACCCAAGATAAAAATCACACATCTCAGGGGTATCAGCCACGTTTACAATTATATTTTGATTTTTAGCCATTGATTTTATTCTTCGATGTAGCTTATGGTTGTCTGTGGCCAGAAACACCAGGTCTTTATCATTAAGATCCTCCGGAAAAAATTTTCTAAATGCTAATTCCACATTAGGATAAATATCTGCAATATCAACTACTTCTGATTTAATCTGATCGGCGACAACTTTGATATTTGCATTTGAATCGTTACTTAACAGAGCGTTTAACTTCTCCAAGCCTACATTGCCTCCTCCTACTAACAGCAGCTTCAACTTGTCAAGCTTTATAAAAATTGGGAATAAGTTATTGCCATCTGTCATATTGCTATTGATTGCTCCAGATTAGACCAGCGACTCTGTTTGAATGGATTTATCTTATGCAACCCGGCAACTTTGCCAACTATAATAATGGCAGGTGAGGATAACCCACTTTCTTTGACCACGGTTTCAATATTAGCTACCGTACCGTAGCCAATACGTTCCATGGGTTTACTTCCATTTTCTATGACCATCACTGGCATAGAATGCTTATTATACTGTTTAAAAATTTCCATGATTTCAGCAATCCTTTTCATTCCCATAAGAATTACAATTGTTGATGTGGATTCTGCTGCTAATTTTATATCATCAGAGATGGTGTTGTCTTTGGTGGTACCTGTAACCACCCAAAAACTTTCAGCCAAACCCCTTTTTGTTAAGGGAATGCCCTGCAATGCGGTTAAACAGGTTACACTGCTCATTCCCGGTATGATATTCACCTCGATTCCATAAGATTCCACATATTCAAGTTCTTCCCTTCCACGACCAAAAATCATTGGATCACCTCCTTTTAGCCGGACCACATGACCAAACCGGAAGGCTGATGAAATAATTAATTCATTGATTTCCATCTGCTTCATGGAATGTTTACCTGGTCTCTTACCAACAAAGATTTTCGGAACCTCGACAGGTGCATAATTTAACAATTCTGTGTCCAAAAGCGCATCATAGAGCACGATATCTGCTGATTGTAAAGTTTTTACTGCCTTAATGCTAACCAACTCCGGATCTCCGGGGCCGGCCCCAACCAGTGAAAGTTTTGGATAAAGTCTCATATCGGTTGATTTTGCTCAATCGCATCTTCATCTTCAATGTAAGCTTTGATACTTTTCACAAAACCTGTGGCGTCATTTAAATATTCCCTGGCAAAAGTTTCACCCGGATCATGTGTATTTATTCTAAGCACATAATTTCTAAAACCGTTTGGAAATTGAAATGCTGATACCCATCCAAATTTGTTTTCAAAATCACTTAATATTTTGTGCTGGGTATTCACCACTATATCTTCCTTAAGTAATAAAGCTTTGGCGCCATTAACCATTGCGTTGTAACTGTGATAAATGGAATCCGCATACATTCCTTTACTAATGGCATCATTTGAAAGCCCTAATTTTTCTTCAGTTTCAAATAGGAGGGTTGAAACCAGGTCTATTATCACGCCTGCACATTCCCCAACTTCAGTTTGAACTTTAAAATTGGCACTTTGGCCCCAATCGATATAATCACTTGTTTTTAAACTATTTAAATCGTTTAAATCTTTTAATATCTGATAAAAATAGTCTTTCCCCTGCCTGCGGTAATAATTAAAAAAATATTCTCCACTGTAACTATTTTCCTTAAAATCATCTAATAACCTCCTTAAAGCATCAGGACCTTTTTTACTTGGAATTTTAATAACTTTTTCTGCCAGGTGCCCGATTCCATCTCCTTCTGTGCCTCCTCCAAGCACTATTTGCAATGCTGGAAGAATTTTTTTGTTAGACTTATTTTTTATAGAGCTACCATGAAAGCCTATTGAAGCCAAACCATGCTGGCCACATGAATTTGGACAGCCACTTATCTTTATTTTCAAATCCTTATTATCGATAAACTCAGCATACGCTTCAGTTATTAATCCTTCAAAAGCCCTCGAAACAGCAGTACTATTGGAAATTCCAAGATTACATGAGTCAGTGCCCGGGCAGGCTGTAACATCTGCCAGGCTATCAAAACCAGGTTCAGCCAGATTAATTTTATTTAAAGCATTAAACAGTGCTCCAAAAACATTTGACCGAATGAACCTGAGCAAATATCCTTGATTAGCAGATATCCGTATGTCATTGCCTGCAAATTCCTCTACAATATCTGCCAATCGTCTTGCTCGGTCTGAATCCAGATCACCATTGGTGAGTTTAATTCCAACGGAATAATAACCTGTTTGCTTTTGCTCCTTAACATTGGTTCGCATCCAGTCCAGGAATTTCTGCTTGTCCTGGGGGTCTTCATTTACCCTTTTCTTTGCTGGAAAATTTACGGGTCCTAGCATATTTTCATTAATTGTGTAAGATTTATACTGCAACGATGGCCATACTTCAACAATTCTCTTTCTGAGCTCCTCCAGGCCAATATCATCAAGTAAAAACTTAAACCTTGCTTTAACCCTTCTTTTTCTTTCCCCATACCGATCAAAAATTCTCAAAATAGCCTCAGTCAATGGAATAATTTGATCAGCGGGCAGGAAATCATAAAGTTTTTTTGCTAAAAACGGTTGAGCACCAAGACCCCCACCGATCATTATTTTAAATCCTTTTTGAAGGTCTTTCCCCTGAATTTTCGGAATAAATCCAATATCATGGATGTATGAATAAGCGGTGTCTTTATCACTGGATGAAAACGAAATCTTAAACTTTCTACCCATATCCTGGCATACAGGATTTCTCAAGAAAGCACCAAACATTTCGTAAGCATATGGCGAAACATCAAACGGCTCATCCGGATCAATTCCTGCATATGGTGATGCAGTTACGTTTCTTACGGTGTTGCCGCAGGCCTCTCTAAGGGTTACATTTTCTTGCTCAAGTTTGGTCCATAACTCTGGTGTTCGCTCAAGGCTTACATAATGAATTTGAATATCCTGGCGGGTCGTTGCATGTAAATTGCTGCTGGCATATTCATCAGAAATATCCGCAATCTTCCTTAGCTGATTTGTATTTAATTTACCAAATGGTAACTTAATTCTTACCATTTGTACCCCGGGTTGCCTTTGGCCATATACTCCCCTGGCAAGTCTTAGACCCCTGAACTTTTCATCATCAATCTTTCCTTCTTTATGAAGTCTGATCCTTCGTTCAAGATCGATTATATCTTTCTCGACTACTGGATTTTGAAGGTTTTCTAATTCTGTTCTAAAGCTTTGCATAATCCATATAAATAAAAAGGGCCTTTCATTTTTTGAAAGGCCCTTTGGTTTTGAGTTTTAGTATTATTTACATCTACGATAATATATAGCCTTTCCATTCTGCATTGTTGACAGAGCAACAGCAGCAACAATCAATAAAATGGCGATATATATGGTTTTTTATCATTTGTGTAACAAAAGTATCATAAAGATTTATAAAAAAAATTTTTAGAGAATTTTTATTAAAAGTGATTAGACGCACATTCCCTATAAATGTTCAACCTAGTGCTATGAAAAGTATTTTATATTGATTCGGTTTAATCATATTGTCAATCTTACGACAATTTATGAAACGATGAACTCAATGATCATAGCAACAGCTGCCCCTAAAAAAATGATCAATGTTTTGCGAAGATTTGATTGGTGTTCGGGATTTGATTCGATAAAAATAGTTGTTGAAATATGCAAAAAATTACCAGAGACAAAACCAAATAAATCATTGAAGGAGGTTTCAGAAATATCAATTGCATAATTACCTATGATTAGACCTGCAGGAGAAGCCAAACAGAAAACGGTCAAAAAAACTACAGGAATGATTTTTTTTGTATACACCCATAGTATGATTGACATTAATGAAATAGCTGCCGGAATTTTATGTAATATGATTCCATTCAAGATGGATGCTGAACTGTGTTCCTCCCTAAAAGGTGAATCATGGATCAATAAACTACCTTCCAAAAAAGCATGAATGCATAATGCAATTAGTATGAATAAAGATTTATTGCCTGATTTTACACTCGCAGACTTATGAAAATGACCATGTTCAACACCAGAGGTAAAGAGTTCAAGGACATGTTGAAATAAAAAACCCAATAAAATAAAAATTCCTATCCGGTGTGGTTCATTAGACAAATGAAATATTTCAGGTAGAATATGAATGGTGGTGATGGCAAAAAGATAAGACCCTGCAAATACTAATAAATTTCTTAATCCGGACTTCTTGAAGGATGGAAAGAATAAAAGGGATAACCCAGAAAATAAAGGAATAAAAAAAAGTGGGATTATTTCAAGAGGCATTCTTTTCAGTTAAAAAAATTAAACGCTCTGAGGTCTCAGGATCATAATTATTTAGACTGTAATCACCAAAACTTTCGACGAGCGTTAAATTAGCCCAATGAAAATATTCCATGAATTCTTCATAATCAATGGCCTTGACTTTCTCCTGGAAGCTATGCGTAACACCATTATCGCTGACTGAAATGTTTTTCAAAAAAAAGCCATCATTGAGTTCTCTGCTTATGTCAAATATAACATCACTAAATTTCCTTTGTTCCTGTTTGATCAATGTCTTTTTGGTTGTTACCGGATTTAAAAAGTCAAGTAAAAATCTACCTCCTGGTACTAACGCGTCGTGAACTGCTTGTATGGTAAGAAGATTTTCTTCTTTGGTTTCGAAGTATCCAAAGCTGGTAAATAAGTTCAACACATAATCGAATTCGTTTACAGCAAAAACCTTCCTCATGTCATGATGGTAAAAATGAAGTGTATCATTTTCAAATGGCTTGGCCAATTCGATATTTTTTATGGAGTAATCAATTCCTGTGACGCTAACGCCCTTCTTGTTCATATATATCGAATGCCTGCCTTTACCGCAGGCCAGATCGAGGATATGCTTATCACCTTTACAAAGCATTAAATGATCGCAAAGCTTATCTATAAATTTCGCTGCCTCTGAATCATCCCTGTTTTTGTATAATATATGATAATAAGGTGTGTTAAACCAATTACCAAACCACTCGTTCTTCATTAATTTTCTTGTTGAACCTTAATAAATTCTTTTATTCCCGGGGAGGCATAAGTTTTAAGCGCACCGTTTTCATCACTATAAATCAAAAAAGCTTCGATGGCTTTTATCTCATCGATCAGTAATTTCGATTTATCAAGCCCCATCACCATAAAGGCGGTAGCGTAAGCATCCGCTTCCATGCACGTTTCTGCAAAGACGCTGGCGCTCATCAAATTATGATCTACCGGGTATCCTGTTTTCGGATCTATTGTGTGAGAATATCTTTTGCCATCCCGGATATAATATTTGCGATAATTTCCGGAGGTTGCTGTCGCTTTATCTTTAAGCTCGATCGTCGTAAATAATCGCCGTTCATTTTTTTGCACAGATGGATCATCGATACCGACCACCCAGTCCTTATCATTTTTTGTTCCGCTGCACTTTACTTCACCCCCTATCTCAACAAGATAATTGGAGATATCACTTTGCTCAAGGTAATCGCCCAGGACATCCACCGCATAGCCTTTAGCAATAGCGCTAAAATCTAATTTCATGCCCTCATTTATCGATACAGATGAATCATTAAATATAACCTGATTGAATCCAACTAATTGCAGTAATGAATCCACAGAAGCACTATCCATTTTCAGGATGGGTTCTTCAGGGCCAAAACCCCATGCATTTACCAGCGGGCCAACGGTTGGATCAAATGAACCATTGGATTGCCGGTAAACCGTTTTACTTACTTGCAGTACGGGGAGAAAAAAATCACTTGTAAAAGTTAAAGCTTGTGTTTGGTTCAACCTTGATATTTCTGATGACGGAATGTAGGTGGAAAGGGATTGATTAAATGCTTCCAGAATCGAATCCATTTCATTCTTGAAGTATCGCCTTTGATCATCTATATATAAAGCTTTGTAAGCGATATTACCCATGGTAATACCCTCAACTTTCACCGGCTCCAGTTCCTTATTTAGGTTGATATATCTTACAAGTAGGATGACTGCAGCCGTAACTATAAGTATCCAGAATAGTCTATTCTTCAAAAGATTTGGGAAAGACATGATTTATAGAATTTCCGCAATAATAATTAAAGGCACATACTTAATATCTTTAAACTTATATTTGTTATATAAGAAGATGATATGAGAGAGGATTATCTAAGTGGAGAACCAAATTCACTAAACCAATCGGATAAAGAGGTTGAAAAAGCACTTAGGCCACTGAGTTTTTCAGACTTTACCGGCCAGCAAAAAGTTATTGATAATATCAGTGTGTTTGTAAAAGCCGCAAAAAAAAGGGGAGAAGCGTTGGATCATGTTTTATTGCATGGACCCCCGGGGCTCGGGAAAACTACACTATCCCACATCATTGCCAATGAACTAAATACAAGTATCAAGATCAGCTCTGGCCCCGTACTGGACAAACCAAGTGACCTGGCCGGCTTACTGACTAACCTGGAAGCGTTTGATGTTTTATTTATTGATGAAATACACCGTCTTAATCCGATCGTTGAGGAATATCTGTACTCGGCTATGGAAGATTTTCGTATTGATATAGTATTGGATTCCGGGCCAAATGCCAGATCAGTGCAAATTGGTATCAACCCATTTACACTAATTGGTGCCACTACTCGATCAGGGTTGCTTACCGCTCCACTAAGGGCGAGATTCGGAATTAATTCCCGGCTTGAATACTATACATCTGACTTGTTAACCAAAATAATCACGCGATCTGCCGGGATATTAAACACAGAAATAAAAGGTGAAGCAGCAAAAGAGATTGCCAGAAGAAGTAGGGGTACACCTCGTATCGCAAATAACCTGCTTAGAAGAACCCGTGACTTTGCACAGATAAAAGGTAATGGTAAAATCGATAAAGATATTGCAAAAATGGCACTGAATGCCTTGGATGTAGATGATAACGGGCTCGATGACATGGACAACAGGATACTAACCACCATAATCAATAAATTTGGTGGAGGACCGGTTGGTATCTCTACCATCGCTACCGCATGCAGTGAGGAAGCGGAAACAATCGAAGAGGTTTATGAGCCATTCCTTATCCAGGAAGGGTATATTAAAAGGACAGCCCGGGGCCGCCAGGCCACAGAGATGGCTTATAAGCACTTGAACATTGTGCCCTCAGTAAGACAAAGAAGTCTTTTTGAATGAGTTCTCAAAAAAAGAGCCATCGGTCAACATTTCTAAAGTTAAAAGCCAATGAAATAGGCTTTGACTTTTGTGGTATCTCAAAAGCAGAATTTCTTAAAGAAGAAGCGCCAAGGTACGATGAATGGCTCAAGCACAACTATCAGGGTGAAATGTCTTATTTGTCAAGAAATTTTGATAAAAGACTTGATCCTAGAAAATTAGTTCCCGGTTCAGAATCTGTTATTTCTTTGATTTATAACTATTACCCGCAAAAATCTTTTCAGCAAAACGGTTCATTCAAGATCGCAAAATATGCTTATGGTAAAGACTATCATAAGGTGATCAAAAAAAAAATGAAACAGCTGGTATTAGCACTTAAGCAGGAATTTGGGGATTTCCATGCCCGGATTTTTGTCGATAGCGCTCCAGTCCATGAACGTGCCTGGGCTAAAAAGTCTGGCTTAGGATGGGTTGGGAAGAATAGTTTACTACTAAACAGAAAAATGGGAAGCTTCTTTTTTCTGGCTGAAATTATCTCTGACCTTGAATTTGAGTATGATGATAAAATTATAAAAGACTATTGTGGATCGTGTACCCGCTGTATTGATGCGTGCCCTACCGATGCTATACCAGCGCCCTATGTCATTGACGGTTCCAGATGTATTTCTTATCTTACAATTGAACTAAAAAAAGAGATCCCTACAAATTTCACAGGTAAGTTTGAAGACTGGATTTTTGGATGCGACATATGCCAGGATGTTTGTCCCTGGAACAGGCATTACTTGCCTCATAATGAACCATCCTTTTTACCTCCTGAACAATTAACCATTCTAAAGAAAAAAGACTGGGTAGAAATGACTGAAGAAATATTTAACAATTTATTCGAAGGATCACCTTTAAAAAGGGCTAAATTCCGGGGGTTAAAAAGAAATATTGATTTTGTGAAAACCGGTACCCGGCAAATGGATACCGGATAGTTTTTAAGCCACCGCTAGTGGGTTAAAATGTTTGTTAAGAATAACTTGATAAACGTTACCAAAATGATGATAACACCAATCGCGTAATTGAACAACTTCGTCAGCAACAAGAACTTTAATAGCTTTCACAAGCTCTCTTTCAAATAAATAGACATCAAAACTCACTTTTCTTAAGATAGTTTTAAAATATTCCAGCATATGTGAAAAAATGTTAAAGGTGATAACTTGATTACTATTGTAACGTCTTAATTGACGTTTTTTGCGATTTCTAAGATAATAATGATTAAGAAAATTATCAAGTAATATTTTAATTGCAAACGTTTGCCATTTGACTAATATTGAACAAAATGTTAAATTACTTTAAACTCATCTTAATAACGAGCTCATTAATTGTAAATTATAAATCAAGTGCACAGAAAGTAATTATTGATTTAGGCCCTGATGAAATAGCTCAAAACGAGCTTTATCGAATCACCCTGACAGTAAGAAATGGTAAACTAAGAAATTATAAAGGTTTTCCTGACATATCCGGTTTAGTAAAAAGAGGTACGTCATCCTCTTCCTCGACAAATATTGTTAACGGAAAAGTAACATCCAGTCAAAGCATCATTCAAAATTATCAGGCGAGAAATCAAGGTCAGATAACCATAAGACCATTTATAATGGTAGTTAATAATAAAAAATATAAGTCTCCCGGAAAAGTCCTTAAAGTAGGTCCACCGGTCAAGGCCAGGAGTCAAAGGAAGAATTTATTTAAGATGGACCCTTTTCAGGACTTTTTTGACGAACCCAAAAGAAATGAATTTGTGGATGTCAAAGCGAGTGCATTTCTTGCATTGACCACAAACAAAGATGAAATATATGCAGGAGAGGGATTAATTACTACACTAGCTTTTTATGTCTCAAAAAAAAACAGAGCGGATATGAGGTTTTATAATCTGGGCAATCAGATTACAGATATTGTCAAAAAAATAAAACCGGAAAATTGCTGGGAAGAAAATTTTAGTATTGACAACATCAGAGGTGTTCCCATCAATATCAACAATGAGCGTTACACACAATATAAAATTTATCAGGCTGCTTATTATCCATTAAATAAGGATACAATTGAGTTCCCACCCGTCGGACTGGAACTTATTAAATATAAAGTTGCCAAAAACCCCTCGTTTTTTGGTCGTAATCGTCAGGAAGACTATAAAACATTTTATTCCAAACCAAAAACTATCATTGTGAAAGAATTGCCTGATCATCCATTAAAAGAGTCGGTATCAGTAGGGAATTACCACTTGAACGAACAAATAAGCGCTGAAGGACTTAACACGGGTGAAAGTTTTAATTATACCTTTAAGGTGGAAGGTTTAGGGAATATTTCAGCCATTAAAAAACCAGATGTATCCAGCAGCGAAAATTTTGATTTCTATCCGCCCAACATCACACAAGATATTGTCAGGTCATCAAATGTGGTAAGCGGCTCCAAGGCATTTAATTATTATGGCATACCCAAAGAACCAGGCACCTATAAACTCAAGGATTATTTCTCATGGGTTTATTTCAATACAAAAATTGATGATTATGATACCCTGGCATCAGAATATGTCTTGAAGGTTACCGGTGAAAGTAAAAAAAATGATTTCATTAAATCTAATGACATGGGTAGCTTTTATGACATGATCGAGTTTCAGAGCAACAGCCTTAAGTCAATAGATTCTGTTAATTACAGCAGGATCTTTGCTAACGTGCTTATTTTCATTATGATTGTGCTCTCATTTTATTTTGTTATCAGAAAATGATCCATGAGTAATTCATATGGGCAGATATTCAAGATCACAACTTTTGGTGAATCACATGGTAAGGCTATTGGCGTTGTAATTGACGGATGCCCTGCAGGATTAAAAATTGACGAGGACTTTATCCTAAAGGAACTATCCAGGAGGAAACCTGGCCAATCGAAAATTACAACCCAAAGAAAAGAAGATGACCATGTAGATATCGTTTCCGGGATATTTGAGGGAATAACTACAGGGACACCAATTTCCATGATCATATGGAACAAGGACGCTAAAAGCAAAGATTATAGCCACATTGCAGATAAATATAGGCCCTCGCATGCGGATTTTACTTATCAGGAAAAATACGGCATTCGTGATTACAGGGGTGGAGGACGCAGTTCAGCAAGGGAAACAGCTGCCAGGGTAGCATCCGGCGCCATTGCAAAGCAATTGTTAAAGATGCTTGGGATTGAAGTCTTTGCTTATGTCTCACAAGTTGGTAGCTTAAAACTTACAACACCATACCAGAACTTGAATTTATTAGCCGTTGATGACAATATTGTACGATGCCCCGACCCTGAAATAGCCCAGGAAATGATCGCTTTAATCGATCAAACCAGAAAAAATCAGGATACCATAGGAGGAATTATCACAGGTATCATTAAGGGCGTTCCCGTTGGTTTAGGAGAACCAGTATTTGACAAATTACATGCTGAATTAGGAAAAGCTATGCTCAGTATAAATGCTGTGAAAGGGTTTGAATATGGTAGTGGATTTGAAGGTGTAACAATGCCTGGATCCCAACATAACGACTTATTTGAAAATGTTGAAGGACATATCGTTACGAAAACAAATCATTCTGGTGGAGTACAGGGCGGTATATCGAATGGCCAGGATATCAATTTTCGTACTGCATTCAAGCCTGTGGCAACCATCATGAAAGATCAGGAAAGCATCGACAAAGACGGCAACAAAATAACTGTGAAGGGAAAAGGCAGACATGATCCTTGTGTTGTTCCCCGTGCTGTTCCGATTGTTGAAGCAATGGCCGCGTTGGTAATTGCTGACTGTTATTTAAGAAATATGTCATCACAGTTAAACAAAATATTAGAAGAAAATACCTTTGAATCGAGATGAGTAAATTGCCGCTGCATATTAAAATAATTATCGGACTTATTGCTGGTATACTGTATGCTTTTATATCAAGCTATCTTGGCTGGAATGAGTTTACGATTAATTGGATCGATCCTTTTGGCACAATATTTATCAGGCTATTAAAATTTATCGCTGTTCCCCTGGTCCTTTTTTCAATTATCAGTGGCATATCCGGGCTTACAGATGTGAGCCGGCTTGGAAAGATGGGAGGGAAAACATTACTGCTTTATCTTTTATCCACCGTAATAGCGGTTAGTTTAGGATTATTGCTTGTAAATACGATTAAACCAGGCAGGTACATTGATGAAGAACAAAAAGTTAAAAATAGAATTCAATACGAATACTGGGTTTCAACCACTGATGGTGTTGAGCTAAAAGATGGGAAAAACTTTCTAAGCGATCCAAAATACAAGCAATATCTTGATACCGAAGATTTAAAAGATGCAGCTGAGGATGAAGCGATTAAAGAAAAAATGGAAAGTGCCGAGAAAGCCAAAGACTCCGGGCCTCTCCAGTTTTTCGTAGATATGGTTCCTGAAAATATTATCCTTTCAATTTCTAATAACAGCCTGATGTTGCAGGTGATCTTTTTTGCTATATTCTTTGGGATTACGCTGGTTTTAATACCAGATGAAAAATCCAGAGCAGTTATTGAGCTTATCAATAGCATTAACCAGGTATTTTTGAAAATGGTTGACCTTGTGATGAAAGCTGCACCTTTTTTTGTATTTGCTTTGCTGGCCGGTGTAATCGCTAAGATGGCCGATAGTCCTGCGGAGGTATTCGAAATATTTAAAGGATTAGGATCTTATTCACTAACGCTTTTTGGCGGTTTAGCTATCATGATATTTATTGTTTATCCACTAATAATAACCTCTTTTGTAAAGAAGCTAGGCTATAAAGATTTTTTTAGAAATATGAGCCCGGCCCAGTTCCTCGCTTTCTCTACCAGTTCAAGTGCGGCTACGCTTCCAGTTACCATGGAATGTGTGGAAGAAAATTTAGGCGTCTCAAGGAATATAACCAGCTTTGTGCTTCCCATAGGTGCAACGGTGAACATGGATGGTACAAGCCTTTATCAGGCGGTTGCAGTGGTCTTTATGGCGCAAATGCACCTGGTGGACCTATCACTAGGCCAACAACTGACTATTGTCTTAACCGCCACCTTAGCTTCTATTGGCTCCGCAGCAGTACCCAGTGCAGGCCTGGTAATGATGATTATAGTCTTGCAATCTGTTGGATTAAATCCTGCCTGGATTGCTATTATTTTTCCTGTTGACAGAATCCTTGATATGTGCAGAACCGTAGTAAATGTCACCGGGGATGCAACGGTTTCAACTTTAGTGGCGGCTTCAGAAGGTGAGTTAAACTATCCACCCCAAACACAAGTTATAGCAAGTAAATAGAAAAAAATTATGGACAACGATAACAAAAGATTAACGACAATATATCTGGAATCAAATCCCAACCCCAATTCATTAAAATTTGTAGCAAATTACATGTTGTTACATGAGGGTGAAAACAGGGATTACCCCTCTATCGAAAGCACATCCAATGCACCATTAGCTCAACAACTCTTTCTTTTCCCTTATGTAAGAAGGGTTTTCTACATGAGCAATTTCATTACAGTTACAAAAGATGAAAAGGTTGAATGGAGTGATATTCAAAATGAGCTTAAAAAATTTATAACCGATTACCTGTCTGAAGGGAAACCACTTCTTCTTCACGAGGAAAATGAGAAAGATGACTCATCATCAGCATCTGAAATTGAAACTAAAATCAAGCAAATCCTTGAAGAGTATGTCAAGCCTGCCGTAGAACAAGACGGCGGTGCTATCGCCTTCAACTCGTTTGAAGATGGAAAAGTAAAGGTGTTGCTACAAGGGTCATGTAGTGGATGTCCATCTTCTACACTGACCTTAAAAGCGGGTATTGAAAACCTCCTCAAAAGAATGGTTCCTGAAGTTCAGGAGGTTGAAGCCGAAGGTGTGTAGATAATAGCTAATCAAGTAAACAATACAACTTGAAGACAAAGTCTTTAAAAAATGATAAAGTCAACATAGTTACCCTGGGTTGTTCAAAAAATCTTGTCGACTCAGAAGTAATAATGACTCAGCTTAGAGGTAATGGAATAAAAACAACACATGAATCCACCGCTGATAACTCAGATGTCATTATCATCAACACGTGTGGCTTTATTGATAATGCAAAACAAGAATCGATTGATACTATCCTGAGGTATGCTGACGCTAAAGGACAGGGACAAATCAAAAAATTATATGTAACGGGCTGCTTATCTCAAAGATATCGGGAGGAATTAAAAACTGAGATCCCAGATGTGGATGCATGGTTTGGAACAATGGAACTTCCTCTTTTGCTAAAAAAATTTAATGCTGATTACAAGAGTGAATTATTGGGTGAAAGGTTAACCACTACAGAAAATCACTTTGCATACCTCAAAATCTCTGAAGGATGTGACAGGCCCTGCGCTTTTTGTGCTATTCCCTTGATGCGTGGAAAGCATGTTTCCAGGCCAATTGAAGACCTGATAAAAGAAACTAAAGGTCTGGTAAAAAATGGTACCAAAGAAATCTTAATTATTGCTCAGGATTCAACTTATTATGGATTGGATATTTACAAAAAAAGGAACCTGTCTGATCTGCTGAAAAGGTTATCGGATATCGATGGACTTGAATGGATCAGGCTTCACTATGCTTTTCCAACAGGTTTCCCAATGGATATACTTGAAGTGATGGCTGAGAGAGAGAACATATGTAAATATCTGGACATACCGCTTCAACACGCCTCAACCAAAATGCTTAGGCTGATGCGCAGGGGCATAACCAGGGAAAAAACAGAGGCATTGATCCAGGAGATCAGAAATCAAGTGCCCGACATTGCTGTGAGAACAACCATGATTGTGGGTCATCCTGGTGAGGACGAAGAAGACTTTCAAGAACTTATGGCGTTTATTGATCAAATGAAATTCGAAAGGCTTGGAGTATTCACCTATTCCCACGAGGAAAAAACACAATCCTACAATATGGCAGATGATATTCCTGAGCAAATAAAAAGCAAGCGCGCCGAAGAATTGATGAGTATTCAGGAGGAAATATCCCATCAATTGAATCGACAAAAAATCGGTCATTCTATCAAAGTATTAATCGATAGGGTAGAGGGAGGCTACTACTATGGAAGAACAGAACATGACTCTCCTGAGGTTGACAACGAAGTGATAATACCTGCCAAAGACCATTTTTTGAGGATCGGAGATTTTTGTAATATTAAAATATTTGATGCATCAGCATTTGACCTTCACGGATATCCACAATCATGAAAATCGACAAGCTAAATTTCGAGGATACTAATAATTTTTCTTCAATATTTCTCGATTACTTATCACAAAAAAAAGATCTAAAGAAGTACTACAACCTTGATCCAAAGCCAGAAAGCTTTGAGGAACAAATAAAGCTGAAGAAATTTGATAATAAAAAAAGGATCATCCTCCATGAGGTGTTGGCGCATCAATATGGCCCGTTGGAAACCAGACCCGAAGTGCTTAATAATATTCATGCGCTGCAAGACGATAATTGCTTCACCATAACCACCGGCCATCAACTAAATATTTTCACCGGCCCCCTTTACTTTATTTATAAGATCGTAACCGTAATAAATATTAGCAGGAAACTTACCAAATTATATCCTGAACATCAATTTGTACCGGTTTATTGGATGGCCAGTGAAGATCATGACTTTGAGGAGATCTCTCAGTTTAATCTATTTAACAAAACCTATAAATGGCACACCGATCAGGCAGGACCAGTTGGGCGCTTTCTTCCGCAATCCCTTAATGAACTGATAAACCAACTTCCAGAAGAGGTGCCTGTCTTTGAGCAGGCGTATCTTGACCAATCATCATTAACCGATTCCGTTCGATATTACATAAATGAACTTTTTGGTAGGTATGGTTTAATAGCAATTGATGGGGACAATAGAGATTTAAAAGCTTTATTTAAACCATATATAAAGGATGATATAATTGAACAAAAGGCATTTTCATTGGCTGCCAAAACAAACGAAGAGCTAAATAACAGCGGATATAAAACCCAGATTAACCCGCGGGAAATAAATTTTTTCTACATCAATAACCTTCGTGAAAGAATAACCCGGGAAGATGGAACATACAAAATATTAAATACTGATCACAAATTTACTGAGGAAGAGATCCTTGATTTACTGGAAAGCAACCCTGAAAAATTTAGCCCTAATGTTGTGATGCGACCGCTCTACCAGGAGGTGATTTTACCTAATCTGGCATATGTTGGAGGCCCGGCTGAGTTAGCTTACTGGCTTCAGCTCAAATCAATATTCGATCTATATCAAATACCATTCCCAATCTTACTCCCGCGAAACTTCGCAACCATCATTAACCTTACCACTGCTGAAAAAATAAACAAGATCGGTCTGTTACCAGGTGATTTCTTTCTGCCCATACACGAACTGAAAGCCAAATTCCTTAAAAAATTTGCCGAGGAATCTGTTGTGTTAGATGCTGAAAGAGAAAAGATAGAGGGGGCATTCAATGACCTGAAAAAAAGAGCAGAGGCTATAGATAAATCACTGATTGGTTTTATTGGTGCTGAAGAAAACAAAACAATGAAAAGCGTTGATAGCATCGAGAAGCGATTAAGGAAATCCGAAGAGAAAAACCATGAATCAGCGATAGGAAGGATAGAAAAGGTACAGGAAAAGCTATTTCCTGATGGTAAACTACAAGAAAGACATGATAATTTTTTAAATTTTTATATTAATAACCCTGAATTGATTGATCAGCTGCTGGACGCGTTTGATCCCTTCGATTTCAAATTCAATATTTTGACCGAGGAACCTCGTGAATAAAGAAGAGCTAAGAGAAGTTTATCTAAGAAAAAGAAAACAGTTAACAGAAAAGGAATACCAAAGGCGAAATTCGCTAATCAAAAACTATCTGGTTAAACTATTGGCCTCATTAAACATCCAATCTGTTCATCTGTTTTTACCCATTATTAAAAATCGTGAAATAAATACCTGGGCTATCATTGATGAAATAAAAGGTAGATATCGTTTGATAATATCCAAAAGCAGCTTAAAAGATAATACCATGAACCATTATCTTTTTGAAGATAATATCGAGTTTACTACCAATAAATGGGGCATTCCGGAACCTGAAAATGGTATGGAGGTTATGCTCGATGTAATCGATTCTGTACTTGTGCCCTTAGTAATATTTGACAAAAATGGAGGCAGGATTGGCTATGGTAAAGGTTATTATGACAGGTTCTTAAGCAAATGCAGGTCATCTACTATTAAAATAGGATTAAGCCTTTCACCTCCCGTAGACAAAATCGACTACCTTGAAGATTTCGACGTTAAACTTGATTATGCCGTAACGCATCTAGGCGTTTATAATTTTAACCATATATGAATACAACATACGACATAGTTATAATTGGAGCCGGACCTATCGGACTTGCTTGCGGAATAGAAGCAAAGAAAAAAGGGCTTTCGTATCTAATTATTGATAAAGGTTGCCTGGTCAATTCTATATATAATTATCCCCGGAACATGACATTTTTTTCCACATCAGACCGATTGGAAATTGGTGATGTTCCGTTCATATCCCACGGCCCAAAACCCAACAGGGTTGAAGCCCTTGAATATTACAGGCGGGTTGCTTCCTCCTGGAAGCTTAAAGTAAACCTTTATGAGCGGGTGCTTAACACCACAAAAGAAGGAGATGAATTTCAGATACTAACAGAGAAAGGATTATATCACGCAAATAATGTCGTGATAGCCAGTGGGTTTTATGATCTCCCCTTTTTATTAGACGTAAAAGGAGAAAACCTGTCTAAAGTTAAACACTACTATGATGAACCCCATCCTTATTTCTATCAGGATATTGTGGTGGTTGGGGCAGCCAATTCAGCTGTGGATGTAGCACTGGAAACGTATCGAAAGGGAGCTAACGTTACCATGGTCATAAGGGAAACAGCATTAAGCAACAGTGTAAAATACTGGGTAAAACCAGATATTGAAAACAGGATCAAAGAGTCATCAATCAAAGCTTATTTCAATTCCTACATCACCGAAATACGTGAGTATGAAGTTGATCTATCAACTCCCGATGGCTCTATAACAATAAAAAATGATTTTGTTCTGGCCATGACAGGGTATCAGCCTGATTTCACTATGCTTAGATCAATGAATGTAGAAATAGGCAATGATGCTATGAAAACCCCACATCATAATTCCGAAACCATGGAAACTAACATTGAAGGGATCTACTTAGCTGGCGTCATATGCGGTGGGCTAAAAACCAATAAATGGTTTATTGAAAATTCACGAGCACATGCCAACATTATCACTGATCATATCCTAAACAAAAACGAAAAAATAAGCCATCCCCACTGAAATTTACGCACTATCAGCCGTAGTGAATAGGTGCTCGGTAACTTGTAGTTTGGTTTGATCAAAAGCAACGTGGCCTTCAAGCAAACTGGCATGTAAATAAGGTTTAGTATATATCCAGGCCGCATATTCTAACGTTAAATCACCAATTTTCACATGATAAGCGGTTGCGTCTCCTTTAAGGGGACAATGTGTTTTTTTGTCTGTTTTTTCCAATTGTGCCATACTCACATCCTCTCTTGGGAAATAGTAAACCGGATCATATAAATCAAATCCAACCTCCAGAAGCTTCAATGCTCTGTTAGAACTTGCCATAAAATTGTCCTCGTAAGTAACTGTTGTGTGGTTGGAAACGTTTTTTATACGCATTAAATGCCTTGGATCTTTTTCACTGTGAATGGCATTTTCCACTAAAGTAACATCTTTTGATTCCATACTTTACCTTAACGATCGGTCATATTTTATGTTCCTGACAATAAGAGAACTTTGAAAAGGCCTTTCGGGTAAGCACCTGAGCTATAAAGATAAATTTGTGTTGGATGACTTGAAAGGTCAACTAAAATCCACATGGCAGTAACTATCATCCATAAGCGCATTGAGCGATTTTTGCAAAGGCTGATGTAATGAAATAATTCTAAAGATATTTGGTAGGTTAAGCCTATAGCGCCTAGCTGTTCGATAGCACAAATGCAAAATTAAAAACTGTGACTGGACAACAAGGAGCCTCCACTGACCTTAGTGTCCCACCCCAATGATCTTGGAGCGTTATAAGGTCAGTATCTGGGGGGAATCACCTCCCTTAAGCTGCTGGTGTGGGTAAACTAAAAAACAACCTTCTGGCGCCTTTTCCCGCTGTCATTACTCGCCAGCCAACCCTCTACCCATTTCGGGCTCAAACATGCCATTCCATCGGGGGCGCGGGCCGCTGCCATATCAAAAGAATACCCCCGAAATCGATAGGTGCTGTAAAATTATGGTCATGAATACGAGGGCCGAGATTTACACACATCAATCGGATTAAAAGTTTGATAAAAGTAAAAAGTCCACTACATTCTGCATAAAACTATAATGGGGATATGTTGAACAAAGTTCAACATATCCGGATGTAGTGGTGCATATAAAAGAACATTGTAAATGACAATTCGACAAGAAACTAAAAAAGACCATAGTGAAGTCTTTAAAGTGATTGAAAGTGCTTTTAAAGAAGCTGAATTCGCAGACAATACGGAACAATTCTTAGTCGATCGATTAAGAAAATCAGACGCTTTCATTCCCGAATTATCAATGGTTGCGGAAATTGATGGAAAAATAGTTGGACACATTCTATTGACGAAACTTAAAATAAAAAACAAGTTGACTGAATTTGATTCATTAGCATTGGCACCTGTTTCTGTCCTGCCTGAATTTCAAGGAAAAGGAATTGGTGGAAAACTAATACTTGAATCACACAAAAAGGCAAAAGAACTAGGCTATAAATCAATCGTCCTATTAGGACACGAAAACTATTACCCAAGATTCGGTTATGAACAAGCCGATAAATACGGAATTGAATTGCCATTTGATGTTCCGAAAGAGAATTGTATGGTAATTGAATTGGTTGAAAACGGACTGAATGGAGTAAATGGAATGGTTAAATATCCTAAAGAGTTTAATGAATAAAAAATAAGACGCCACAACAACGCATATAGCTTATGGCGGGTGAACGGCTACCAGCAAGGTTTTCGCTCCGTAGCCAGCTTTGGTTTCGGTGGACAGGAAAGCGCTACGAAACAGCCACAAGACATATACTAACCGTTGTGGGGAATGTGAGCCAGTAGCAAACGATAGTGATTTGTCTTACCTTTGAGTATGATCAAATCAGTCTATTTGGATACATCGGTTTTTGGAGGATATTTTGACGAGGAGTTTTCGGATAACACGTTTCCTTTTTTTGAACGTATAATGGATGAACGAATTCAAATGTTTGTTTCCAGGCTCTTAATAGCTGAGTTGGCAGAAGCTCCTAATGAGGTTAGGGAACTTTTGAACAAAATTCCTCGAGAACAGCAGGTATTTCTGGAACTCACCGAAGAAGCGAGAGAATTAGCCAACAAATATATGGATGAGAACGTTGTTGGCCGAACAAGCAGAGCCGACTGTCAACACATTGCTATGGCAACGCTTGCAAAAGCAGATGTTCTGGTAAGCTGGAACTTTAAACACATTGTGAACCTTGACCGTATTCGTGGATATAATGGAATTAACCTCTTAATGGGTTATAATCCCATCGAGATACGAACACCTAAAGAAATTGAGAGATATGATTAAGGAAAAAATTAAAACGCAAAAAGGCCTGGTGAAAAAACTAAGGGCAATAAGGGACAAGTTCAACAAAGACATTCAGGATATGACCCTTGAAGAGGAAAAAGCATATCTGGAGAAAATGTCTGCAAAATGGAAGAACTCCCCACAATCGAGTAGACGGCCCCGCCAGCAATAACTGACGGGGTGCGCCTCTCACACCACCAAGCATACGGGTCTCGTACTGGGCGGTTCGTAAAGCATAGATGGCCGCTCTTTACACCGACTATCCTTTCCACTACTTCTTTGACAAGGCTACCTATGGCTCCTAGTCGAATTTTCGCTTCACAATACGTTCACCCCTTCATTGGTTCGTGAGAACTCCGAATCTCTCATCGACTCAGGTCCTGCCAACTACTATGGGCTCGGCTGACTTCTCAGTCTCCAGCTCGTGGAGTAATCTCACCTACAACCTGGCCCATCGCTAAAAATGTCCACAGGACATTTTCTTCACGCTCTGTCCTCCGGGTAAGAGCATATTCCTTCCCCCAATATCCACTGGATCTACTGCACAAGTACCTGATGG
>DAXETV010000018.1:0-97852 GCA_051155775.1 Cyclobacteriaceae bacterium | reverse complement strand
AATTCACCAGCACAATCACCAAAGTAAGCGGATAGTGTGCTGTCTTCTCTGGCTAATAAGATATCATCCCCGGCTGAAACGGCTATCGCAGGAAACCTGTACTCAATACTATCCGTTCCGCCGCCATTATTGGCTACTCCTATGGCATACACACTTAGGTCGGCGATGTCTTCTTTAGCTCTTAAATGCACTGCTTTTCCACTATTGCCTCCCGGTTCTGTAGACCAACGTAATGCAAATACACCCTTCAACGCCAACCCATCAGGCACCTCTTCCTCCTGATTGAAATTACATAGCGGATATGGACATGTCGACTCCTGGGTGGCAGTAGAGCCCACGGAACAATCTACTCCACCGTAGGTCCAGACGTCATCAATTTTATAACCCCATGAGCCCGTATAATCCCAGGCCAAGACTGTGTCATCTGTATACAAGGTATCTCCATAGATCTCTATTATTTCTGAATTCAAATAAAGCTCTACTGCATCGTCTCCATTAAAATTTATTCCACCATCAACCGCTTTATGCTCAAACTCAGTAAAGCATGTACCAAAATAATTAGCTATGGTAGCTGAATCTGAATCCCGGATGAATAATATGTCTTCTCCTGCAGAAACACTTATTGCCGGTAGATCCATCTCTCTACCATCTGAACCGCCACCATTATTGGCTATTCCTATGCCATAAACACTCAGGTCAGCGATATCCTGATTAGCAATCAAATGAATGCCTCTTTCTCTATTGCCACCATCAGCACCGGTCTGGAAAGACATAAGTCCTTTCAGTTCCAATGCATTTTGACCCTGGGCTATTAAAGGAATTAATAAAGTACCTATAAAAACAGTAAGCAATCTTAATTGTATTTGTCTCTTTTTCATGGGCTAATATTTTTAGGTTTGTGAGAATTATTTCTTTATTTATATTATTTATTTAAATTATACATTATAATGGTATATACACCACAGTATTTGTGAGTAAGATCATGATAAAAATCAGACATGTGACCATTGGACCCAGATATATCCTTCCTGTCATAAGAAAGAAATACCGATTGAAAATTGGCAGCACAAACATCATGGGTACTACAGCAAAAAGCAGGTTAACATAAAGCCATCCATCAGTCCAGTATACCGTACCGGTTATGGCAAAGGTGACATACTGTATAAACACAATAAATATTAGACCCAGTGAATTACCAAAACCAATGGTTAGGATATCTTTCCACCCTATTTTACCTTCAAACCTCATGGCTGCATTTACGCGGAGGGAGTTTGAAAGGAAAAATATAAAAAACATCGGCGCATACATCAACAACAATATCACACTGTCTGGACCGAATACCCGTACACCCATAAATAGAAAACGATAATCTATATGAAAGAAATAATAGATAATGGAAAGGGTGAGATAGTAAAATGAAAAAATGATTACTGCTAATAGCAATGTTTGTAGCAATTCCTTTTTACTTATTTGTGTTCCCCACATTTCGTTACTGATTCCATGATTCTTCCCATAAAACCTATATGTGAGATAGAAAATAACAAAACCGATGATACCGTTAAAGATGGCCCACATAAGTACTGCATTATTCATTCTTTGAGGGAAAAACCATGTCTGCCGTCTGGTGGAAGCTTTGACGAAGATATCCTGGGATAACTCTGCCATTGGTATATAAGAAAAACATGCTATTAGTGCTGCCAATACGAATAAACCCCAAAAGATAAATTTCCCCTTTTTTCCTGGTCTGGGCAGTGCGGGAGGTATTTCCTTAACCAAGTTATTAAAATAAGGTGTACTCAATAATAATCTGCCCATTGGAACAATAGAAAGCATTCCGGCAATAATTGATATTATACCCAGTATCTCTTTCCAGTACCATATTTGGTTTGTACTACTAAGGCCACCATTTATTCCAAACACATGCTCGAAAAACGCTAACTGATTAGCCGTAGCCTCAATCATGTAAGGTTGGAAAGGGTGAATATTTTTTTCATTAAACATGACCCTTAGGCTGCGGTCATCGACTTCTCCATAATAGTGGCCGATTTTCACTTCAGAAATAAATTCTGAGCTATCCTTAAAACCTGAATTAATAAGCCTTAGTGCCTCCGGTGCCCTTTTCATGTTGGCATGCCCAAATTCATTTCGGTAAGCACCTTCATCATAAAATGCATAAGCAGCGCCAATGTTAGAACGGGCATGTTTGAGGATCTTATTCGATAGTGATAGCACATAACCCGAACAGTAAACTGAGTGGAGCTTACTTGGCTTTCCTGTTTTTTCAGCTTGCTGACCAAAATAACTCGCACCTTTGATTACCGCATTTCCACCAGCCGAATGACCTGTAGCTCCTATCCTATTTTTATCTATATAATTCAGGACATCATTACTGGCAAAATATTCAACCAGTGGAAACATGCCATATCCTTCGTAAGTTGCCGCCCTTCTTTGCATGGAGGAACTTGAAAAACCCTGTGCATAAGGATCAATCGAAACAGCCACCATCCCGCGCCGAGAAAGCTCGATAGCGACATTAGATAGTGCCTCTTTAGAACGCTGAAATCCGGGTATTACTACGATTAATGGCGCCGGATTTTCCTTAGTTGCTGATTTTGGTTTGAAAAGGTCAGCAAAAACCCACTGTCCATCCTGGGTGGGAATTTTTATACTATAAATCTTCACGCTTCCTCCTGATGTTTGGACAAGGTAAGACAGAAAGCCTGCTGCGATAAGTATTAAAATGGTTATCAGTAAAAACCTTTTATTAAACGTCATTCCTCCATTATTAAATTCTTTCGGTTTTTAATTCGGCTTTTTTAATAATAAAATGCTCCACAAGTATAAAATCTAGCAGAACGGTTACGAATACCTAATCATCACAAAAAGCGTAGGAACATCCGGAAGACTCATTGGTTTCAGCACCTGCTGCACAGTCAGCGCCGGCATAAGTCCAAATATCCCCTTTCTCCTTAAATGCCCAGGAGCCTGTATATTCCCAGAACAATCCGGTACCATCATCAACTACATCTCCATAAACTTCAATTACATCGGCATTTAAATAAAGCTCAACACCATCATCCCCATTAAAATTAATTCCGGGATCTTGTGGCGTATGGTCAAATTTTGAAAAACAAGAACCAAGGTATTCTGGTAAAGTTTCGATATCAGCATCCCTTATAAATAAGATATGATCTCCTTCACGGACGCTTATGGCAGGCAGGTCCATCTCTCTTCCATCAGAGCCACCACCATTATTAGAAATACCAATACCATAAACACTTATATCCGCAATATCCCTATTAGCTCTTAAGTGAATGGCTCTTTCCCTATTGCCAGCATCCGATCCCGTTTGGAATGACATAAGGCCCTGCAATTGCAAACCATTAGCACACAAAGGATATTTACAATCTGAATCTTGGGTAATCGTTGAAGCCGCTGCACAACCAACGCCTCCGTAAACCCAAGTTCCTCCAAGTTTATAAGCCCAGCTGCCAGTATACTCCCAGGGCTGACCTGTCCCATCAACATCAACATCCCCATAGGTTTCTATTATAGTATTACCACTATATAATTCTATGGCATCATTACCATTCTGATTCATTGCATCAGATTGAATGACGTGCTCAAACTGTGCAGAACAATCTCCAAAATAATTTGTAATGGTAGCATCCTCCCGTGCAAGCAAGATATCATCGCCGGCGGAAACCGAGATTGCGGGAAACCTATACTCTATACTATCAGTGCCTCCACCATTATTGGCGATGCCTATGGCATAATTACTTAAATCGGTGATGTCTTCAACTGCTTTAAAGTGCAACCCTTTGCCCCCATTGGTTCCTGAAGTTGTCCATTCAAGGGCAAGGATACCTTTTAGAGCCAATTCTAAAGCCACATCATTGTCTAAAATATCAACTGATAATCTTTGCCCCTCATCAACACCGTTTATAAGGCTGACGATAAATATTTCAAAAAATTCAGCACCCTCCACCAGTTCATCATCTATTACAGATAAATTAACTGATCCTGATACCTCACCAGAACTAATTAGCATGGACTGTGCGTCTGTAATATAATCTTCACCAATTAACGAAGTTCCGGTAAAAGAAAAATTAATAATAACATCTTCTGTGGAGGGTGCATCAAGGGTGGCTGTTAAGGTTGTTGATTCCCCCTCAAGCAAACTTGATGACTCAATGGAAATTGATACCCTGGGTGCTTCAAACACATTAGTGATAAAACCAAAGTTGAAATCCTGTGATAGTTGTTCACCAGATGATCCGTAGGCACCTTCGGGAAGTGATATTTCATAGCCGGACTGATAGTCCAATAGATCAAAATCAATCGTCAGGATTGAACCTGACGCATCATATGATGTTGAAAAAGAGGCTCCATTGGAAACTGTAAGTCCACTGGCAATGGCGGCCTGGTCCACCGGCCTATTGAATACAATATCAATTGATAATTCAAAAGCAGGCAATAAAACACCACTTGATATGGTAGAATTATCTGATGTTACTTTAAGGACGCGAAACGCGTCTGAAGAAAAGGTTTCGTTATCAATACGCTCATCCTCATCACAAGCGGTCAGTAAAGCACAGCAAAAGACTATTGTAAATAGTTTTAAAATATTCTTTTTCGTGATATTCATTTTATATATGGTTTGAAGTAAAAACATGGCTATTTCTTAATAAAAGCTTCAGGGAATTGTGTGGGATTGAAATCCCATATTATTGGAAGAAGTAAGTAAGTCACGATTGCTATGAATATGATTGAAATAATGTTCATAACAATTCCAGACCTCATCATATCAGGTATTCTCAGGTAACCTGAACCAAAAACTACTGCATTGGGTGGTGTGGCAACAGGAAGCATAAATGCGCATGAGGCAGCTATAGTGACAGACACCATTATCATATATGGATGTAGATTAAAAGACATTGCCATGGGAGCAAGAACAGGCAATAACATTGCCGTGGTAGCCAGATTAGAGGTAATCTCTGTAAGGAAGTTTACTACCGCTACCAATATCAAAATCAAAAAAATCAAATAAAGGCCGTTCAACTGTGTTAATTGTGTGGCAATCCATTCTGCCAATCCGGTAGTCGTAAATCCTTTTGCAATTGCTAATCCCCCACCAAATAGAATAATTATGCCCCAGGGCACTTTTACCGTATCTTCCCATGTTATCAACCGCTTACTTCGATCTTTTACCGGCAGGATAAACAAGATTAATGCGGATGATACTGCTATTATGGTGTCATCAATTCCCGGAAGGGCCTTCTGTAAAATTGATCGGAACATCCATAAAATGGCTGTATAAATGAACACAATTAACACCACTTTTTCTTCGTAACTAATTTTCCCAAGCGAGTGAAGCATCCTGGAAATCTCCTCTCTACCACCAGGAAATTCAACTTTATCAAATTTAAAAGCGGATTTTGTGAGATATCTCCAACAAATAAAAACCAGGACCACAGACACCGGGAGCCCAAAGGTGATCCATTGCATAAAGCTAATTTTTACACCGTATATCTCTTCAAGAATTCCTGCAAGAACAAGGTTTGGCGGTGTACCGATCAATGTGGCAAATCCTCCTATGGAAGCACTGTAAGCTATTGCCAGCATCAGTGCCTTGCCAAATAACTTTCCGATATCTACACTCATGTCTTTTTCGAACTCTTTTACAATCGCCATTCCTATGGGCAACATCATAACGGATGTTGCTGTATTGGATATCCACATGGATAAGAAGGCTGTGGCCACCATAAACCCAAGTATGATCTTTGTAATATTTGATCCAATAATACTTATGATGTTCAATGCTATTCTTCTGTGTAAATCCCACTTTTCGATAGCTATAGCTATAATGAACCCTCCTAAGTAGAGAAAAATATATTTATGACCGAAGGAGGCTGTAGTTGTGGTAATATCTAAGGCACCGGTCAGTGGAAAAACAACTATTGGCACTAAGGCTGTGGCTGCTATTGGAACAGCCTCTGTAACCCACCATATTGATATCCATATTGTTGCTGCAAGTACATGGTAAGCATCCATATTCATTGAAGAAGGCTTCCCAACGATTTCCATTATTACAAAAACCAAAGGGCCCAAGATGATCTGAAGTAATTTGCTCTTCTTAATCATACTTAAAATTTGTTTGCAGATACCTATCAACAACCTCTTGAATAAAAGAAGCATCATTTATGCTCTGGATGGATAAATACAGTATTTCTCCATTTTTATCCACTGTGGTCACTCTTTCAGGTAGGCCCAATGACTTTTGTTTATTCAAGAATGAAAAAAACACACAGGCATTCAAATATGTGCCAATTGGTGAAGGATGGCTACCATCCTGATCAAATAATTGTAGTCCAGGCCTTAATTCCCTTGTCATTTTCCATATGGAACCAACTGGCACAATCTCAATTTCATTTAACCTTGCAAGGTCATTATAAGCTTTTGAAACTTTTTCTTGCATCAAAGGATTGTACTTCCTTGCCCAGGTTTCATAGAGCACGGGTTCTGCACCAGTTGATTTCACAAGTTTAATAAAGCGGTTTCCATAATCAATAAAGTCTTCCAACGAGTCAATTGCGCTTCTGCTATGATTCTGTAAAACCACTACATCCCAGTCACTATCAGTAATAACTTTTCTTGACTCCAGTTTCATCCTGCCTATCCAATGATCCTTAAGAGAAACACCCCCGGCTGTAGAGTTTCTGGCAATGAGTGGAATCCCCTGCTTTTTAGATAGTTCTTCTACAGTTTGGGAAAGGTTCCAAAAATAGGTGTAACTGTTTCCCACAAACAATACCTTTAAAGTATCTGCTGATTGTGCATTGGTAGCAACTATCAACAGATAGAAAAGACTTATGGCTATATGTGTTCTTTTGTTTAGAACCATTATTGGTTTACCTCAGTCGGATCGAATAATGATGGTATGTTACCGGGTATATTTTCATTTCTGTCAATTTCTGACTGAGCATAAAGGAACCTTTCAGGCAGAGATGAACCTGAATTAGGTGATACCGGCACTCTTACTGTTCGTTCTTCTAAAGTTCTTCTAACATCACAAAAAACTTCAATTTGGCTAAGTAGGGTGATGTAACGTTCCTCAAGAACTTCCCTAAGCAATGCATTTTCAGTAGAAATTCCGTCTGGATTTTCGATACCACCATTTTCAAAATCGATAGCTTCATAAGCGTCATATTGAAGGTTTGATACATCTGGATTGGTCAAATAACCACCAGCGTTCATAAAAGTGCGAAAACTGTTTAGATGGTCTAAGCCCGTTGAAAACCCTTGAGACCGTGTGCCTGCTTCTGCCAGGATCAGTAAGTTTTCCTGGAAAGTCACAATAGGTGCTGGTACCGTCTGACCTGCAATACCGTCATCGGAGGTATTAAGTTGGAACCCATTGACAGAATTTTGAAAAAGGTAACTAAACCTGGCGGACTCATTAGTTTTAACATTTCCCCTGTAAATGGTTGAGTCAGGGGAAACCAGCGCAATCAAAAAATCAGAAATGATTATATCATCTCCCTGTGTTTCCAGTTCAAATAGTTGCCAATTAAGGTTAGAGGCTTCTATAGCTGTCCCAAAAGGCGCAACCATTGAATTTTCAGCACTGGATATTCCATTTTGTGCGGCACTGTAAGCAAGGCCATACTCCCGTGTATGCATATAGAATCTTGCCTTTAATGTATATGCAACCTCTATCCATGCCGTAGGATCGCCATCAAAAAATATCTCCGAATTGATCACGGGCCTACCTGTAGCGGTGTTAAGGTTTTCTATTGCTTCATCCAGCAAAAGTTGAATTTTGTCATATACAACTGATTGTGCCTCAAAAGTTGGATTCGAAACTTCCACTTTTGACAGATCATCAAAAGGGATATCACCATATAAAGAAGCTGCTGTTCCGGTTGATAAAGCTTCAAGTACCTGTGCTATACCAATGGTAACACCAGTAATGCCCTGCTCCTCAGCCAGGTCTTTGGAAAGTCGGGCGTTTCTAAATGCATTTATAAAAACATCATCCCATAGTCCATCAAAATCACTAGTGGTAACCGTGTAGGAATTAAATCCCCCATATTGACGGTCAATGCCTGTATGTGTACCGGCAAAGATTCCAGCCATTCTGGAGTTAATTCCATTTTGCACAAGTATTTGCCCTACACCTGCCGTGGTTAAAACACTTTGATACTCGGTAGAGGTAGGATTGTTGGGATCAATATTGATATCACCATCTCCATCAACCAGGTCGCGGCATCCTATAAGGCCTGTTATAAATATTATTGTAAGAAGTTTTGCAATTATTATTTTCATCTTCATCATCTTTTAGAAATTGAGTTGAATGGAAAAAACATATGATTTGGTACCCGGATTATTGAAGTATTCGATACCTCGTGCATTACTGACCCCGTTTAGGTTAGTGTCAGGATCATTACCTTCGAAAGGTGTCCATATTACCAGGTTTCTTCCTGTTGCAGAAAGTTGAATTGACTCAAATCCCTTATTTTTAATCCATTGATTATTAAGTGTATAAGAAAGTTCAATGCGCCTTAATCTTGTCCAGGAACCGTCTTCTACATATAATTCGTCATTACCACTTCCAAAGAACCCACCGTCAGCCTGATACCATGGCTCAGTAAGTGCCACTGGCCCGGCACCAAAATCATGCACAACCCCCCTGAAAGTTGTGCCTGCAAAAATCACATCTCCATTATAATCTAATAAGTTTTGATCGGTGGTAGTCTCAATGGCTGATGCTCCCCAGGTGCCAATATCATACAGTGCGGATTTTGTCCCGGCATAAATGTCTGCTCCCTGAAAAGTCTCAAAAAGCATTGAAAATCCAAAATTTTTGTATTGAACATTTGTGATCCATGAACCTCTCCAGTCCGGATTCGGGTCACCAATCACACCCGGTTCTTCATCTTGTTCAGGAAATCCATTTTCATCTAAAACAATCTCTCCTGATTCGTCTCTCTTGGTTTTTGATCCAAAGAAAACGCCAAAAGGCTGGCCTTCTACCACGCGATTTGAAACGGCACTTAAGCCTCCAATATCCTGTCCTTCAGCACCCTTTAAATCTGCCACAAGATTTTCATTTCTTGAGTATAGTAGGTTTGTTTGGACGGTCAAGTCCTTCTTGTCCAGCACTTTAAAGCCTAAGTCAATTTCTGTTCCCTTATTCTCCACGTTAGCAAAATTGTCAACAATTCTGTCATAACCTGTGGTGTTTGGCAGCCGTCTGAAAAATATAGCCCCCTCCGTCCTGTTATCATAATAAGTCAAGCTTAACGACAACCGATCGTTTATAAACCTTAAATCAGTACCCAGTTCGATTTCAGTTTTTCTCTCTGGTTCCAAAAACGGATTACCCAGTGCAATACTTTCAGTGAACCCTCCATTTCCAAACAATCCGGTGCTGATAGAACCACCAAGCGCATCGGTGTAGGTAGGCTGAACGATCCGGTTATTGGTGTTATACGGACCGGGCTCCTGACCTACTTCCCCGTAAGAAGCCCTTAACTTAGCAAATGATAAAAAATTTATATCTACCAGCTCGTGGAATTGCCAGGCACCGGTAATGGATGGAAACCAGAATGATGGATCGGCCTGATCTCCAAATGTAGATGATACTTCCCCCCTTAATGAACCGGTTATAAACAAATTCTGATAAGCTTGTAAGGTAACCTCAGTATAGACTGCAGACTTTCTGCTTTCAGTAGTATTAGCTGAAGCTGTACGATTCTCAGGTAGCGCATTATTTAAATCCCTCGCGCCTGTTTCCACGTCTGCAAACTGGATAAAATTGATTATTTCATTTTGTGTAGTATACCTTTTGCTTTGATTGTAATTAAATCCTACCAACATGGTTAAATCGAAGTTGCTGCTAATTGATCTGTTCCCTTTTACAATTAGGTCAGTATTCAGGATAGAATTTTTACGAAGCAATGTTTCAAACAATCCAGTCCTGAAACCACCTGCTGCCGAGCCTGGAGTAAAAAACTGATCTTTTTGTTCGCTGTATGAATCCAATCCAACCCGCCCAATAACATCTATCCAATCAGTGACCGAGTAGGTCAGTTTAAAATTGTTAATGAACCTGTCCACAATGGCTAAATCCTCTTGTTCTTTAGTAGTCCAAATTGGATTGTTGTAGCCGGCATTGCCACTACCCAGATGATTTCTGTAAGATCTATGACGGTTTTCTTCGGGAGATGCATCAGGCCCCGGGAAGTAATTGCCTCGATATCCTATGTTATTAAAATCCGGGGGCGTTCTGGTCAACCCAAGGTATAGCCCTGATGATTGAGCCCCTCGTCTAATTCTATTTGAAGTTGTTCTTGTGTAATTAATATTGACGTTTAATACAAAATCATCATTTAAGAGTTGCTCACCATTAAATCTTGCTGTGGTCCGATTGTAGTCAGAATTGTCTTTAATGATTCCCTGCTGATCAAGGTTACTAATACTAAAGAAAACATTACCAGTCTCATTCCCTGCGGTTAGGCTCACGTTATTTTCCCAGAAATGGCCGTTTTGGAATACCTGATCAAAATTTTCATCTAAGAAAGTTTCCTGAGAATTTTTACTGATGACCGGATAATAAACATCGCCGTTCTGATCCACAAAAAACTCTCCGGATGTATCAAACTCATCCTGACCTCCAGATCGGTTTGCTATTTTATCGCCCCAGGAATCCCTTTGCACCGGGTCATAGACACCATTATTTCCCTGGCCAAATTTATCCTGTAAGGGGTATTTACGACTTACTCTATCAATTGAATAAGTGGACTTAACCGAAACCTGAAGCTTCTGATTATATTTTCCACTTTTTGTGGTGATCACGATGGCACCATTCATAGCAGATGTGCCCCAAAGTGCGGCAGCGGAAGCCCCTTTTAAAACACTAATGTTTTCAATGTCATTAGGATTGATGTCATTTAATCTAGATTGCTGGGCTATTTGTCCTGTACCGAAATTATCATTGCTGATGGGTACGCCATCGACAACAATCAGGGGTTGACTACCGCCGGTTAATGTTGAAACTCCCCTTATCTGGATATATGATCCAGCTCCAGGGTCTCCTGAGTTTCTGGAGATGGTTACGCCGGTTGCTTTTCCTGATATTGCGTTGAGTAAATTAGGTTCAGCTGCTTTTACAATGTCATCAGTTTTCAACTGGGAATTGGCATAACCAACATTATCCTTATTGGCTTTAAATCCAAGTGCTGTTACAACAACCTCCTCTAGCTCCTCTGCATCTATTTCGAGGGTGATATCTATAACTGATCGGTTGCTGACATCTATCACCTGACTGATAAAACCCACAAAGGTTACACTTAATTGTGCATTCTCTTCAACACTAATGCTGTAGTTTCCATTAATATCTGAGATTACACCATTTGTTGTACCAACCTCCAAAATGGTTGCCCCTATTAAAGGCTCTCCATTATTATCTTTTATCGTTCCTTTAACAACCTGTTGTGCCTTTAATTCACTGACAATACTTGTTGTAATTAATATTAAGAAAAAGACCGATCGTAACGCTTTATTCATAATGTATCTTTTATTTTATCATTAATGCAATTATATATTTCGTAATTTTAGTTCTCAAAATATATGTTAATTATAAATTTATCAATTCTATATTTATATTTTGCAAAATCCTCATTTTTAAGAATTTTTATTGAATTTTATCGACTTTCAAAGAATTTTAAAAATGTTATATTGAAGTATAATATTTTTGATGTCTTATACAGATGGATGTAAGTGGATCATATAGCGAGTTTGTGTCTAAGCTGGAAAAGCTCTTCGGGAAGTTTGATTCAGGTCAAAAACGTTTTGATCGGTCCAATAACTCTAAAATAGCACGTGAACTTGGATATTCTGATGCTCAATTTTCAAGACTTATCAACCAAACAGCTACAGAAGGTGAATACCAAAGAGCTACCCAAAATGTAGATAGAATACTTCAAATTGAGAGACTCGAGAAAAAACTGAAGCAGGTAGAAAAGCCAGGTAATTGGAAAGCCAATCCCATATGGCTTTTGACATCAATCATGCTCTTAATCATCATAATTATTCTGTATTCTTTCAAGCTAAGGCAGAATATTGATGACCAATCAAACGATTCAAATATAGCCCTGAGTAGAGATCATACGCTGAGGTGGTCTTTCGAATCCTCATTTATAGATCCTTACATTAAGTTGGATGACTTGCCTAATGATTGTGACTTTCCATGTTATAAATATCAAGGCCGGTGGGAACTCGATGAAACCTATAAACTTCCTTTTTTCAGGGAAAGAAACGGGTTTCATTACCTGGCTACATCAGTTATAATGTATGCAAGATGTATGACAGAAAAAAGTGAAAAAGGTGATATTATTGAAGGTTATGAATATCAGAAACATGAGATTTGGTATGATAAGCGGGAATGGCCTATTGATTCATTTTTAACATCAGAGAATAAATTAAAGGATAATTACAGTGAATTAGATTTTAATAATCAAACAGGTTTCGTTAAAGTCGCTAATGTCCATACATTCTTCAGAAATGAATTTGTACTGGATTCAGATTCCATCATACGTAATGGCAAAGTCATTGGCAGAGATCTGGAATACATATCTATTGATAAACTCAGCCACAAAATAAAATCAGAAAACCTTCCAGGCGAGATACAATCTGAACTGAATAGAATTGTCAGTAACCGATTGAAAGACTTTTCCAATCCAATTAATTGCAATCCATCCCCATTGATAAATGAAGATTTCAATCTTATCAATGATGGTGATAAGATGAGTTTTAATTGTCAACTAACAACCAGCAGGTTTGGCATTGACTATACGAAAACATATAAACTTTATGACCAGTATATCAAGAACAGATGCATAACTACCAACTAAAAAGTATATAATAATATAGATATCAATAATCTAAAAAGGCTTTCTTTTGGGGAGCTTCAAGATTATTATAAAATGCAAAAGAAGATTTGATAAAAACAATATAATTCCTCCCTGAAGATATTTAAAAGAAAAACCATATAACATTAGGTTATCAAATTTGTAGAAAAACATCATTCTGTAATCGAAATAATATACTATGATGTAAATTATCAAACCACTTAAAGCTGAATATAGAACCCAGAGATATCCTACATACCGTTTCCACTTTTCAACTACAAACCCGATAATAATGGAACTTAAAACTATAGTCAGTATAACTTCATCTGATATATCTATTATCAATCTTTTACCCCTCATATAAATAAAGAACCTATTACTATTATTAGCCAGTATTGAAGCAAGCATAAATTCTGAATTAAGAAGAATTTTATACCCAACCTCCATTAAAGACATAATAGAATCCAAAATCAACTTTCTCATTCAAATAGTATTTGTTTCGCTTATCATCTTTCTTGAGAGCAAGGCTCAAAAATACACTTATAATTATCTTTTTAGTTAATGTAACAACACGGATAAATTTATCCTTTGAATAGATTTAGATTACTAAAATTGAACTTTAATAATTGACGGATAGTATTTTTATCAGCATCAAATAGATCAACTAAAACTGAAGCATATACTGATCGAAAATCTATTTCCATTTTTACGTTCAAAGATTTGTCTGTGCCAGCAATAGCTGGATTATTTCCTATAACGATAGGCTTAACATTGGTTCCAAAAAGCATCATTGGTGCTGCTTCACCGTGATCTGTACCATAACTGGCATTAGAGGCTATTCTTCTTCCGAATTCTGAAAATGTCATAGCCAGCACTTTATGATCATGACCCAACATAGTAAGATCTTCTATAAAAGCACCAATGCTTTGGGATAATTTCTTCAACAATAACGCATGCTCACCCTTGGATGAATCCTTTTTATCAACCTGGGATGAATGTGTATCAAATCCACCCTGTTTAACGATATAAATTTTTGTTTGTAACCCTCCAGATATTAACCTGGCAACTGTTTTTAATTGCCTTGCAAGATTGGACTGATTGTATTTTTCAGATAAATTATTTCCCTTAAAAAAAGCTTTTTTGACTATGCCTCCATAGTTATTTGCTTTCTTTATAGACTCAATAACAAACGCTAGCTCTCTTCCTTGAGCACTATTTTTTGGTACATTCAAAGATTCTTCTGATGGTAAATCAAAGGTTCTGAGGGCCCTGGGATTGTTAAAAGCATAACTAAAATTAGATTTATAGCTCTGGCAGGTACTGGAAAGTTTTGAATCAATGGCAATAGCAAGTGGATAAGGATATTTTTCATTTGGATATTGACTCGGAAAGAATTCATGTTCTTCCTTTAAATACTTCCCAAGCCAGCCAGTGCTATTCATTTCATCCGTTGGTGAAGCACTGGTCCATATATCCCTTGATCTGAAATGTGACTTGTCCGGATTAGGATATCCTACATTTTGAATTATTTGCATCTTCCCATCCTCGAATAGCTTCTTCATTTCTATCAAACTGGGATTAAACTTAAGTTTGTCTATGCCAGCAACAGATAGTAACTTTTTTTCAGGGATCAATATATTTTTCCTTTTTTTAAAGAGTTGGTCATATTGATCAATTGGAATGAACGTATTTAATCCATCGTTTCCGCCATTTAATTGAATCAATACCAGAATATTTCCCTGATTTTTAGAAAACTCATAGAAAGATAACCAATCTTCTACATTGCTTGCAGATAGTCCAAGACCGTTTAAAGACAGAGGTATACTAAAAGCTGTATGTTTTAAAAAATTTCTTCTTTTCAATACAATATAATTTCTAACATAATTGAAAATGTGGAAGCCTGATAATATTTTGAATTAATACATTTAATCGAGACTTTATGTAGTTTTTGTTATCAACATCATATGGGTTTTCAAGATATTTCCTGTACGTTCTATTCCATTTCGATGATGATAGTTCAGTAAATTTTTTTTCAATAGCATCTATCTGGATAGAAGAGAGCGGAAATGCAATCAATAATTCAATAAATGTTGTAACCACTTTTTTTGGATCATCAGCATTCTCTATTTCTTCAAGAACATTCAAAGGGTCAATCCTCATAAATACACTTTTCTTTGTTATCCCATTTTTCCTCATTACCCTCTTAATAAATCGATCGCGCTCTGATAAGGTAGAAGGAGACATCCAATATCTGTAATAAATTGGTTCCTGATAATATGCCCTCCATCCTGCCACATCAGGAGGATCAAGTATATCCTGGTTTTGTCTAAATAAGCTTCTGTAGATCTCAATTTTTAATTCATAAGAAGATTTATCATTCATGATAACGGGAAATTCTACCTGCAGCTGTCTTAAAAATCCTACAGTAAAGTCAACAGGTGACTTTATCTGAGCACCCATAAATTGCGAATCAAAAAAATGCTCACTGTTTAAAAGTGTTTTTAAAACAGGTTTGATTTCATAATTATTCGTTATCAGAATCTTTGAAAGTTTAGTAATAATATATCTCTCTACATTATCATCAATCTTATAATAAACGAACCACCGGTATATTTTTCGACATATATGTTTAGCAGTTTCTTCTTTATTGAAAATCATGTCGATGAGAAGTTCATATTCCTTTTCTTCATTATTTTCAATTACTGCATAATCATAGATATAGGAAAAAGACTTTTCCCCTTTAAAATGATTTCTTGAAATATATTTTACAGCTTTTTTTGGATTCTTTTTAGTTATGTAACCAGAAAGCACTTTTGCGGCTTCTTGAATATCACGTTCAGTGAAATTCGTGTAATCTTCTTTACCTTTTAGCGGCCCCTTTCCTATGGTATAAAGTTCAAACAATTCCCGTGCATAATTTTCATTAGGAGCTTCGGCTACATTAGTATTTCCATTCAGGTATATTAACATAGCTTGACTAACTGTTACCTTTCTTAGCAGGGATTTGATATTTCCAAGACCGGCTCTTTGGAATAAATCAATCAATTCGTAAACACCCCTGGCGTCTTTAACTATGGATGCCTGAACAGCAAAGTGATTCATCCAAAAAAGTGTAATCTTCTGCTGAATGCTAAATTTCTGGTTCAAAAAATTATCAATCATCCATACCTTCAGACAGTTTCTTCTGACAAAATCACTACTATATTTTTTATTTATCCAGGGTTCACCTATTGGAGTATTTGGATCATTTTCAAAATAGTAGTTAATGGGCGGTGAAATTTTTGGAGGAACTTCATAAACCAATTTACTCAGCGTTTTAGATAGCCCTAAATCTATTGAATAATTAATTTCTTTAATCGTGGGACCAAAAAGAACCCTCCTAAGTAAGTGTCCCGCTTTCAATTTATTCCATTCCCCATCATAGGGTTCAAGACCTAAATTTATCTGTTCATGTCTCATCAAAGATCATTAGAGTGGGTAATACACTTTACTTATAACACTAAATATAAATGTATTGTAAGCGGAAATCTTTTATACATTATAAAGTTATCTCCCACCCGGGCTCATATTCCCTGCACCATAAAGCCATAGCCTCACGATCATAAGCTTTGCCGTTTTGGACATTCACATCGAATGGTTTCCCTGTTCTGTATGATATATTGGCTAATAATGCCATATGATTGCTGATGGCCCCGTCCTGGATCGGAGCACTTAATTTTTCTTTTCCCCTGATGGCCTCAAAGAAATTTGAGATGTGTTTGGTGGATGTATCACCACCTCCACCAAGTGCCGTACCACTTTCGTCAGTTTTAGCACTTTCTTTCACTAATTCACCATTTCTATCATAAAGCTTGTAGGATTCACGGTTGACAAAAACACTCCCTTCTGTGCCATAGATTATAGTACCTCTACCGGCACCATAGGTCTTGAAACCATTTCTGCTCTTTCCGTCCCAATGTATTTCCTTATTGTCAGCAAACTTAAACGTCGCATACATAGTATCATACATTTCCCAACCGTCATCTACAAAATGAAGCTTGGCAGCGTCCACTAACACATGCTCAGGGTAATCAACCTGCAATGCCCACCTTCCGATATCTAATTCATGAATGGCATTATTTCCGGTCTCTGCTGTTCCCCATTTCCATCCGTACCAATGCCAGTTATAATCCCAGGTATTATGCGTATACTCCTGCCGGGGGGCTGGGCCCTGAAATAAATCCCAGTTCAAATCGGATGGTGGTTCCTGTTTTACCTGCTTAGGCACCTCTCCCCTTCTATTGCTGTAAAATGCTAATGCTTTGTAGGGTTTGCCTATAACACCTTTATGGATATCATTAATTATTTCAATAGTATGATCAGAAGAACGTTGTTGGTTACCCATCTGTACAACCTTACCGGTTTGCTTTTGCCTGGCCACCATTATTTCGGCTTCCATGGGGTTATGAGCACATGGTTTCTCCACGTATACATGCTTTCCCGCATCCAGTGCCATTACCGTTGCCGTGGCATGCCAATGATCGGGTGTGGCAATAAAAATTGCATCTACATCCTTGTCGGATAATACCTCAGAAATATTATCCGTTTGATTTGGAATGTATTTGATTTTGTTTTTCAGATTTTTTAAAGCACTATCTATCTGACTCCGCTTAACATCACATAAATAAGCTAACCGGCTATTATAAGGCTTATCCAGCGCCGGATAATAGCCACCTACCCTTCTGCCCAAACCCATAAAGCATACATTCACCCTGTCATTGGCTCCTATAATTTGATTGTAACTTGAAGCTTTGAAAGCCATGGAGCTGCCTGCTGCAGCTATTGCACTTTTAATAATAAATTCCCTTCGATTTGTCATATTAAAAAAATTATAACTCCCTGATTTTTATACTTCTAAAACTAACCTCATCGCCATGATCCTGTAAAAGAATAGACCCCTGGGGCCACCGACCAAAATTCTCCCACTTCTGATATTTGCTGTAATTTACTAAAGCCTCGAATATCTGAGAAAACCTATCATATTCAACCATCTTCTCATTGTTTAACCAATGTTCCACCATACCATCTCTGGATACAATTCTGGCTATGTTCCAGACAGCAACACCTTTAAATGGCTTCCCTCTTCCATTTGTAGTTAGGTTTTCTGCAGCAATCAGATCATATAATGCGCTTACCGTTCTGTTTCCCATAACACCCTGACCGGCGTCCGGATGGTTTTGGTCGTCCAGTATTTGGTATTCACAGCCTATGGCTGAACCAGCACCTTTATTGAGGTCGGGGTCGACAAAATATTTAATGCCGCTGTTTGCACCCTCAGTTATTTTAAACGCCAACTCTAATTCAAAATCGCTATACATTTTTGTAGTTACAATATCACCCGGACCCGTGGCCTCACCGCCATCCGTCGCCTGTACGGTCAGAACGCCATCATTGATCACCCACCCAGTTTCAGGAAAACCCTCCAGCCTGGCACCCCTCCACCCATTGGTCGTTTTGCCATCCCACAGTAATCGGAAACCGTGATCGCTCTCCCACTGGGTAAGCGTGTTTTTCAAATAGCTGATTTGGGGCACTTCTGGATCGGGAATGTTTCTATATTTTTCAATATCCTCTGTCAGTACCCTGATATTTCTCCATTTCACAACATATCCATCCTGATCTTTATTACCGATGCTGTGCACCTGTAGCCCAAAAAAACCTTCTTCGGTCATATCATCAACCAACCTGCTGCTATGTTGGCCATTTATGTAAGTATTGATCTCATTACCAAAACATTCTATTCTTATGGTATTCCACTTAGCCATCTGAAAAATATCCTGCGCCTTCCGGTTTCTGCTTAATGGATACAACCAGCCCCTTCGCTGTTCATCATATATTCCCCCGGACCACTTTCTCTGACTCGGATCAACCTCACATTGATAACCAAATACCCGTGTCCCGTTTTCTTTCATATTGCTCCTGAACTGAATGCCTGAATTAAGGTCATTTGGAAGAAGCACATCCGCCTCAAAGATAAAATCGGTATACCGTTTATTAGTACATAAAAAAGTATTTGGTGTCCCTAATTGTGCGGTACCTATAATCACACCATCTTCCACCTTATATTTTGCCAAACCACCCTTTTTTTCCCAACCATCTAAATTTTCTCCGTTAAATAAGGATTGCCACTCTTGTGCACTTAGGTTATAAACACACAAAATAAGGCATATTGTAAAAATTTTAGTTTTGATCATTATACTGTTTTTTTTGGTTAATAAAACGATTTCTAATGCCATATTCAAGTCCATCCCGCTGATACTCCCCAGGCAAGTGCTGGTTTGACTGGTTTTCAGTGGGAATAACAATTTCAAATGGAAGACGAATTGAATGCTCCCTGTACAAGAACAAAGGATGCTTCGATAGATTCATCATTATTCCTGGCTATAGTTAAAGCTTCTCCACCTACTGTTTACTTCTATTAAATTAATTAACAATTACTAAAGGAAAGGAAAAACCCTGAAAAATTTAATGTCAACCAGGTTGTAAGCATACTTCGGACATTGCGAATCAATACCCAAATAATGCAACAGCAATATAAGTTACACTTCCCATTGCACCAGCCTGCCCTCAGGGGGCCACCCGCCGGCCAGGCCTGCTCCCCTGCAATCCCAGTCCCGGTGTTGGCCCCGGCCCCCGAGGCCGGGTCTCGTAACAAGGCTGTGATACAAAGCAATCAATGATTAACATGCTTCCGCCGGTTTATCATTAGCCGACCAACATAACTACTGAATGGAAGGAATAGGTAATCCAAAATAATTTTTTTTTGAGCATTTGGGTTTAATTCGTCCTGCTTTTGTAATGTTTATATATAATAAATACTGAAACCAGTTCAGCATGGCCTGATGTGCGACAATAGAACAAAACACTGAATTTATTTCAGAATCTTAACCTGATAAGTATCGTTAATTTTGAATGAATTTGTATATTAAACTATGATAGACACGCTCAGCATATCCAAGGAGCTTCAGGAAGCGGGCATCTCGGTAAAAGAAGCAGATGCTATTGCCGCTTCCATCGGTAAAATTATGGCAAGCGAACTGGCCAATAAACAGGACCTTAAAAACATGGAATTTGCCTTCAGGAAAGACCTGGGACAAACAAGGGCTGACCTGGAAGGGAAAATAGAACAAACAAGGGCTGGATTGCAAATAGAAATCCGTGAGCTGGATGTAAAAATAGAGCAAACAAAAAGTGCTTTAATGAAGGACAATCAAAACATCATAAAATGGGTGGCGGGATTTTTAGTTACCCAAACAGCATTACTTTTCACCCTGCTGAAATTACTGGGTTAGTGCCTCTTTCTAACCTCTCGTATTTTTCACCGTCCAGTACCAAATAAGAAACCAGACATCATCGGCAGGCATGCGCGGTCCACGATATTAACCCAAATACTGTAATATTGGTTTGGCTTCGCAAGTACCGAGAAAATAATTAAAGTATCTAAATGAAACTTCATGCATTTAATGTTGAGAATAATTAAACTAATAACCCAAGGCTACTAATTAATATATTTTGCTAATAACACTACAAACATGATTCACTCCTTAAATAATCCCAACTGGTCATCTTTATCCTGTCCATTTTCATCGGTGTGGTTTTCTTTTTCAACTGCCTCCCTAATCTCATTTTTTAGTTGTTCCAGTTCATAACTGTCAGCTTGATCAAGATCCTTTATTATATCAATCTTTTTGATAACCTGAACAGGGAACTTATTACCCATGGCACGCCAGCCCTTCACATCAATCATTTCTTTCAGGTTATGTTCTGATTTTTCATTTTTCTTATTGATTACTTGTATTTTAGGATGAGGTGCCTTGGTAGCAAAGAGCAAGCGTGAGCCTTTATGCTCAGTGATAAATTGGTAAGGTTTATTTAATCCGGAAGTTTCTATATGGAATCGCTTAAGATAATAATTTTTATTGCCACCATCAAAATGAATGGCAGTGATCACATCATCCGCATTGAATTTATCGATTTCCAGCACCTTTTTCGGGTCGTAACGATTGGTCAATTCAAAGTTAGTCAATTCATAAGTGCCATCACTGCTAACAGCTAATATGCGATCTTCTTCATCAAAATTGCCCAGATATTTCCCCCGCTCCTCATTATTTAGTCTACCAAGCACCTCGTCATACCAGACATCGAGTCCGCCCAATGTTGAGGTTCCTGCAGATTTTAACCTGATCTTTCTAACCGGATACCTGGTTAAGATATTTCCACCTGCTGATCGTCCTTTTATGTCCAACGATGCAAAATCAAAGTCAAATACTTTGTTCCGGGCCTTGGCTCCCGGTGTAAGATAAACAGTGACAATCTCCGCCTCGCCATTAGGATTGGCGGTAAAATATAATACTTTGGATTTCTTATCGCCTTTGGTTAAATCGTAGGGCTTGTCACGGGTTATGGACAGAACCTGGAACCTTTTTACCATCGTGCGGCCGGATGCGCCATCGAGGTATGCCAGGTTATAAACCATCCGTTCATCATTTTTTTTAAATACCCCAACATGAATAATATCCTTACCAACAAATACTTTCTCCTGTACGCGTACTACCTGAAACTTGCCATCTGCACGGAAAGCGATGATGTCGTCTATATCTGAACATTCCGAAACAAACTCATCCTTTTTAAGTCCATATCCTACAAAACCTTCTTTTCGATCCACATACAATTTTTGGTTGTTGGCAGCAACTACCGTTGCGTTGATGTTGTCAAAGTTTTGTATTTCTGTCTTTCGTTCTCTTCCCTTGCCATATTTTTTTTTCAAGTTAATGTAGTAATTGATGGCATAATCTATAAGATGGGCCAAATGATAATTGGTATCTTCGAGCTCTGCTTCTAACCTTTTAATGGCTTCATCAGCCTTGAAAGAATCATACTTTGAGATTCTTTTGATTCGTATTTCGGTCAACCGGACGATATCTTCACCGGTTATTTCCCTGTAAAATTGTGGCTTAAATGGCTCCAACCCTTCATCAATGGTACCAATCACAGCTTCCCAGGTTTCACATTCCTCGATGTCTCGGTATATCCGGTTTTCTACAAAAATTTTTTCAAGCGATGAGAACAGTATTTTTTCCTGCAATTCATTTTTTTTGATCTCCAGTTCCTGTTTTAGCAGGTCTACCGTTTTGTCAGTATTTAATTTTAATATATCCTTTACTGATAAAAACCTGGGTTTATCATCAATAATTACGCATGCATTGGTGGATATTGACAATTCACAATCCGTAAAGGCGAATAGCGCATCTGTTGTAAGGTCTGGTGACTGTCCCGGTGCTAAATGAACCACGATTTCCACATTTTTCGCCGTGTTATCCACAACTTTTTTGATCCTGATCTTACCTTTATCGTTGGCTTTTACAATGGAGTCAATAAGATTTGTAGTAGTGGTTGAAAAGGGTATGTCAGTGATCACTAACGTCTTATTATCCAGGGGTTCGATGGTAGCCCGCACCCTGACCTTTCCTCCTCTTTCCCCCTGATTGTAATCTTTAACATCAATTTTACCACCTGTGATAAAGTCAGGAAACAGATTAAAATCTTTTCTTTTTAGGTAGGCAATTGAGGCATCTACCAATTCGATGAAATTATGGGGAAGAATTTTGGTGGAGAGGCCCACTGCAATACCTTCCACGCCCTGAGCGAGCAATAGCGGGAACTTAGCCGGTAATGTTACCGGCTCTTTCTTTCTGCCATCATAAGCCAGTTGCCATTCGGTCGTCTGGGTATTAAAAAGTACTTCCAATGCAAATTTTGACAATCGTGCTTCGATATACCTGGAGGCTGCGGCAGAGTCGCCTGTACTTACATCACCCCAGTTGCCCTGTGTTTCAATGAGCAGATCCTTTTGCCCCAGATTCACAACAGCTTCAGAGATTGAGGCATCCCCATGTGGATGATACTGCATGGCGCTACCTATGATGTTGGCGACTTTATTAAACCTGCCATCATCCATTTCTTTCATGGCGTGGAGGATCCTTCTTTGGACAGGCTTTAATCCATCTTCAATGGATGGCACAGCCCTTTCAAGGATAACGTAAGAAGCATAATCCAAAAACCAGTCCTCATACAATCCCGAGACGTGAATGACATCACGGGCTTCCTGTTCCTCATTAAAGTCAGCCATATCTATTCCTGCGTTTTATTGAATTTAACCTTATAATGATTGTAATCACTGTCAAAATATTCCACAAACATATCTTCATTTTCCACATAGATAATATCAATAAAATCGATTTCGGGTGGATGTAGGTTTGAATCATCACTAATAATCAAATCAATATGATTTGCCTGCAACTCTATGGAATACTTTCTTTTAAAAACATCACCCGATACCAGAACGAAAATTATTTCCTCAACATCAATATCCACTTCAGCAAATAAATTGGGTACTGCTGTTTTGTCTTCCATAACAGTGCCTACAACCTTCCAGGTGGCCAGATATTGTACTTTAAGTACACTACCAACAATGAATACAGAAATTAAAACAAAAAATATATTGGAAAAAATTGTACCTATCCTTCTAAAAAACATGTAATTATTCAGGCTTTTCTAAAACCCCTGTTTCCAGGTCCTTTTCGACTTTTAGTTTCTCAATGATAAAGCTTTGTCTATCTGGTGTATTCTTGCCCATATAAAATTTCAGGAGGTCCTTTATTTTAGTTTCTTCATTCAAAATAACAGGCTCTAAACGTATATTTTCTCCAATAAATTCACCGAACTCATCAGGTGATATCTCTCCCAAGCCTTTGAATCTGGTGATCTCCGGTTTACCACCAAGTTTATTTATTGCCGCCACTTTTTCACTTTGATCGTAGCAATAAATCGTTTCTTTTTTATTTCTGACCCTAAAAAGCGGGGTTTCAAGGATAAAAAGATGTCCATTCCTCACCAGGTCGGGGAAAAACTGTAAAAAATAAGTCATTAGCAATAAACGGATATGCATACCATCCACATCTGCATCCGTAGCAATAACTATTTTCCTGTATCTGATGTCATCGAGGCTGTCTTCAATATTTAAAGCATGCTGAAGCAGGTTGAATTCTTCATTTTCATACACAACCTTCTTGCTAAGTCCGAAACAGTTGAATGGCTTTCCTCTTAGGCTAAAAACTGCCTGGATCTGGACATCGCGTGATTTGGTAATGGACCCGCTGGCTGAGTCACCTTCCGTAATAAACAGCATGGTATTGTTTTTTATTTGATCATCACCCCGTTTATCAGAAAAATGAACCTTACAATCTCTCAGCTTTTTATTGTGAAGGTTTGCTTTTTTAGCTCGTTCATTAGCCAGCTTTTTAATGCCTGCAATTTCCTTTCGCTCCTTTTCAGATTGTAGTATCCGCTTAAGCAAAGCATCTGCAACCGCAGGATGTCTATGTAAGTAATTATCAAGACTTTCTTTTACAAAGTCATTGATAAAACTTCTCATGGTAGGCCCATCCGGTGAAATATTGTTAGAACCCAGTTTGGTTTTTGTTTGAGATTCAAAGACCGGTTCCTGCACCCTGACAGCGATGGCGCTTATAATGCTTGCCCGGACATCAGCGGGTTCGAAACTTTTATTATAAAAATCCCTAATGGTCCTGACAATGGCTTCCTTAAATGCTGAGAGGTGTGTTCCTCCCTGCGTGGTATTTTGACCATTTACAAAAGAATAATATTCCTCACCATACTGATTGGAATGGGTCATGGCTAATTCGATGTCTTCACCTTTCAGATGAACGATCGGGTAGCGGATGTTTTCTGTATCGGCTTTACGTGCCAAAAGGTCAGCAAGTCCATTTTCAGATCGGAACTTTTTGCCATTAAAATTCAGAGTTAATCCGGCATTGAGAAAGGCGTAATTCCAGATCTGATTTTCCAGGTACTCCGGTATAAATCTAAAATGTTTAAAAACAGACTCATCAGGCTGGAATTTAATCAACGTACCATTCTTTTCTTCGGTATCGGTTTCATTCTGGTCCAGTATAATTTCACCATATTTAAACTCTGCCAATTTTGTTTTACCTTCTCGGAATGACTGTACTTTGAAGCGGCTGGAAAGGGCATTTACAGCTTTTGTACCTACGCCATTTAAACCAACAGATTTTTGAAAAGCACCACTATCGTACTTACCTCCTGTATTTATTTTGGAAACGCAATCAATAACTTTACCTAAAGGAATGCCCCTGCCATAATCCCTTATCTCGACGGTATGGTCGGTAACTTTTATATTAATCTGCTTACCGTACCCCATCATATATTCATCTATAGAATTATCTATGATTTCCTTCACCAATACGTAGATCCCATCATCATAAGAAGATCCATCGCCCAGCTTACCTATGTACATTCCAGGCCTCAAGCGGATATGCTCCCTCCAATCTAAAGAACGTATACTTTCTTCGGTATAAACAGCTGATTTCTGCATTAATTCAAGTGCGATTAGTTAACATTATCTTAACAAATAAAATAATAAACTACCTGAGAACCAATAAATTATATGAAATTAAGCGTACTGTATATTAATATTTTAATTTCGATGCCAGTGATTAAACAACTGATTTTTAAGTAGTTTTAGTCTTCTGAAAAAATATTGGGATGATTAATAAAAACCACCCAACTATTAATAAAGGACCAATATAATTCAGATAATAATAGCGCTGAGGATCAATGTGCGAAGCATTGTTATTTATTCCTGTGAAAGCATTGAGTAGAGCTAAAAAAATATTAAGAATCGCTGATAGTCCCAGTATCCAAAAATAAAATCTTGATTGCAATTCCCCTGCGCTTAATGTACTGCTTTGAGACGATAGGATATATTTTGATAAAACAAACAAAATCAGATTTACAGCAAGAAACAGTCCCAACAGCCAAAAGAAATAATCTTGCTTATCGATGCGCAAAATGTTCAGATTATCAAGACTTATCAGTTCAACTTTTATAGGTAAATATGCATAAACGAGTATCAGACTAATCACAAAAATGATCCTGGAAAAAACTAATCCTATAACAATTGCCTTTCTCATGTAATATTAGTATAATATTTGAAGTACAACCAGTTTTTAAAAGCATGAAGATATTTAAAGGTTTGATAATGCTATTCATTTTTATGGGATGCAGCAAAGAAAATGTCGAATTGAATGGGTTTAATATAGAAAGATGGAAAAATGACAGGCAAGGTTGTGAAGGATACAGACAACAGCAAATAGAGAATATTTTAGACCAACAAGATAAAATACTAGGCCTGAACCAAAATAAAGTCACAGATTTATTGGGTAAATCCAATAGGCATGAATTATATAAAAGAAATCAGAAGTTTTTCTATTATGATGTAAGCTGTGATTCAGCTACAGCATTAGAGCTCAGGTTCAATGCATTGGGTCTTTGTTCTGAAGTCAACTACAATAAATAGGCTCATTTATTAGCATGGTACCGTTATGTCTTTATGATATCCACTAAATTTAGCCTATGGAAGACATAACAAATCCAAAATCAGGGTTATCAAGAGTTGCTTATTGGTTTATCATTATAAGTTGTATAATCGTTTTCCTGATTTACTTCAGAGGTTTACTGCAGCCCTTTATTCTTGCATTAGTCGTTTGGTTTTTAATAATTGATCTAAGGGCATTGATCGGCAGGATAAAGATTGGTAAGAAACCTATTCCCAAGTGGCTTAGAGGAACCCTATCTTTTATATTTATTCTATCCATGTTAGGCTTAGTAGAAGAGTTTCTTTCATACAATGTTGAGTTGATCATAAGAAAGATGCCAGAGTATGAGAAAAACCTACAATTTTTCTATAACTCTATCGAGGAACTATCCGGTCTTTCTGATCTTTCAGAAAGAATAAATGAGGCCATACAAACCCTTAAGCTGGAATCATATATATCAGGACTGGTAAGCTCATTAACTTCTTTACTGGGCAACTTTGTTTTGATCGTAATTTATCTCGTCTTCCTGCTTATTGAAGAGAGTATTTTTTACTATAAGCTTAAAGCTATTTTCCCTACTCAAAGGCGATATGAAGAGGTAACCCGTATGCTGGACAGGATTAATCATTCCATTAATAGGTACCTATCTATTAAAACACTTATTAGCCTTTTGACGGGATTTTTAAGTTATATAGTTTTATTCTTTTTGGAGATTGATTTCCCTTTTTTATGGGCATTTATCATCTTCTTATTTAATTATATACCTTATATAGGATCTTTAATAGCTACGTTACTTCCAGCCTTTTTTGCGGTATTTCAATATGCTTCTATCTGGCCTTTTGTTTACGTTTTGGTAAGTGTAGAAGCAGTACAACTTCTGGTTGGAAACTATATTGAACCCAGGGTTATGGGTAAAAGCCTGAATCTAAGCCCACTGGTTGTGATACTTGCTTTATCTTTCTGGGGAACCCTCTGGGGTGTTCTTGGCATGGTCATTTCAGTACCAATTATGTCAATCATAACACTAGTTCTGGCTGGTGTGCCTTCAACAAGAAATGTAGCAATATTACTTTCAGGCAGCGGGGATATTGAATAATTATCTTGTTGCCGAGCTGTCCATATAGCTGATTTTTGAGTCATATTTTTGCAACAAATCAGCGCTTTCTTCAATCATAAGTAAGATTTCTTCACAAATAATATTTAACCTTTTATCATTTACATCATCAACTTTTTGAATTAACGGAATTGGCTTTCCACCTTTTTCTGTGTGGCGTCCATATCGATCTCTTCTTATCTCCTTAAAAGTGAAATTTCTTATCGAAAAAATAATCATGCCATTATTTTCCTGCAGATGCATCTCATATCGGATCCTGGCAAATGGTTTTGGTGTTAGTAGGCCCTGCTCATACACTTTCATAGATGAATTTAAAATATATCGTTCACCAACCTTATTTTCATATTTTCTCACTGGTTGTAATTCTCTGGCTATATTTCTGAGCATCCCGGATGGGTCAGGAATCTCATGTGATTGAAACTGTATTGTAGTATCAATATTAAATGAACATTGAGCTTTCAAAACGTTACCAAATAGAACCAGGATAAGAAATAATTGAGGTATTATAAAATTGATCATTTTGGGTAAATTAACAACAAGATCCATTATAATTATCGATGAACCTTGTTGTTAAGTTGAGAAATATTAATAAAATCTCAAATATTATTTACCCTAAAATCAAAATTAAAATTCGTAAACTGCGGCTATTAAAAACGAAGATAAAGATCCGGTTGGGTTAAAATCACTGTCTGCAAAAACATCTTCGTTTGACAGATCTACACGAAATTCCGGAATGATGGTTAGGTTTTGAACCTTATAATTGCCGGATAGTGTGAAAGCATTGAAATTTGGGTTGTCAACTGCATCATCTCCATTAATTACAGTAAAATACTCATACCTTAGCCCCAGCCCAAACCTGTCACTGAAAGCATTCTGCAGATATATAGCAGAGCCCGCAAATCCGGTGTTATCCCCATCAATATCTTCTTCCGATCCATTAATTATAGTAACACCAGGATCTTGAGATAGGATTGTGCCATTAAATCCAAGATAAAAACTATCAGACAAGTCCCAGCCAGTTGTGATATCCGTTTGAAATAAAACACCTCCGGAGGATGTGCCACTAGGATCTTTATCTGGATCAATTGAGCCATCCTCATCACCAAGTCTGACGTTTAGCCATAATCCTCCTGCATCATTTTCATAGCCAAGTTGCAGGCCACCAACATAAGAATCACCAAAATTAAAATCTGTTTGGTCAGTCGGGTTCATCAAGGACAACATTAAGCTGAAATTATCAGAAAGTGCTATATCTGCTTTAATACCGGTATGACTAAATGGCCCATTGGTAAACATATAGGATGTGGAATAATTATAATTTCCTGTTGGTGAAATCACCTCATAGCCCAAATAAGTATTGAAGTTTCCAAGTGTTAATGTGACATTATCTGAAACATCCCAGAAAACATACAATTGGTTTACTATATTGTTGATTGCTCCCGACAAGAACACTGCGTCAGCACCTCTTTGACCAAATACCAGGTCAGCTACCATGCCTGTATTTCCCTTACTATATTCTGCGATAAGGTTAATCATACCCAAGGCAAAGCCTGGCTTATCGGCAAAAGAAGTTGCCGGCACAGTTAGTAGGGAATTACCATCCTGCGGTTCATTTTCAGTACTAAGGTTTTGACGAAAATATGCATCCACAGACCCCGACAATATTAATTCAGATTCAGCTTCCTCTTCTTGTGCCTGGGAAAGAAAGGATTTTGAGAGGAATAACAGTAAAAAAAGAATTGTGTAAATTAATTTCATAATAAATTTGTAGTGAGATTTAAAAATTTGTTTGACAGATTTTTGATTTAGAGCCATGGCAATAAGTTGACGGACTTAATTGCCTGGCTTTTTTTATTCATATGTTATTGTATACCCTCTTATACCATGTTCATGACTATCCAGTCCGGATGTTTCATGTTCTTCACTCACCCTGATACCGATGGTATGCTTCAAAGCAGTAAATATTAAAAAAGCTGCACTGAAAGCTAAGGCACCACATATTAGAACGCCAATTAGTTGAGGTAAAAATGCTTTGCCAGCTCCAAATATTCCTACTGCTAAAGTTCCCCATATACCACAGGTCAGGTGTACGGATACCGCCCCAACAACATCATCTAACTTTAATCGGTCTAAAATTACGGCTGAAAAAACCACTAGTACACCGGCTATTAGTCCTACCAATAATGACTCTGATGGACTAATTACATCTGCACCTGCGGTGATACCAACTAAACCTGCCAATATACCATTGAGAACCATACCCAGGTCGAGCCTTTTAAACACGAGGTACCCTCCCAGAAATCCTCCCAATGCACCAGTGCAGGCAGCAAGGGAAGTAGTAACCAATACAAAAGATGTAGCGGCCGGATCTCCGGATAAAACGGACCCACCATTAAAACCAAACCATCCTAGCCATAAAAGAAATACACCTATTACAGATAGTGGAACACTTGAGCCCGGCTTATCATTAATTTTTCCATTTGCATATTTACCAATCCGAGGACCAAGCACAATGATACCTGCAAGCGCCCCCCATCCGCCAACTGAATGTACCAAAGTTGAGCCGGCAAAATCATAGAATCCCATAGCGTCCAATGCACCTCCGCCCCACTTCCAGCTTCCAATAATTGGATATACAATTCCAACGAACAGTAAGGTAAATAACAGATACGCATTGATCTTTATTCTTTCAGCCACAGCCCCGGACACAATAGTAGCAGCAGTGGCAGCGAACATTGCCTGGAAAAGAAAATCGGTCCAGTAAGTATATCCTCCGCCTGCATATTCAACGGAGTTACCATTTTCGGGTAAATTCAAGAAAAAGCCTCCAAATCCAAACCATCCCGGTGTTTCGAATCCGGGATACATCAAATTAAAACCAATAATATAATAGGTGATAATACCCAATACTGGCGTCAGTGTATTCTTGAAGAGAATATTTACAGTATTTTTAGACTGTCCAAATCCTGCTTCAACTCCGGCAAATCCTAAATGCATGATGAACACTAAGGCAGTTGCCAACATCATCCAAACATTATTGGCAGTGAATACCGCGTCTCCAATCATTGCATTTAATTCTGCAACTTCTAGAACCGAAGCATTAGCTGTTTCAGTTAATGCTCCAGAATCAACAGCACTTGTAGAAGTATCTAATACTTCAGGTGCTAAACTGGTTTCTTCATTACTTGTAAATTTCATAATCATTTTTTTTACAGAAAAAGAATTGTGGTGTAAAAAACAACCTTTACAAGCGACAAAATTAATATTTATATATTTTATGGTTATTTTTTTAACTAATATTTAATTAAATGTCGTAATGTTTTCACTTTTTGCATAATAATCATCTATCAAATGTGGATTTATCAATATGCTTATACTTTCATGAACAGTTATTGAAAAAAATTCAATAACTGTTTGTATAAAATGGCTATAATCAAAATATTATCTTATTTTTAATATCTAATATAAAATAATATAATGTTTTAAAGTGTATATACAGAAGTATACTAATTTAAAAAACTGAGGCTACTCGTATTCTGAAATATGAAAGTCATCTCCTTTTCCATACTGAATGAACTCATGAAAATACTGCTTCTCCATAGTAAGTACATCCTGAATTAGGTAATCACTTGTGAGTTTATCCAACACCACAAAATGTCTGGTTTCGCCATAATTAACGATACAGTATTTCTTACCTACGATTAGATTCTTTTCTGATATTCCACTCATTGTTTTTATATTACTTGATCAAACTGCATAAATTGTTGAGATAAAATTTTCCTCAAAAGCAAAATTATGTTAAACTTGGGTATTGGATTCAAACAAAACCAACCGTAAACCAAGATGAAAACTGATATGAAATACTATTTACAGACTGCTTGTTTAACAGTTTTATCACTATTTTTATTTTCCTGTGGAGGAGGAGGTGGAGGGGATGAAAAAGAAAGCACTGCATCAGAAGCATCTGAATTTACAGAAGCTGAACAACAAATAGTTCAGGATATTGACAAAGTCATCCATGAATTACCACCACCCTCAGAAGTACCATTTTTATTAGAAGCAGTAGGTGCTGATTACAACTCTGATCTATTGAATTCATTAGATAAAATTGAAGTGTATCAAAATACTAATGACAAAGCCGCATTAAATCTTGGTGTTTATGCTACTGATGCTGGTTATTTATCTTCCTATGAACAGGTTCAGGATGCATTGAAATATATGGAAGCATGTCAAAAGCTGGCAGAAACCATTGGTATATCATCCGCTTTCGATATTTCCATGATGAAGCGTTTCGAAAAAAACCTCGGCAACAGAGACTCCCTGTCAGTATTGATTAATGAAGCCGTCAGAATAGCGGAGCAAAGGCTTGAATCAGGTGACAGATTAACCATGGCTGGACTGGTTTTATGCGGGAGTTATATTGAAGGCTTATATATTTCCACCCAGCTGGTGGATTCATATCCAACTGATCTATCCTCAGAAAACCGGACTTTGATATTAGAGCCATTGGTGAAAATCATCTTAGATCAAAAAATACCACTTATAGATGTAATCGGAATGCTAAAAGATTTGCCACAAGATGACGTAATAGCTAATATGATTACTGAGCTAGGCGTTCTTAGAATCTTATATCAAGACTTGCAGGAAGTACAAATAAAAATTGAAGAGAATACAGGGGATTATACACTTGATCCTGGTGTTCTGGATGATATCACTACTGAAGTCGAACGCATCCGTACTGAAATTGTAAGTTAAACGGCAACACACTCGCCAACCAAACCTGCACAGAAGCATTGAAAGATTTTTTCAATGCTTTTTTTATTTTGTTTAAATTAGGATTTTTCTTGCCATATCTCAAATAATTTAAATGAGCGAAAAATTACTAAAAGCTATTATCCAGTTATTGGCTATTGTAGCCAAAGAAGATCAGGTTACTTCTGATGAAAGGGCATCTATCGAAAAGTTTTTGCTTGAGAGTTTAAATTCTGAGGAAGCCAAAAGATATCTTGCGCTATTTGATGTAATTGTTTCCCAATCAACGATTGTATTTGATGAGAAACAAGAAATAAAAAGGATCACTGACCAGATCAACAAAGAGCTAACAAAACAGCAGAAAGTTGTTGTAATTCTTGATTTACTGGAATTAATTATTGCTGATGGCCGAATATCCAAAAGAGAAAATGAGCTGGTTTATCTCATTGCCCGTAGCATAAACATACCTAAAGAAATAACCGACCATCTGAAATCATTTGTGCTGTATCAGGACAGAAGTAAAATGATTTCTTCAAATATTCTCATTGTTGATAATGGTAAATATGAACGAAATGAGACCTCTAAATATATTACAAGGGAAAACCTAAAAGGAATAATCTTTATTCTTCATACAAAAGAGCTGGATACTTACTTTATTAAATATATCGGTGAAGAAGGAATAATTCTCAATGGAAACCCACTAAGGCATAATAGAATTAAAGTTTTTTCTTCAGGAAGTTCTGTACGGGGCTCTACCCTTGAACCACTCTATTACAGCGATGTTGCCAGTGAATTTCGTGATGTTGATGCTGAAGAGCATATATCCCTTATTGCAAGTGATATAAGCTATAAATTCCCCAATGGTAATATAGGTCTTAGAAATATAAATATCGTTGAACATACCGGTAAACTAATCGCTATCATGGGTGGTAGCGGAGCCGGTAAATCTACCCTATTAAACGTTCTAAATGGAATTGACGCCCCCAGTGAAGGAAGTGTAAGAATAAATGGGATTGACATTCACCAAAGCAAAGAAAATATAGAAGGAGTGATAGGTTTTGTTCCTCAGGATGATCTTTTGATCGAAGACCTGACGGTTTATCAAAACTTATACTTTGCTGCAAAACTATGTTTTAAGGATAAAAGTGATCAGGAATTAGACAGGCTGATCGTTAAAACCTTAGAGTCACTCGGACTAATTGAAATAAAAAGCTTAAAGGTTGGAAACCCTTTAGAAAAAGTGATCAGTGGAGGCCAAAGAAAAAGACTAAATATTGGACTGGAGCTATTGCGGGAACCCGCAGTGCTGTTTGTTGATGAGCCTACCAGCGGTCTGTCCTCAAGCGACTCAGAAAATATCATGGACCTGCTTCGTGAACTGACGCTTAAAGGAAAGTTAATATTTTCGGTGATACATCAACCATCAGAGGATATTTTCAGGATGTTTGACAAGCTGGTCATCCTGGACGTTGGAGGGTACCAGATTTACTACGGTAATCCTGTTAATGCCATCGATTATTTCAGAGGGATTGTAAAAATTGTAGATAAACGTACGAATGATAACCCAGAGCAAATCTTCAATATAATTGAAGCGAAAGTCGTCAATGAGTATGGGCATGTAACCAAACAACGAAAAATATCACCTTACGAGTGGTACACGGCTTTTAAAGAGCGAATTAAGATTCCTCAAAAAAAAGAATTCAGTACTGCACCGAAGAAAACGCTTAATATCCCCAACAGATTTAAACAAATCCCAATATTTACCATTAGGGATGTTCTGTCCAAACTCAATAACCGTCAATATCTTTACATTAACTTCTTAGAAGCTCCTGTCCTGGCTTTCATTCTGGCATTCATTGTCAGGTACACCCCTGCTGATAAGGAATTTTATACCTTCAAAGAAAATTTGAACATTCCGGTATTCTTTTTTATGAGTGTAATAGTTGCGCTGTTTATGGGGTTAACAGTTAGTGCTGAAGAGATTTTGAAGGATAAAAAAATTAAGAAACGGGAAGCGTTTCTAAACCTGAGCAAATTCAGTTATATCATAAGTAAACTGATCATTTTATTTACTTTGTCAGCGATTCAAACATTAACTTATGTCATAATAGGAGCTATTATACTTGAGATAAAAGGTATGACCCTTGAGATGTGGCTGGTATTGTTTAGCATATCTTGTTTTGCAAATACCCTCGGCCTGAATATATCAGCCTCTTTCAAATCAGCGGTTACTGTTTACATCCTTATTCCTCTTTTAGTTATTCCGCAATTATTGTTGAGTGGTGTTGTAGTAAACTTTGATAAGCTAAATGAAACAATTAGTGCAGTAGACAAGGTGCCGTTTATTGGTGAGCTTATGGCATCCAGATGGGCTTTTGAATCATTATGTGTTACTCAATTCAGAGACAATGCGTATGAAGATAAAATTTATCCTCACGATAAAATAATGGCAAATTCAGAATATAAAACCGTTTATCACCTTCCAAGACTGGATGCTGCCCTTGATTATCTCCATCGAAATATTGGTTCGGAATCAACTAATCAAAAAAGAATTGAAAATAATCTGGCTATCTTGAGAAATGAAATCAATAAAGAATTAATAGCTATCGGTAAAGATAAGTTTCCCCAGGTAGACAAGCTTACGAAAGATGAATTCAATGATGTATTGTACAATCAAACCAAACAGTTTTTAGGCAACCTCAGGAAATTCTATAATAACAAATATAAAAAAGCCGACAGGCTGAAATCCGAAGTGTTATCAGAATATACAGAGACTGAAAAAGGAAGAGAGACACTCATCCAATTACGTAACACCTATGAAAACGAAAGATTAAGTTCTATTGTAAAAAACACTTCCACCGAACTAAGATTGATTGAGCGGGACAATGAGCTTATTCAAAAGATCTATCCAATTTATATGGACCCACAATTTCCAGAAAACATTTTTGACTTTAGAGAACAATTCTATGTACCGCAAAAGCAATTTTTTGGTGCCTATTTTGACACTTTTTATTTCAATATCCTGGTTATATGGAGTATGAGTTTTGTGCTTATTATATTTTTATATTATGATGTGTTAAAGAAAATACTTACCGGGTTTAAAAGGTAGATGTTTAATTTTTTGTCAAAAATACTGACTTGGACAATAATGCCTGTCAGTCAGTTATTCATCCTGCTGTTACTATCTCTGGTACTTAAAAAAAGAAAAGCTAAGTTATGTGGAATAGCCGCGTTGATACTTTTAATTTTTTATACAAATCCATATATCATCAATACTTTATATGGTGTCTGGGAAATACCCCAGGTAAAGTATAAATCCCTGAATAAATATGATGTAGGAATAGTCTTAACTGGGATTACTGACCCTAAGAAGCTGCCGGCAGACAGGGTTCATTTTCCCGATTCACCTGACCGGTTGCTGAAAGCTATTGACCTTTACAAAATGGGATTTATAGAGAAAATACTCATTACCGGAGGCACCGGATCCATTATCAATCCTTTTGCTAAAGAAGGAATCCTGTTAAAAAAAGTGGCAGTTCAATATGGGGTAGACGCGTCGGATATCATCCTGGAATCAGAATCACGAAATACCTATGAAAATGCAAAATTCACAGCACAAATATTAAAACAGGACGAAAGTATTACCTCATATCTACTCATTACCTCGGCATTTCACATGAGAAGATCACTGCTATGTTTTAAATCTCAGGGAATGAATCCCATACCATTCAGTGTGGACGCTCAGTATGCATCAAATATTCATTGGTTTTATTCGATCAGGCCAGGTACCCATGCTCTACAGATGTGGGATATTATCCTCAAAGAAATGCTGGGTATAATTGCCTATAGAATTGTTGGTTATATTTAGTTCAACTATTCAGCAGAATCCTTTTTAAAATCTTCCTTGATCTTATCAACATCAACATTTTTTATAACAGGCTGCGAAGAAAGATGCTTAATCTTTTTGATGCGGGTTTTCGCAACTGATTTGTTTCTTTTCCCTTTTCTTTCTAGTCTGGTTTTCATTGTAATTTTTTAGAAGTGCGAAGGTAAAAAATAATTTTTAATTCTTTTTGATAAGGTTTTACTTTATCAAAAAATAGAAATACATGAACAAACCTTCCCTTCCAAGAGGCACCAGGGATTTTGGCCCCCTCGAAATGAAGAAGCGTAATTATATCCTTTCTAAAATTAAGACTGTATTTGAAAACCATGGCTTTCAAAACATTGAAACTCCCAGTCTTGAAAATTTATCGGTATTGCTTGGAAAATACGGTGATGAAGGCGATAAACTCATTTTTAAAATACTCAACTCCGGGGATTTCCTATCCAAAACCAATGCTGAGGATTATAAAAACGGGTCTATGGCTATTAGTGAAAAAATAGCTGAAAAAGGCCTGCGCTACGACCTCACAGTTCCATTCGCACGGTTCGTAGCCATGAACAAAAATGAGATCATTTTCCCTTTTAAAAGGTATCAAATTCAGCCTGTATGGAGAGCGGATCGCCCCCAAAAAGGAAGGTACAGGGAGTTTTATCAGTGTGATGTGGATATCATTGGTTCCGATAGTTTACTGAATGAAATAGAAGTTTTGTCCATAATCACTGAGGTATATGATGCTTTAGGTCTAAAAGAATACACCATCTGCATAAACCATCGAAAAATTTTGAAAGGGATTAGTGAGGTGGTTGGCCAACCTGACCAGGAGGGTTCTCTTGCCATTGCCCTGGATAAATTGGATAAAATTGGGCCTGAAAAAGTTATAGAAGAACTGCAAAATAAAAATTTTAGTAAGAAATCGACCGATGATATTTATGAATTGATTTCTAAGGATTTGAATAATGAGGAGATTTTTCAAGTTATGAATCAATACCTTCAAAAAAGTGAAGCGGGGCTTAACGGGCTAAAACAATTGGAATATATTTATGATATATGCTCAGAAATGGATATTGAAAAAATAAGGATAGATATTGCACTGGCCCGGGGTTTAAGTTATTATACAGGTTCTATACTGGAGGTTAAGCCCACCAATGTAGAGGTGGGCACAATAACAGCTGGTGGTCGTTACGATGATCTAACTGGTGTCTTTGGATTAAAAGATATCTCAGGTTTAGGCATTTCATTTGGATTGGACAGAATTTATGATGTGCTAAGTGAATTGAATCTTTTTCCTTCCGAAACTGAAGTAACCTCAAAGATTTTAATAACCAACATTGAAGAGTCAGCCATTGCATATGCATTAAACCTATTGAAACTACTCAGGAATAATGGGATTGTTTCTGAAATGTATCCAGAGTTTTCCAAACTAAAAAAACAACTAAACTATGCGAACAGGAGGAAAATCCCCTATGTTGGGATCATTGGTGATAATGAGTTTAAAAATAAAACTGTAACCATCAAAAATATGGTTAACGGAGAACAATCAAAAGTTGCTTTAGAATCGGTTGTGGCTTATGTTAATAAATCCTGAATCTATTCGTTGAGTAACTGTATGTCGTTTGTGGGACTAAGATTTATAATATTCTGCCTTTCAACCTTACTATCAATAAGTGCTTTTTCACAAATCAGCCAACTTGGAAGATTTTCAGTTGAATTCACTAAAGGATGTGATCCTTTTACCGTTCATATTATTGAACTTGAAAATCTTGGTGATAGCATTGTTAAACAATACAGATTTGAGGAAGGACTCCCCTTCTCTAATGATAAGTCCCATGTTTATCAGGACACCATCGGAATATTTAAAATTATCCAACTAACTGAATCACTTGAAATCCGGTCCGATACCCTCACTATCGAAGTATTAGAAAACTTTTCTCCTGATTTTGAGCTATTTGTATGCAACAATAATCAGGTTCAAATAGAAATAACAGATACTTCCTATGATTCCTACACCGTATTTACCAGGTTGGATACTTTGACATTGTCGCAACCTAACCTGGTAGAAACATTAAACTTTGAATCCCAGGGCCAGGAAATTGTGAGTGTACAGGGGAGATTCTCTGATCCGCTAATTAGTAATAACTGCAAAAGATTATCTCAATCAATTAATGTTGTAGAGAATTTCTTAGAACCATCTGTTTCCTCAATAGATGTTATCGACAACTGTTTCGATAATGTAAATATTGAAGTTAATTTCAGTCGTCAAAGAAATACCACTAGCTTTCTCGAGCAATCTATTGGGCAGAATAATTTCGAAAGAATAGCCGAAATATCTGATAGAAGCTCGGTCCTCATTAATAATATCAGTACTGAAGATGGTATTATTTGCTATCAGATCAAGACCATTGACCAGTGTACACAAACTGAACAAATTTCAGATACAACCTGCCTTGAATTTGGTGGTAGGTCGTTTAAAATTGAAAATATCACTGCTACGATCGAATCTGACTCAATCATTCTATCCTGGGATGAATTGTCAAACGCTGATCTTTTTGATTATTTAATAGAAAGATCAATTGATGACCAATCATTCAAGATTATAGCTACGGTACCTGATGATCAATTCAAAGATTTTTTGGTATCACCGGAAAACCAATACCGTTACCGGATTACGCCACTTGATACTTGTAATAATGAAGGGACCTCATCCATTGGTTCTCCTATGATCTTAAAAAGTGAAAGATTAAGCGGGAATATCCATAATCTCCAATGGAATGATCATGTGGGTTGGGGAAACTTCACCAATAGTTTTTGGCTCCAAAAGTTATCTCCTGATGGAAGCGTTTTTGATTCCGAAAAAGTATTATCAGGTAAATCGATTAATGTAGAAGTCAAAGATTCTACTTTGAATATGAGAATAATGGCTTTATCAAATGACAGGAATCAGTTAATGGCATTTTCAAATATAATCAGACTCGAAAGGATTACTTATTTGTTTCTACCAGAAGCTTTCACTCCTAACAATGACGGCCTCAATGATATTTTTAAGGTTCTTGGCACAAATGAAATAAATCAAAAAGTAGATTTTAAAATCTTCTCTCGTTGGGGGGAGTTACTTTTCTTTTCTACCAATATATTAGATGGATGGAATGGTAACTTCAATGGTGAACCTGCCCAGGAAGGAACCTATGTGTATCAATTGCGTTACCTAGATTCTAGAAATAATTGGGTGGTTAAAACCGCTTCTTTTGTATTATTGCGCAATAAATAGTTCTACAATGGATATGATGAAAATGATGGGCAAGGTTAAAGAGATGCAGGATAAGATTAAAGAAGCCCAGGAAAAACTACAAGACATCGATGTAAGCGGTGAAGCGGGAGCTGGTCTAATAAAGGTGGAGGCAAACGCGAAAAAGGAATTAAAGAGGATAACGATAGATTCATCAATCATCAAGGTCGAAGACCAGGAGATGCTCCAGGATCTAATTGTGGCCGCGGTAAACAATGCCATAGAAAATGCTGAAAACGCCTCTAAAGAACATTTAAAAAATTCAACAGAAGGATTGATGCCAAATATACCCGGATTTAATATTCCTGGTATTTGATGGAATGTGCAGTTGTAATTCTTAACTATAACGGAATTACCTATCTAAAAAAATTTCTTCCGGTTTTAACCAAAAACACCCTACAATCAAGGATTATCATTGCTGATAATTGTTCCACTGATGGATCTGTCAGTTTTATTGAGCAAGAGTATGCTGATTTAAAACTAATCAAGCTAACAAAAAATTTTGGTTTTGCCGGAGGTTACAACCAGGCACTTAATCAGGTGCAAGAAAAGTATTACATACTTCTTAATTCTGACATTGAAGTGACTTATGGATGGGATGTCCCGCTATTGGATATTTTGAAAAATAATGTGGAGATAGCAGCTTGCCAGCCGAAAATCAGATCATACCACAACAGGGATTATTTTGAATATGCGGGTGCTGCTGGTGGATTTATTGACTTATTGGGTTACCCTTTTTGCAGAGGTAGGATTTTTGATGTTATAGAAAAAGATTATGGACAATACGAGGATACCAGGGAGATTTTCTGGGCTACTGGAGCTTGCTTAGCTATTAAAAGTGAAGTTTATCATGATCTTAATGGATTTGATGCTTCCTTTTTTGCACATATGGAGGAAATAGATCTATGCTGGAGGATATTAAATAAAGGTTTTAAAATCTATTACACTCCGAACAGCACAGTATACCATGTGGGAGGTGCAACACTAAGCAAACAAAGTCCTACCAAAACCTATCTGAATTTCCGAAATAATTTGGCTTTGCTTTACAAAAACAATACTTTATATAATTTCATACTTATTATTTCCATCAGAATATTTCTTGATTTACTTGGTGGATTAAATTTTGGCTTTAAAAGTGGAATGGGGCATTTTATCGCTGTCATCAGGGCTTATTTTGATTTCAACAGAATGCTTGGCAAACTTGACAGAAACCTATACAATAATAAGTCAAGAACGATAATCTATAGACAATTCATTCTATGGAAATATTATGCCGAAAGAAAAAAAGTGTTCAGCAAATTAAAGTCTTAATAATACCATATTGGATTATTCCTTCTTCGCCACCATTTTCTAAAGCTCATAGTAAAAGCCATAACCAAATAAATGATTACCGGGGAACCAAAAGTTAAAAAAGAAGCATAAATAAAGAATAACCTAATGCTCGAGGTTGGAATCTTAAAAATTTCACCTAGTCTGGTACAAACACCAAAAACTTGTTTTTCAATGAACTCTTGCATGAGTATTCATTTAAGTTAATAACACAAATATAATGCTAAGCTTATCATTTTGTTAATTAAGCACTTAGTATATAATCAATTTTTAAGTAATATTGTAACAACCTTTAATTAAATTACTAAAACCTATAATTGTAAGCAAATGAATCAAATTATGAGACACTTTAGTACCATCATAATATTAACAATTTCCGCTATATTTTCAAGCTGTAGCTTAAATAAAATGGTCCAACTTGCAAAGGATCAACAACTGGAAGTTGTACCAAATCCTCTTGAAGCCCACGGTGGTGAAGTTTCTTTTGAAATGTCTGCAGTATTGCCTCCTAAAATGCTTCCTAAAGGTAAGGTTTATTTAATAAATACCTTTTACCAGTATGGCCAACAAGAAATTGAACTAGATCCAATTCAGTTTAAAGCTGAAGATTTTCCAAATAGTAGTTCTACAACCTCAAGAAAAAGCCAAAACTTTACTTTTGCTTATCAAGATGGTATGGAAGAGCCTGGTAAATTGATGATTGAAGGTGTGGCTACAGATCCCAGGAATGGCAAAAATAAAAGAACGCCCCGGCTTCAGGTAGCTACCGGTATTTTAACAACCTCTAGACTTGTTCAAGATGTTTACACAGTAGCTTATGCTGATCACGGATACAACGACAAAGAAGAATTAATTCCAACCAGGATCAACTTTTATTTTGACAGGGATAGATCAAACCTTAAATATTCTGAAAGACAGAGTGATAGAGGTGAAAAGTTCAGGGCTTTCATTGCTGAAAAAAATGTAACCCGAACCGTCACCATTACTGGTACCCACTCTCCCGAAGGTCCTGAATTAAGAAACGAAAACCTATCTCAGAACAGGGCAGAAACTATTGAAGAATACTATCGTCGACAAATGGATAAATATGACTATAAAGGTATGGCCGATTCAATTGAATTCATACTCAAGCCAGTAGTGAAAGACTGGACAGAATTCAAACAAAAATTATCAGAATATGATGGGATCACTGAAGATCAAAAAAGCGAAATCCTTAGCATTGTTAATGGTGCTGGTACGTTTATGGACAAAGAAGATGCTTTGCAAAAGTTGGATTCTTATAGTAGTCTTTTCAGGGATGTTTATCCAGATCTTAGAGCAGCAAAAACCGAGATTTTAACAGTCAAACCAAAAAAATCAAACGCACAGATAGCCGTGCTATCGCAAAAAATCATCAACGGTGATGCGCCATCCGATACATTATCAGCTGAGGAGCTTCTCTTTTCTGCAACTTTAACTCCATCAATGGATGAAAAAGAAGATATATACAAAGCTGCAACAAAAGTCGGTGATGGCTCATATGTTGCCCATAACAATTTAGGAGCCCTGTACCTTGAAAAAGCAATGAGCGCTTCTGGTAATGAGAAAAACAGGTTGATTGAAGATGCGGTAACACAATTTGAAATAGCAATCAAAAAAGCAAAAAATGCTGAAGTGTATGCTAACCTGGCCTCCGCATATGCTATGCAAGGGGATTATGAACAGGCCTATTCCAATGCTGAATCTGCTTTAGATAGTAATCCTTCGAATGATGTGCTTACTGGTGCTAATGGCATCAAAGGTTCGATAGAGATAAGAAGAGGTGAATATGACAAAGCTACCTCTTCACTTTCAAGTGCAAAACAAGATAATGTTAATGTTCTATTTGATAAAGGGTTGGTACAACTACTTAAGAAAGAATATGCTACCGCGAATAGTTCATTTGAAGCTGCAATTGATCAACAAAGTGATTATGCCCTTGCCCATTACGGATTGGCTGTGGTTGCTGCAAGACAAAAAAATAGTGATGAATTAGTAGATAACCTAAAAAATGCAGTTAATGCTGAAGCTTCCTTAAGGGAAAGAGCACTGACAGACTTAGAATTTTCTGAATTTTCTAATAGTGTGAAACAAGCTTTATAATTGTCATACAAATTAATTATAAAAAGCTCCTGAACAGGGGCTTTTTTTATGACATTTTAGCTGTTATTTTATTAGATCAACTACCATAATATCTTAAATTAGCCAAAACTTCAATCATGAGAGAGATACAATTTAGAGAAGCTCTAAGAGAGGCAATGACAGAAGAATTAAAAAGGGATGAAAAAGTGTATTTAATGGGTGAGGAAATTGCCGAGTATAATGGTGCATATAAGGTCACTCAGGGCTTACTGGATGAATTTGGACCTAAAAGAATAATAGACACACCAATATCTGAGCTTGGGTTCGCAGGCGTAGGGGTTGGGTCGGCTATGAACGGACTTAGGCCTGTAATTGAATTCATGACCTTTAATTTCTCCCTGGTCGCTATTGATCAAATAATAAATGGGGCTGCAAAAATGATGTCTATGTCAGGTGGGCAATTTAATGTACCCATTGTATTTCGGGGACCAACGGGTAACGCCGGTCAATTAAGTTCTCAGCACTCGCAAAACTTTGAAAACTGGTACGCCAATACGCCCGGTTTAAAAGTGGTGGTACCATCCAATCCTAAAGATGCAAAAGGATTACTTAAAAGTGCAATAAGGGATGATGATCCGGTAATTTTTATGGAATCAGAATTAATGTATGGTGATAAAGGTGAAGTTCCGGAAGAAGAATTTTTAATCCCTTTGGGCGAAGCTGAGGTCGTGAAAGAAGGAACTGATGTAACTATAGTTTCTTTTGGAAAAATAATTAAAGTCGCTCATGAAGCTATTAATTATGTCGAGAAAGAAGGAGTATCGGTAGAACTAATTGATTTAAAATCAGTGAGGCCTATTGATTATAAAACGGTGATAAAGTCAGTGAAAAAGACTAACAGAATAGTGATTGTTGAAGAAGCGTGGCCACTGGCTTCAATTTCATCAGAATTGAGTCATCATGTACAAAGAAACGCTTTCGACTATCTTGATGCGCCAGTCGTAAGGGTGGCCAGCCGTGATTTACCACTACCCTACGCACCAACTTTGATTGCTGAAATACTTCCATCGGTAGAAAGGACAGTAGAAGCAATAAATCAGGTTACCTATAGAAACTAATTCATTTTAACATGTTCATATTGGGTAGTGCTTTTTTAGTACCACCCATTTTATTCATAGTTTTCATCATTTTGCGCATTTCCGAAAACTGTTTTATAAGCTGGTTCACTTCTTGAACTGATGTACCACTGCCTTTAGCAATCCTGTTTTTTCTGCTGCCATTTAAGACGTCAGGATTTTGTCTTTCATAAGGGGTCATAGATTGGATAATAGCTTCAATAGGCTTCAAAGATGATTCATCTATATCGACACCTTTAAGGGCTTTTCCCATACCGGGTATCATGCCAAGTAGGTCTTTGATATTTCCCATCTTTTTAATTTGATTCATTTGGGTAAGGAAATCATCAAAGCCGAACTGATTCTTTCTGATTTTTTTGTTTAGCCTACGTGCTTCTTCCTGATCAAAATTTTGTTGTGCTTTCTCTACCAGGGAAACGACATCACCCATTCCCAAAATTCTATTCGCCATCCTATCCGGATGAAAAATGTCCAAGGCATCCAACTTTTCCCCGGTACTTATAAATTTAATTGGCTTATCTACAACCTTTTTAATTGTTAATGCCGCCCCTCCCCTGGTGTCACCATCGAGCTTCGTAAGAACAACGCCATCAAAATCAAGACGGTCATGAAATACTTTTGCGGTATTCACAGCATCCTGTCCAGTCATGGAATCAACCACAAATAATGTTTCAGAAGGATGAATAGATGCTTTGATGCCCTCAATCTCCTGCATCATTTGTTCATCTATCGCTAGTCGTCCGGCTGTATCAATAATAACTGACTTAATATTATTTTCTGTGGCGTGTTTAATAGCATTTTTGGCTATATCAACTGGACGCTTATTGTCCTCTTCGGTGTAAACTTCTATCCCAATTTGATCACCCAACACTTTTAACTGCTCAATGGCAGCAGGTCTGTAAACATCGCATGCTGTTAATAATACGCCTCTTCCTTTGCTCTTTAAATACCTTGCTAATTTTCCTGAAAATGTTGTTTTCCCACTTCCCTGTAAGCCTGATATCAGTATTTTATTTGGTGTTCCTTCCAAATTGATATCAACATAAGTTCCTCCCATTAAATCTGTCAGTTCCTCCGCAACAATCTTGGTGAATAGTTGACCGGGGGACACTGAAATTAGAACATCTCGTCCCAGGGCCTTATGCTTGATGGAATCCGTTACCTCTTTAGCTACTTTATAATTAACATCAGCATCAATTAAAGCCCTTCTGATTTCTTTTATCGTGGTCGCAACATTGATCTCGGATATTTTATTTTTTCCTTTTAGCCCCTTTACAGCCTGATCAATTTTAAGACTTAAATTATCGAACATATATCTGGATTGTAATTTGCAAAGATAAGTACAATCTAAGGAATCTATTAATAATGAAAAACTCAAAATTCATTATTACGTATTACTTAGTACCTTGTATAACATAATAATCATATGAAGTACTCAGTTTTATCAGTAATCATTTTTTTTGCTACATATTATGCTTCCGCTCAACAAATTATTAAGCCTGGTGAAATAATGGGTGTATGGAAGCTTCAAATAAATATTAATGATGAATTGAATAAAGAAGCCGGCGAAAGCGAAACAATATTTGAAGAGTTGGTAATTAAATCAGTAGGCACTTTTGTGGATGGGGTTATTAATGAAATAGACATTTACTTTGAATTTTTAAGTAATTACGAGTGTATCATTCAAGTAAAAGCCTTTGACGAGGAAGATATATCCTATGGTGAATGGAAAATTAAAAATGGAAAATTATACATCAGTGATGATGGATCACCTGTTCTGGATTTTGATAACGATGACGCATGGCTTCTAAAAGATGGACTTCTTATTCCAGATCCAGATGATGAAGCTAATCCTTCGGAAGTTTACATGATCAAAATAAAATAATTACTTAAAAATCTTCCCAGAGAAAATTTTCACATCTTCATACAGCACGTAGTGATTTCCTGCCGGTTTATGACCGATCACTTCTTCAGCTTCGTGACTGAAGGGGGTCACACTCAATGTACCCAGTACATTGCCGCCTTTGGTTTTATATTGATACTCCGTATATAATTTATCTGTCGGTAATGCATTTACAATCCGGGTTACCCTAAGGCCTCCCGACAAAAAAGCATCATTAGATTTTTTATGTTTATCCGTAACCTCAGCGTTACCCTCTCCTTCAAAATTTTCTGCTATTTCCTCGCTCACATCACTATACTCATGTGGTTCATATTCAAATGATTGTGTAAATCCCTCGGGATATTCAATACTGATTAATACACCCTCTTTTACATGAGCTTGTGAATAATGATGCTGATGATCACTCTCAAACAGCCTTTCTGGCATGTTATAATTGAAAAAATCCGATGGGACTATATTATGAATATCCTCTTCCCCATTGTGATATCCCCAAAAATCCCTGGCATGACTTTCTTTTGAAGGCATTGGGAATTCTTGAAAATAATCAAATTTATATTCTCCTTCATTACCGTTGGTATTAGTGACTAAAGTATTAAGCTTCAACCTTTTCATCAATCTTTCATCCTTTCCATCTGCATCTGGATTAAAATATTCATAATTGAACTTTATATTTTTTTGACGGCTGCCTTCATTTACTACAATCTCATCTAACTTCTGAGGGGGTTTATCAGCATATAAATATATCGAAAACGCACTACCCTTCTGCTTATCCATTTCAGATCTTACCGGTGGGACCATATCTTTTCTACCTGACTTGTAAAATGATACTGAATTTCCACCATAGACTATTTCTGTCAAATAGATATTATTGTAAAAATTCTCCGCCACTATTTGGACATTTTCTATAGTGTCCGGAAAGCAGTAAGATGTGTAATGAACGTCCCACATATCCCTATCATTGATGTTCATTCTGTTATTTGCTCCATTCGTAGCATAGAATGACTTGCCACTATCATCAGTGTCATAGACAAAGGTCATAGTGGTACCGGTTGGAGAGACAACCTCATCAAGATACCAGGCTGTTGTAGCCAGATCACTATAAAACTTAAACAATATCCTTTCAGACCTAAATTTATAATCGAAATAATTTCTTTGTGTTTCCGTAATTTCACGTGTATTAAACCTGTAGGTATAACCTCTGGCATCTTTTACTTCCCAGGCGTTATTCTTCATATCGAAGACAGCAGTCATATTTCTTGGTGTGACCAATTCAACTGTAAGTTTATCAATATCTGTACTGTGATCAGGGGTTAGTAGAAACTTTCCCTTAACCCCAAAAATATCAAAGAAAAAAACATCAGGATCGGTATCAATGTGTCCGCTACATACTTCATCAGCAAACTGTTCCTGCTCTCGCTCCGGACAATCATCGCTACAAGGTTGAATATTCTCAAAAGGAAAGCCTTTAGCTTCTCCTGCCGAGAAATCTTCAATAATTTGAAAATCATTTTTACCTCTTACCAGCCTCGTAATTACTCCCCCAGCATTGAGTCGCCATCCTAAACCTACCCAGGTAGCTTCTTCTTCAACTTTCACACCAGATGGGTGATAATTTAAACTTATTGGAACCCGAATATCATTATATCTAATAGTATGCAATGGTATTTCGATTCTGGGGGTGCCTGTTTTCCTCCCTATGGGATGATCACAATATTTCATGAGTGCGGCCGCATCCGGAGATGGTGGTATCACTTTGTCTACTAATAATTGAGCATACCCAGCATTTAGTGAAAAAAGAATAATCCAAAAGCTGAACAGACACCTTTTACTTTTAATGATTAACTGCATATCGAAATGATTTTATTTAGGAATGTTTGCTAATTTAAAAATACTAATTTCAAAATAAAGTGAAATTATCTTTATAATATACTCCAATAACATTTTGTTTCTATAACGATAATAATGCCAACCAGGCTTTTTTTATTTCGTTTTCCCTCAAATATTCTTTTGCTATGGTCTGAATTTTATGTTTAAGTGTTGAATAATCATCGGCATAAACGTCATGGACACTCTTTAACTCACTTTCTTTAAAATCCTTAATCTCATTTTTATTAGGTAATGCTTCTATCAGTCCCAACCTGCCCAGGTCATTCCCGGTAAGTATTTTGCTGTATTTTATTTTGTCAGGAATATTATCAACTCCAATGCCCTTTTTTGTTGGTCTGGGCAGTTCAAATATACCATCACCACTGGCCCTGCAATACCAACCTCCACCCATACGGCCAACGGTGTCAATCTTATATGGATTTATTTTTTTATTTTCATCTAGTATATCATCATTGATATGCGCTACCAATACCTGGCAAATCACCAAACTCCCGGCGCCACCTTCATTGCCCAGGTCTTTGACTTCAATTACTTTGCATTCATAGGATACTGGTGATTCTTGTACTCTTGGGGGGGATATAAGGTCTGAAGGCGTTTGTGTAAGACCTGATTTTGTAAATTCATTTATCCCCTTCTCATATTCAGTACTGGACAAGGACATTTGATCGATTATTAAAAAATTGACAATATTTACCACCACTTCGGGTACCTCAATTATATTATCATAACTATGCTTCGTTGTATTGTCCCTCACTCTCCTCGTTGGTGAAAAAACCAATATCGGCGGATTAGCACTAAATACATTGAAAAAACTATAAGGACTAAGGTTGACTTTTCCTTGCTTATCTATAGTGCTGGCAAAAGCTATAGGCCTCGGGTTTACAGATCCAATCAGATAACTGTAAAATTCCCCTGAGGATACTTCTGATGGTTTTAATTTCATTATTAATTATCTTTTGTTTTTGATTTTATATTATTCCTGATTTCCCCAAAACCAATTTTTACATTATTTCTTGTTCCCCATGCCCTCATAACCACAGTATCCCCATCTTCTAAAAATGTGAAAGCTCTATCTTTTAGTATAATTGGCTCACCACCATTCCAGGTTAGTTCTAAAAGGGATCCTTCAGTGCCTCTGTCCGGCCCGCTAATTGTTCCTGAAGCAAATACATCCCCCGGATTAATATTACAACCATTTACCGTGTGGTGCGCCAACTGCTGACACACGTTCCAGTATAAATATTTAGAATTTGAGTTTGTAAGAATTCTTTGATCACCATTTTCGGTTATAAGTTCTACCTGTAAATCAATATCGAAATTATATTTCCCGTTTATTGATAAATAAGGTAGGATTTCTTGCTGCCTAGGACCTTCAACTTTAAAAGGGTCCAAGGCATCGAGGGTAACAACCCATGAAGAAATAGTAGATGCAAAATTCTTACCAAGAAATGGCCCCAGCGGTACATATTCCCATTTTTGTATGTCTCTTGCGGACCAATCATTGAAAATAGTCATTCCAAATATCGAATCCATTGCCTCTTCAACTTTGATGCTATCGCCCAAATTGGTTTTACTATTCGTGATGAATGCCATTTCCAATTCAAAATCTAGTTTTTCACTTGGCCCATATTGCACCGAACCTTCCTTTAACAATTGTCCGTAAGGTCTGTACACCGGGTTATTTGTACCAATTATAGAGGAAGATCTCCCGTGATAAGCTATCGGCATATGTAACCAATTTGGTGGTAAAGCATTTTTTTCACCCCTAAACATTCTACCTACGTTGCTTGCATGTTCTTTGCTTGAATAGAAATCGGTGTAATCACCTACACTTACAGGCATCAACATTTCTGCATCATTCTGGTTTACAAGCGCCTGATTAACCAACGGTTCATTAGCCCTTAGTTCATCATTTTCACTCAGTAAAAGTTCACCCACTCTGTTTCTAATAACGCTGGTTTTTCTATTTCCCAGTGCGATGAATTCATTTATATCAGCTTTATTAAAAATGGAAGGTGGTAAGCCAAGATTATCTAATAAACCATGTCTATGAATTAGATCGAGATCTAAAATAGAATCACCGATAGCCACACCTACCCTTGGGTAGGAATCTTTTGTTTTGAAAACTCCAAAAGGTAAGTTTTGTATCGGAAAGTCACAACCATGTGGTATTTTAACCCAACTAGTCAAATGGGGGAAATCAGCAGAGAACGTCATTAAAAAGCTTTTAATAGTGAAAAATAGGTAAAGACTTAATTATTCCATACCTATTGAAAGGCAAATTTATAGTTTTGCAATCTTCAAAATTATTTGTTTATGAAATTAGCCTCGAAATATAATCCTGTAGAAGTAGAAGATAAATGGTATCAATTTTGGCTCGAAAAAGATTTTTTCAGTGCAAAAGTCAATTATGAAAAAGAACCTTACACAATTGTTATCCCACCACCGAATGTAACCGGGGTTTTGCATATGGGACATATGCTCAACAATACCATTCAGGATATTTTGATCAGGAAAGCCCGGATGGAAGGAAAAGAAGCTTGTTGGGTGCCTGGCACCGATCATGCTTCGATTGCTACCGAAGCTAAAGTTGTAAAATATTTAAGGGAAAAAGGAATTAAAAAAAGTGACCTCTCCCGTGAGGAGTTTTTATCGCATGCATGGGAATGGAAAGAAAAGTATGGGGGTATCATTCTTGAACAATTAAAAAAACTGGGCGCTTCCTGTGATTGGAGAAGGACAGCTTTCACCATGGATGATAATTATTATAAATCAGTAATAAGGGTATTTGTAGACCTATTTAAAAAAGGGTTTATATACCGCGGCCTTAGGATGGTGAACTGGGATGTTGAAGCTAAAACTGCCGTTTCCAATGAGGAGGTGATCTACCAGGAAGCGGGAGAAAAGTCCTATTTGTACTCAGTTAGATATAAAATTAAAGATACTGATGACTATCTGGTCATAGCCACCCAGAGACCTGAAACGATTATGGGAGACACTGCTGTTGCCGTCAATCCCAGGGATGAGCGATACAAACATTTGATCGGTAAAAAAGCCATCGTTCCGTTCGTAGAACGAGAAGTGTCAATAATTGGTGATGACTATGTAGAATTAACCTTTGGAACAGGTTGTCTTAAAGTAACCCCTGCGCATGATGTTAACGACTACGAGATTGGAATAAGGCATAATCTGGAAATAATTGACACCATAAGCGATAATGGGCAATTAAACGAAAGGTGTCAAGTTGAAAAATACATTGGTAAGGATAGGTTCGAAGTTAGAAAACTTATTATAAAAGACATGGAAGATGCTGGAATTCTGGTGGACAAAAAGGAGTTCGTTACCAGAATTGGTCGATCTGAAAGAACAAATACCGTCATAGAGCCCAAACTTTCTCTCCAGTGGTTTATTAAAATGAAAGAAATATCCAGAAAGGCACATGAAGTAGTGATGAATGATGATATCGTACTGTATCCCTCAAAATTTAAAAACACATACAACCACTGGATGGAAAATGTGCGTGATTGGTGTATATCCAGGCAACTGTGGTGGGGCCAGCGTATTCCTGCATACTATTATGGTGAAGGAGAAAATGATTTCGTAGTTGCTGAGAATGACGAGGAAGCCATAAGACAAATTGAAGCAAAAGGTCTGGACACAAAAAAATTAAACATTAAGCAAGATGAGGATGTGCTAGATACCTGGGCTTCATCTTGGTTATTTCCACTAGCTGTATTTGATGGTTTCAATGACGATTGCTTTGATAAAGATAAAGGGGAAATCATAGAAGGTGAAAATTCTGAGCTAGACTACTTCTATCCTACCCATACTTTAGTCACCGCACCTGAAATACTATTTTTTTGGGTTGCAAGAATGGTCATTGCCGGCTATGAATACAAGCATGATAAACCTTTCAAATATGTTTACCTCACCGGAATTGTTCGGGATAAACTTAGAAGAAAGATGTCTAAGTCTCTTGGTAATTCTCCGGATCCTCTTGAATTAATTAAAAATTATGGTGCCGACGGCGTAAGAACAGGGATGTTATTTAGTTCTCCTGCCGGGAACGATCTATTGTTTGATGAAAAATTAGTAGAACAAGGCCGCAATTTTTCTAATAAAATTTGGAATGCATTACGATTGGTACTTGGCTGGGAATATGATGCGGAACAGCCTTTTAAACATCAACTGGAAACTTCCTGGTTTAAAAGTGTTCTTCAAAAATCCATTATGCAAATAGATGATCACTTTAGCAAATACAGAATATCCGATGCACTTATGACGGTCTATAAGCTTATTTGGAATGACTTCTGTAGCTGGTATTTGGAATTTGTAAAACCCCCATATGGTGCTAAGATTGATAAAGCTACCAGGGATCATACGATTATGTATTTTGAAACACTTATGAAATTGCTTCATCCTTTTATGCCATTTATCACAGAAGAAATCTGGCATCATTTGAATGATCGAAAATCTGATCAATGTATTATAAATGCTGATTGGCCCCTCGCTTCATCGTACAATGAAGCGATCATAAAGGAATTTGAAAAAGTTTTTTCTATAGTAAGTCAAAGCAGGAATAAGAGAATAGAGAAAAACATACCCCTAAAAGAAAAGCTAAAGATATGTGTGAAAAATGGAGACAAAAATTTCTACACCAAGTATCATGAAATCATTTGTTCAACTGCAAATTTTGAGTTTATCGAATTGGTAGATAAAGATATTGCAGGTAATACCTCCTTTTTAATAGGTAATGAAACTATTTTTATACCACTAGATGAGGAATTTGATCTTGAAAAAGAAAAAACAGCATTAGAAAAGGAATTAAATTATTTAAAAGGATTTTTAACTAGTGTAAACAAAAAGCTGGATAACGAAAAATTCACAAGCAAAGCACCGCCTCTCGTCATTGAAAATGAAAAGAAGAAAAAAGCAGATACTGAAGAAAAAATTAAAATTCTTGAAGAAAAAATTAAAAAGCTACTAATCGTCGATTGATACATTATGAGAAATCGCCAGTTCTCTCACATGGTGCTCCATATCCAATATTCTTTTCTTTAATATATAAACGGAATCTACCAAATCCTCATGACCTTTTACTATCGTTTCTAAACTCTCAAAATCATTCTCAAGAGCATCATACAGGTTTTTCAATGCTTTTTTCCAGGAAATCATATCTGCTTCCGTCAGATCACCCAATTGCTGATCAATCTTATCCCACTCATCAAGGTTGGAGATAATTTTATCAAAATGATCTACATCTTTTTTTAATATTTTATAATACTGTTGAGCATCAGTATAAGACCCACTCTGATCCTGAGCAAAAGAGGGATTGCCTATTAAAACTGAAAGGATAAAAACCGCAAAATATCTACACATAATTTATAACCTTTTGAAACTGCAAATTTATTATTTTTTATTGATGGATTAATGATAATAATTTGGTTTTGATATTTAAAGTTTTATTTAATCCTGATTTAATTAACGTAATTCAAAATCTTGCAGCCATCAACAAATTCAGATCCTTATATTTAAAATTGTATTTATTGGCCAAAGTTTGATTGGTTAGACTTCCTTTGTAAGCATATACACCATTTAAAAACCAATTATTATTTGCAATCATTTCCTCTATCCCTCCCATTTCTGCAATTTGCAATATAATAGGCGTAAAAATATTACTGATGACATCGCTTGCCGTTTTGGCTACTCTTGACGCTATATTCGGCACACAATAATGAATCACACCATATTTTCTAAATATTGGATTTTCCAGTGTGGTCATTTCTGATGTCTCTATACAGCCACCCTGATCGATACTTACATCAATTACCAAAGAACCAGGCTTCATTTTAGAAACCATCTCTTCAGTTATAATTACCTTAGATCTGCCTTTATCAGCCCTGATTGCTCCCACTAAAACGTCAGTCGATGATATAGCATGTGATAAAGTAATTTGATCTAATGTAGAGGTATATAAATGCTTTCCAAGTTCTCTTTTTATTCTCCTTAACTTATAGATGTTATTATCATATACCTGAATATCTGCACCTAGGCCAATAGCTGCTCTTGCCGCGTATTCCCCTACAGTACCAGCCCCAAGAATCATAATTTTTGCCGGCGGAACGCCTGTTATTCCACCTAAAATCACTCCCTTTCCATTCTTCACACTGCTTAAGTATTCAGCAGCTATCAGCATAACAGAGCTACCTGCTATCTCACTCATTGCCCTAACTAAAGGCAGTCCACCTACTTTATCCTCAATGAATTCATAACCCAAAGCAATAAGTTTTTTATTATTTATGGCATGAATGTAATCCGGTGTTTGTTTTACCGATTGAAATGTGGAGATTAGAGTTTTTCCACTATTAAAAAGACTTACTTCCTCAAGGGTGGGTGGCTCAATCTTTAAAATAATATCAGCTTTAAATACCTCTTGATGTGAATAGACTATTTTTGCCCCTGCCTCACTGTAATCATTGTCTGAATAATTGGAAGGTATCCCTGCTTCACTCTCTACCCAAATTTCATGACCGTTATTGACCAAAACCTTCACTGATTCAGGTTTTAAGCTGATCCTATTCTCAAATTTGGAATACTCCTTAGGTAATCCAATAAAAAGTGTGCTATTTTTCTTTTTTTGCTTTAAAAGAAGCTCTTGAGGGTAGATTGATTCTTTCGCAAGCTTAGTAAATCCAGTTTCTAAACCTTCATCCATATGCATCTACCTGGATGATTCTATCCAGGTTTTTTTGATGCAATTTAATATTAATTTCAATGAAACTATCTGAAAACCACTGCATTATTATCTCAGGCCATTCAATAAAGCAATAATTTCCTGATTCTAAATACTCATCTAAACCAAGGTTTAATATTTCAGAAAAATCTTTAATCCGGTAAAAGTCAAAATGATAGATTGGGATTTTTTTGTCTGTTCTATATTCCTGTATGATTGAAAAACTTGGGCTGGAAACTCTTTCTTTAACACCTAACACACTACAAAAAACTTTTACCAAGGTTGTTTTTCCTGCACCTAGCTCACCTTTTAAAATTATTATTTTTTGGTTGTAGGCATCAAGAATTTTTTTGCATATATGCTCCAAATCATCTTGATGGCCACAGGTAAAAATCATTTTAAGTTTTATTTTGGATTCAAAATTACAAAAGGAATGATCATCTCTTCCATCGATATGCCCCCATGTTGAAAAGTATCCCTGTAGTAATTAACATAATAATTAAAATTGTTAGGGTATGCGAAAAACTGATCTTCGGTAGCAAAAGCATAGGAAGTAGATACGTTTACTTTTGGCAAATGTAATTTTTCAGGCTTTCTTACTTCAAATACCTGTCCTCCCTCATATCCCAGGTTCTTACCTTGTTTATATCTTAAATTAGTATTAGTTTTTCTGTCTCCAATAATTTTAAATGGTTTCTTCACCCTAATAGTACCATGATCAGTTGTGATAATCACCCTGGATTTTTTTTCTGCTATTTTTTTGAGTATCTCAAAAAGTGTTGAGTGCTCAAACCATGATTTTGTAATAGAACGATAAGCCCCTTCATCAGGCGCCAGCTCCCTAAACATTTGAAGGTCTGTTCTGGCGTGTGAAAGCATATCCACAAAGTTGAATACCAAGACATTTAAATCATTTATGAAGAGATTATTTAAATTATCATTAACCTGTTTCCCATCGTTACTATGGATAATTTTATGATAGCTGAATTTTATGTTCAGGTTATTTTTCTTAAGATTTCTTCTTAGAAACTCTTCTTCATTCGAATTTTTGGGATCTTCGGAGTCTTCTCCAACCCAAAGATCAGGATATTTTTTTGCCATCTCCGTAGGTAACTCTCCTGAAAATATAGCATTCCGTGCATAAGCAGTGGTTGTAGGAAGAATGGAGTAATAATTTTCTTCAGTTTCTACATTAAATAGTTCACTAACCTGGGGCTCTAGTGTTTTCCATTGATCATATCTCAAATTATCAATAAGGATAAAAAATAATGGGTCATCTTTTTTTATTAATGGGAAAACATTTGTCTTAAGCAGCTTATGAGATAATAAAGGTTTTTCAATAGCTGGCGCGTTTAACCAATCTTCATAATTTTCAATAATAAAATCAGAAAATAACTTGTTGGCTTCTATTTTTTGTGACTCCAGGATCTCTCCCATACTTTTTTCTTCAGTATTGTCAATTTCCATATCCCAGTAGACCAGCTTTTTATACATCTCATTCCAATCATGGAAGTCCATATCATCATGAAATGCCATCGTAATATTTCTAAAATCCTGCTGATAACCAACATTGGTCTTTTCACTCACCAGACGTTTATTGTCTAAGATTTTTTTAACTGATAGCAATATCTGGTTTGGATTTAGTGGCTTTATCAAATAATCGGTAATTTTTCTTCCGATTGCTTCCTCCATGATATGCTCTTCCTCGCTTTTTGTGATCATAACAACAGGGAGATTAGGGTTTTTGGATTTTATTTCATTCAGCGTTTGTAAGCCAGTCATCCCGGGCATGTTTTCATCAAGAAAGACCAGATCAAAATTTTCAGCTTCAATGGTTTCCAGTGCATCAGACCCGCTATTAACGGGTGTCATTTCATAACCTTTGTTTTCCAAAAATAAAATATGGGGTTTTAGCAAGTCTATTTCGTCGTCAGCCCATAATATCCTAAATTTCTTCATCATTGTAATGTTAAATTATTGAACAAATTGAACAAGAAAAAAATAATTAATGACCCGGTTCACGGATTCATTTCTGTACATAGTGATTTAATATTTGATATCATTGAACATAAATATTACCAGCGGCTCAGACGAATAAAACAATTAGGCCTTACGGATTTGGTATATCCCGGGGCTACGCACACACGCTTTCATCATGGATTAGGCGCCATGCACTTAATGATGGTTGCTCTTGATGTTTTACGAAGCAAAGGCCATGAAATTACACCTAAAGAATATGAAGCCTCTCTAATAGCAATCTTACTGCACGACATCGGCCATGGCCCATTCTCTCATACACTGGAATATGGATTATTAAACAGTATTAGTCATGAGCAGATGTCTTCAATATTGATACATAAGCTGAACGATGAATTCAATGGCGCTATTGCCCTTGCGATCGAAATATTCGAGCACAAATATTTTAAAAAGTTTTTGAGCCAACTGGTCTCTAGCCAACTAGATGTTGATAGAATGGATTATTTACAAAGAGATTCATATTTCACAGGCGTTTCTGAAGGGGTGATAGGCGCAGAACGAATATTGAAATTATTGAATGTATATGACAATGAACTGGTGGTAGAAGAAAAAGGCATCCACAGCATAGAAAATTTCCTCAATGCAAGAAGGCTTATGTACTGGCAGGTCTATTTACATAAAGCGTCAATCAGCGCTGAGACTATGATGAATGAAATAATTAGAAGAGTTAAGTTATTAATAAAAAACGCTGGGGCCAGTTTTACACATTCAACTGAACTAGACAGATTCTTACTGAATGATTACAGGACAATCGATTTTAAAAACAACCCTGAACTTATAAATGATTATTGTGAGCTGGATGATTACGATATCTGGGCAGCTTTAAAAATGTGGGCAAACAGTAACGACAGAATAATTAGCCTACTTAGTAAAATGTTGCTCAATCGAAATCTTTTCAAGATAAAGCTATCCAATAACCCCATCGATAGAGAAGAATATAAAGCCATTCTGAAGGAGGTCAAAAACAACTTTAATTTAAGTGATGATGATCTCAATTTTTTTGTAAAACAGGGGGAGGTAAGCAACGCTGCATATGTTATAAAAGAAAAAACAATAAACATTATTATGAAGGATGAGACCATTGAGGATGTAGCAAAAGCCTCAGACTTGCCTAACATAAAAGCACTGGGCAAAATTGTCCGAAAAAATTATCTATGCTGGCCCAAAAATGTATCTTTGCGGGATTATTATTGATATGAATGGAATTTGACCTTAAGGAAATTGCCAACCTCTTGCAGGGAAAGATTGAGGGCGAAGAAGATGTCAAGATTAATAACTTAGCTACAATTCAGGACGCAAAAGAAGGTTGTATAACCTTCCTTTCTAATCCAAAATATGAGCCCTTCATTTATGAGACAAATGCTAGTGCAGTTATAATCGGCAAAGATATTGTTTTAAAAAGGCAGGTCAAAACCAGCCTTGTAAGAGTAGAAGATCCTTATTTATCTTTTACAGCCCTCTTGCAAGAATATGAAAAACTCCTAAGCTTCAGCAAAAATGGTATTGAAGAACCATCATTTATTGGAAAGGATGTAACCTACGGAGATAACTTTTACCTTGGTGCTTTTTCGTACATAGCTAATAATGTCGTCATTGGGGATAATGTTAAAGTTCACCCTCAGGTATTTGTCGGAGAAGGTTCAAGAATTCATGAAAACACCATAATACACGCAGGTGTAAAAATATATCCTAACACTGAAATCGGTAAAAACTGCATAGTACACTCAGGCGCTGTGCTAGGGAGTGATGGTTTTGGTTTTGCCCCTAAATCGGATGGTTCTTACCAAAAAATTCCCCAGGTAGGGAAATTAATTATTGAAGATGACGTGGAAATAGGTGCTAATACCACCATCGACAGAGCAACTTTTGAAGCAACTATTATTAGAAAAGGCGTTAAAATTGATAATCTAATCCAGATTGCACACAACGTGGAAGTAGGAGAAAATACTGTAATGGCAGCGCAAAGTGGCGTATCTGGATCAGTGAAAATTGGAAAAGAGTGTATCGTTGCCGGACAAGTTGGGATAAGTGGCCATCTTCAGATAGCGAATAAAGTAAAAATCGGTCCTCAAGCAGGGTTGATCAGTAGTATTAAAAAAGAAGGAGCCGAAATTGTTGGTAGTCCTCCAATCGATAAGCTACAGTATTTCAAATCTTATGCTGTATATCGAAAGCTGCCCGAATTAGTGAACCGTGTAAAAGAACTGGAAGATAAAATTAAAGAATTAGATCCCACAAAAGAATCACATGAATAATTACCAGCATACCATCAAAAAGCCGGTAACTGTTTCAGGCATCGGTCTTCACACAGGTGCGAAAGTCAATATGACATTTAATCCCGTCAAAGCCAATCATGGAATAGTTTTTCAGAGAACTGATTTAGAAGGCAACCCGAAAGTAGAAGCATTAGTAGATAATGTTGTTGACCTTTCCAGGGGTACCAGTATTGGTAAAAATGGGGCTACAATCAATACCGTGGAGCATACACTGGCTGCCTTGGTAGGTTTAGAAATAGACAATGTATTAATTGAAGTGGATGGCCCGGAGCCACCAATCATGGATGGTAGCTCACAGGGGTTTATTGAGGCATTGGAGTGTGCCGGATTGGAAGAACAAAGCGCGCTGAGGGATTTTTTCGAGGTGCCCGAAAGTGTATTTCATCGTGAAAAATCGAGACAAGTGGAGATTGCTGCGCTTCCGCTTGATAATTACAGGGTAACCGTCATGGTTGATTATAATTCTCCGGTTTTGGGCTCCCAACATGCCTCATTAAATGATATTAGTGATTTCTCTAAGGATTTTGCATCATCAAGAACATTCTGCTTTTTACATGAGGTCGAAGAGCTTTATAACAATAACTTAATCAAAGGAGGAGATTTAAATAATGCCATTGTCATCGTCGATAAAAAGGTTGATAATGATCACCTTCAAAAGTTGTCCGAATTACTCAACATCCCCAAGGTAGAAGTTAAAAGTGAAGGAATACTAAACAATGTTGAATTAAGACACAAAAATGAACCTGCCAGACACAAGCTGTTAGATGTCGTTGGTGACCTGGCACTTCTTGGAAAGCCTATAAAAGCACAGATCCTGGCAGCAAGGCCCGGACATGCAGCCAATGTCGCTTTTGTAAAAAAGCTGAAAAAATTAATGGAGCAATCCACCAAAAAAAAAGAGGTTCACTTTGATCCAAACCTGCCCCCTCTTCTTGACATCAATAAGATACAAAAAATCCTTCCACACAGATATCCGTTTTTGTTGATCGATAAAATTCTACATCTTGATGATCAACTGGTAACAGGCGTTAAAAACATTACCTCAAATGAGTACTTCTTTCAGGGTCATTTCCCTGGCAATCCGGTTTTCCCGGGTGTAATGCAAGTAGAGGCTATGGCGCAAATAGGTGGCATATTAGTTCTTAATACTGTCCCTGATCCTGAAAATTATTGGACATATTTTTTGGGGATTGACAGCTTCAGATTTAGGAAAATGGTCACACCTGGTGATACTTTATTTATTAAATGTGAGCTTCTTGAACCAATAAGGAGGGGGATAGCCAAAATGAAGGGTGTTGGGTATGTTGGTTCTAATTTGGTTTGTGATGGAAAAATGATCGCAAGTATTGTAAGAAAAGACCTATGATTGATCCCAGACTCGTAAACATACATCCTAAAGCAAAAATACATGAAAGTGCAGTTATTGAACCTTTCGCTACTGTAGAAGAGGATGTTGAAATAGGTGAAGGAAGCTGGGTTGGATCAAATGCTGCTATTTTGAATGGAGCACGTATAGGGAAAAATTGCAGGATATTCCATGGAGCAGTCATTGCAGGAGTACCACAGGATTTGAAATTTAATGGAGAGGTTACTACCGCAGAGATTGGTGATAACACAACCATCCGTGAATTTGTAACTATTAGTAGAGGTACGGCTGACAGGGATAGAACGGTGATTGGCGAAAACTGTCTTTTAATGGCCTATGTACATATTGCCCATGATTGTATTATTGGTAATAATTGCATTCTTTCAAACCTTGTACAATTAGCAGGACATATAGTGGTTGATGATCATGTTGTTATTGGAGGAACTGCCGCTATCCATCAATTTGTCAGGGTCGGAAGCCATAGTATGATAGCAGGTGGTGCATTAATTAATAAAGATATCCCTCCTTTTACACTTACAGGCAGAGATTATCCGGTTAGCTATAAAGGAATTAATGCAGTCGGCTTACGAAGAAGAGGATTCTCAGAAGAAAAAATAAATGAGCTACAAAAAATTTATACTTTCATCTATAAAAGAGGTCTTAATAACTCAACAGCCATTGAGATGATTACAACCAATGTTGAACCCTCCACTGAACGTGAATCTATTATTGAGTTTATAAGATCATCTGAGCGGGGAATAATGAGAGGACCTAATAATGGAAGTAATCCTGAATAGCATAGCTAAAAAGTATACTTCAAACTGGATTTTAAAAGACTTTTCCTACCATTTTAAGTCAGGTAGTGCCTATGGCATAAAAGGCAGCAATGGTAGTGGTAAGTCAACATTAATGAAAATAATTTCTGGAGCTGTTACAGCAAACACCGGAACAATAAATTATAGGAAAGATGATCGGGAAATAGATGATTCAAGCTGGTATAATCATATCGTATTCGTGGCGCCTTATCTTGAATTAATTGAAGAGTTCTCCATTGTTGAATTCCTGAAGTTCCATTGCAATTTCAGACCATTAGCAATCGATTCTATTGAAGATATTACCGTAAGAAATTGGTTATTTAAGAGTAAGTATAAAGCAATTCAGGACCTGTCCAGTGGAATGAAGCAGCGGTTAAAGTTATCACTGGCTTTTTATTTTCAATCTGATGTGATATTGCTTGATGAACCCACAAGTAATTTGGATCAGAAAGGTGTCGACTGGTATCTACAAGAAATGAACAATATAAAGGATAAACTTATTATTGTGGCCTCAAATCAGGAAATCGATTTCTTAGCTAATAGTCATTTCATAGAACTCGGAGACCCCATTTGATAACATAATTTTAATTTGGCAATTAGGTAAATATTTCAAAAACTTATATTTTTACAACTAAGGATCTTAAAATCTTAAACATAACAACAAATAAAAAGCAATGAACAGTCTTAAAAATTTATTACTACTAGCATTAATTGTTTCCTTGGGTGTATTTATTAGCTGCGGTGACGATGATGATGACGACGATGATGATGTTATGATGGACACGCCTGCGGATGTATTTACACAAAATTTAACCAGTGGAGCTTTTTCTGTAGCCGGAGGTGGAAGTGTAGTTCAACCTGATGGTGTTGATGCCGATTGGTCAGCTTTTACATTATCTTTTACAGGTAATGCCACTGATGGTGGTACTTACACCGCATCAGGTCAGCCGGCCGACGCTGATAATGCTTTTCAATTAGTATGGCCAAATTCCGGAACATGGTCTTTTGTAACACCTCCAACAGTTGAGACAACTGGATCAATCACTCGTGATGATGGCGTTCAAATTGCTGTTAATGTAACTGAAAGCCAGGTAATTCTTACATTTACTTTGCAAAGCAATACAGGAAGGGTGAATGACGTTGGTGGTGAATGGGTATTCACACTTACTCGTTAATACTTTAATACTGAAAAATATAAATGAAAGCTGTTTGCGTTATGCAGGCAGCTTTTTTTGTGTATTTTACTAATTTTGCGGTAAATGCAAAAATATTTTCCTCTGGACAAAAATTATATCCTTGAATCTGCTCAAAAGGATTCTAAGAATAGTTTTTTTACCCTTCTTAGTCATTTAATAAAAGTCCACTATTTCAAGCTTTTCAATCCTCTAAACTTAAATGATGAAGTAAGCACAAGAATTAATAACATAAAAGGGATTCCAGAAAATACGTTTAGTCTGTTTTATGATAATCTTGCAGCAATATACAGGCTACAACATGCTGATAATCAGCTTGAATTACTCTGGGATGGAACCTCCCATTATGAAAAATTCAGAAAAGATTGGGAAATTTTTTATAGCTCAGAGCTAAGCAGTTTTTTATCTGATAGGAACCTTCTGAAAGTTCTGATAAAACAGTTGCTAGATGCCAGTTCTAATCATCATTTTTTAAATATTTATCTTAAAGAGTACCTGGAAACCATATTTCAGATTAGAATAGACAGGAGAAAAAAAATTGACAAGATTCTTCCGCTGGCTCAGTAAATGATTTGGAAGAATTTATACGCATCATTAACCTCAGCCTTGTCAACCGTTAAGTCACTTACTGCAGCTAATTCTGGGCCTTTTTTACACCATGCTGTGAAATCAGAAAGCTTATGCTCATCTCCCTGAACGAAAATTTTAACACTTCCATCTACTTCATTTTTCACCCATCCGGTTAAACCTAATTGCATTGCTTTATCCTGTGCTGACTTCCTGAAAAAGACTCCCTGCACTGTACCTTCTACTTTAATACTGTAAGCTTTCATCATTCATTCTTCTTTTATTATTTTCATAGCCGCGGACGTGCCTATTCTATCAGCACCTGCTTTAATAAGTTCAACAACCTTATTTTTGGATACAATACCACCTGAAGCTTTAATGCCAACATCTTCAGGTAACACTTTTCGAAAAAATTCTACTGTTGACCGGTCTACCGGAAAGTGATCAAAATAACCTGTTGAGGTCTTCAAAAAATCAGCTCCAATGTCGGATACCAATCTTGCGGCATTCTTTTTCTGTTCATCATTCCAAAATCCGTGTTCTATTATAACTTTTAAAAGACATCCATTTTCATGTGCTACCTTAGAAATTTTTGCTAATTCAATTTTAGTCCATGGCATTTTAATATGAAATGCAGAAAAGTTCATTACCACATCAACCTCATTTGCTCCATCCCTGATTGCAAAGTTTAACTCTTCCATTTTAGTTTCAGTCATTTGATTACCAAAAGGAAATCCCACAGGCGTTATTAATCTTAAACCATAGCCATTAATTTCTCTAAATGCCCTCTTAACCCAAAAAGGGGGAACGCAAATACCTAAAAATCCAAATTCTTTGGCCTCTTCTACTAATTTGTCTACATCACTACCCGTAATAAGTGGACTCAGGTCGGTATGTTCCAGGTATCCGTTTACTATCATCTAATGTTTAACTTTAATGGACTATGCCACAGACTTTACAAAATTTTCTTTTTCCCAGCGGTCTTTTTTTGGGGGGTCTCTTATGACCAAAATAAGTAGGATCTGAATATTGTGGTTTGTCCAACTGCCTGTACATTTTTTTATATTTCTTAACGTTTTGCTTCATGCGTTTTCTAAACGCTTTTACCTCCTTGTCATACGATCTGCCCAGGCGCTTATTATATTTTTGATAAGTAGAAAAATCGGATGCTCCCGTCCGCGCTTTATAGTCTTCCTTCTCATCCTTACTTGTTTGCCCGGTTGCCTGAAAAGAATATATAAATAAAAGGAATGGGAAGAGAAAACAGTAACTGATCCTATTAACTCGCACTATACTCTCTAAAATCATTATTCCAGATTTTTTATACATACACGCCTATCTAACGTTATAAAATAAAATTATTATTGCAGCGTACCTCTTTTTGACTGTTCGCGTTCTATGGCTTCAAATAGCGCTTTGAAATTGCCCTTACCAAAAGAATTAGCGCCTTTTCGTTGTATTATTTCATAAAACAATGTGGGTCTGGGTTCGACAGGCTTCGTAAAAATCTGCAATAAGTATCCCTCATCATCTCTATCTACAAGTATTCCTAATTGTCTCAATGACTCTATTGACTCATCAATTGCTCCAACCCGGGCACTAAGCTCATTGTAATAGGTTTCAGGAATATTCAAAAATTCAACCCCCCTTTTTTTAAGTTCATTCACGGTCTCAATTATATTATCTGTTGCAATGGCAATATGCTGAACGCCTGCCCCTTCATAAAAATCTAAGTACTCTTCTATTTGTGATTTTTTCTTTCCTTCCGCCGGTTCATTGATTGGAAATTTAATCCTACCATTGCCATTAGTCATTACCTTACTCATCAATGCCGTGTATTCTGTGGAAATGTCTTTATCATCAAAAGAAATTAGTTGGGCAAAACCCATCACTTCCGCATAAAATTTTGCCCAGGTGTTCATTTCTCCCCACCCAACATTGCCTACCATGTGATCAACATATTTCAGGCCCAGAGCCAGCGGCTTATATGCTGGTTTCCACTCAACAAATCCCGGCATAAACGCACCCCGGTAGTCCTTTCTTTCGATAAAAAGGTGTACGGTATCACCATAAGTATGAATACCGGATTTTTTGATTTTGCCAAATTGATCCTGTTCTTCTAGTGGTTCCATAAATGATTTTGCGCCCCTCGATACGGTCTCATTATATGATTTTTCTGCATCATCCACCCAAAGAGCGACAAACCTTACACCATCACCGTGCTTATCAATGTGTTTACCAATTTCAGTATCACTTTTTAACGGTGAGGTGAATACCAATCTGATTTTATCCTGTACTACGGCATAGGAATTTCTGTCCTTTAGACCTGTTTCAAGACCAGCATAAGCTAATGGTTGGAAACCAAAAGCGGATTGATAATAATAAGCTGCCTGTTTTGCATTGCTTACATAAAATTCAATGAAATCAGTACCATTGACCGGTAAAAAATCTTTGGCCTTAGGAAATATCTTTTTTATAGTTTTGTTTTCTAATTGTTCATTCATAACAACGCGTTGTGGGTTTAACACTAATTTAGCTAAATTGACTTGAATGATCTACTTGGCATTACTATTGTTTTAAATTTTAAAGCCAATCATTTTAACAACAAATTGGAGAAATCTTATCTTTTATAGGTTTAATTCGTTTTGCATTGTAGTGTACAGAAAAATATAATAATGAAGCAAGGATTAGTTATAGTAAGCACGATAGTATTCATTTTCACCTCTTTTGTGGCTCTGCATTCAGAAGATATTGAAGTAAAAAGAGATACATCAAACATGTTGGTGCCCAAACCAGAACATACACGGCAAACCTTAATTATAAATGGGTTACTTGGTAGGCACCATTATAGAAAACTGGATCTTAATGACTCTTTATCTTCTATAATTTTTGATAATTACTTTTCAGCCCTGGATAGGAATAAATATTATTTCAAAAAAAGTGATATTGAATATTTTGAGAAATACAGGTATGAATTAGACGATTATCTAAAAAAAGGCGATGTTTCTTTAGCATACCAAATCTTCAAAATTTATAAAAACCGTGCAGCGCGTAGAATAGATGAGGTTTTTGAATTAATCGATAGTGGATTTGATTTTGACAAAAGTGATTCTCTGGTGATTGACGACGAAAGCCAGGAGTGGAACGCATCAGTTCAGGGGTTGGATGACCTATGGAGGAAAATAGTGAAGAGCCAGGCTTTGAATTTAATGTTGGCGGGGAAAGAATATGACGAAGCTGCGGAAATCCTGACAAAAAGATATAAAAGATTTGAGAAAACCATTGAACAGTATAACAGTGAGGATGTTTATCAACTTTTCATGAACGCTTACACCAGCACTTTTGACCCGCACACAAATTATTTTTCACCCATCACTTCTGAAAACTTTCAAATCAATATGAGCTTGTCGCTGGAAGGTATTGGTGCCAGGCTTGTTCAACAAATTGATTATACAAAAGTACATGAGGTTGTACCGGGAGGACCGGCTTTCAAAAGCAAAAAACTATTTAAAGACGATAAAATTATTGGTGTTGCTCAGGGCGATACCGGAAGATTTGAGGATGTTATAGGGTGGAGGCTGGATGATGTGGTTCAATTAATTAGGGGTCCTAAGGGATCAGTGGTCAGGTTGGTGATCATTCCTCATACAGCTGCTACCAATGCCGAATTTGATACAATTAGAATTGTAAGGGATAAAATAAAATTAGAAGAGCAATCAGCTAAATCAGAAATAATTCCTTTCGATAATGGGGGTGATAGTTACAAGCTTGGAGTTATCACTGTACCAAGTTTTTACATAGATTTTGAAGAAGCAAGGAAAGGTGTAAAAGACTACAAAAGCACCACCAGGGATGTTAAAAAATTGATTGCTGAGCTAAAAGAAGAAAATATTGATGGACTATTAATTGATTTACGCCATAACGGCGGTGGGTCACTGCAGGAGGCAATAGAACTAACAGGGCTTTTTATACCGCATGGCCCAGTGGTTCAAATAAAAAATTCCGATGGATCCATGGATGATGGAACGGACAAAGATTTTAAGACTTATTATGATGGCCCGCTAGCTGTGATGATAAATAGGTTTAGTGCTTCAGCATCCGAAATATTCTCAGGGGCAATACAGGACTATAAAAGGGGTATTGTAGTTGGCGAGTCGACTTTTGGAAAAGGCACTGTCCAGAACCTTATTAGCCTGGATAGGTTTTTGAAAGGGCCTAAGATTGCCGGAAACTCAGGCTCAAATGCGGATGTAAAATATGGTCAATTAAAAATTACCCTGGCCAAATTTTATAGAATTACGGGAAGCAGCACCCAAAAAAGAGGGGTCCAGCCTGATATAAAATTTCCTTCCCCATATGAAGATGAGAATTTTGGTGAGAGTTCCAGAGACAATGCTTTACCTTGGGATAAGATCTCATCAACTTCTTATGAAGAATCCGATTTGATCTCAGAAGAAATCATAAACCGGCTAAATGACCTTTATCTTGATGATCTCAATACAGATAAAGACTTGAAGCGCCTAGTTAAAAATATTGAAGATAGAGATAGAAATAAGGATAAATCAGCAGTTTCATTAAATCTGCAGGAAAGAAAACGAGAAAAAGGAAGTAAAGAAGAGCAAGAAGAAGAGGATACCTCCGACATCGAAAGTACAACAATAAATGACTCAGAGATAAATGATGAGGAATTAGATATTGAGAAAAAACTCTCTGATGATCCGTATCTGAAAGAAGGACTCAGGTTACTCGCAGAGCTTACCGAGATTGAAATAGGATAAAGATCAAATAATAATACTATTCAACATAAGCCTGATCAGGAATTTCAAATAAATCCTGATCTGGTTTAACAGTCCTTAACCTGATATTATCAAAAGTCATTTTGTATCTTTCATCGCCGATGGTATCGTTCTCCCATTTATAACCTGTTAAAGCAACCGGTAATATTAGGTTCCCTACTTTTTTCCATTCATCATACACTAAGACATTATAATCTGTGGCTTTTGACTCATCGAAGTAAGTTACGGAATAGTTGATAAATTCCAGTTGGTTATTTTCCTTATTGATATATAAGATATATTGATCTTCAGGTGAATCTCCTACCCCATTATTATAAGTTACAAATACCTTTTCATATTTTTCACCATTGAATGTTTCCATTCCTATTGACTTCTGATTGGCTCCAGGATCGGTGACTATAAATGGAAAAGCATAAAAATAAAACCAAAGATTATGATAAAAGCGGGGGGAGCTACCAGGAAATGATTCTTTATCAGGATTTACCCATATTTTTTCACCGTTGAACCCCAATTGATAATCTTCCGTAATTATTAGCACCTTTCTGTTTTCCAGATCAATTAAATGATGCTCCCTACCCTCTTCGGTGATTTTGTCAAAGTCTAAAGATTTATAATCCTTCCACGTATCCAATCCGCCATGTGCTTGCAGCGCTTTTGATAATGGTTCAGGATATTTTGAGTAATCTACTACTGGTTCTTCTTTACTTTCTTGCTTTGATGAATCCTCTTTGTTATTTCCACATCCAATCATAAATGATAAAGCAATAAAAAAGATGAGTGTGTTTGATCTGTTATTCATACTTATAAAGTTATTAAGCCAGACAAATATCAAAAAATATTTGTGGAAATGTGTTACCTTCTGGTGGATAGTGTAGTACTACTTGAAATACTTATTGGTTATGAAAATCGTTTTAATCTTCATTCTGCTTCTATGGGTCATCCAACCTACATTTGGTCAAAATGCAATTGACAAAAAATCGCTCACATTGGAAAATATTAAGTCGCTCATGGTAGAAGGGTCATTTTCTAATATTTATATTACCGGGCAAGGGAATAAAGTTGTATTCGATGGAATAATTACCGGTTCCGGTAAAAAGGGAAAATATACCATTGAGCACGAAATCATCAACGGCAAGCTAAAAGTATGGATAGATCGCCAAGGATCTAACTGGGGATACAATAATTTGAGATCAAAATTAAATTTTAAAATACCTGAAAATATCGATATAGTCATTGATAACAGTTCAGGAAATATAGAACTAGAAAATTTAAGTGGGAATAATATTGAAGTAGATGCCAGTTCAGGAAATATAACGGCCAATAATATCAATAATGATATTTCGGTAGAGGCATCATCTGGTAATATCAAACTTTATGGAGCCAAAGGAAACATTAGCGCCAATGCTTCCTCAGGAAACCTGTCACTGAATGACATAACAGGGAATATAAACGCAAAAACTTCATCCGGGAATATTACGATAAGAAATTCAAAAGGTAATATCTCAGCCACAAATTCGTCAGGTGATATAAAAATCAATGATACCACAGGTTCATTAGAATTAGAAACTACGTCTGGAGGCATAAAAGGTACCGGAGTTAAAATAACTGGTGATTCATTTTTAAGCTCTTCTTCAGGGAATATTTCTATGGATGTCGAAAATAATCCTAAAGAATATGCCTACGATTTGAAGACTTCCTCCGGCAATATCAAAGTAGGTAACTTATCTGCCGAAGATAAATTCATTAAAAGAACAGAAGGGGTATTAATAGCAGCTAAAGCTTCTTCCGGAAATATCATAATTTATTAATCCTTATCAATTAACTAGTTTTTGAAAGAATTTTAAGGGCCAGGTTTTGAGCTTGTGTAATCAATTTGTATTTTACCGGGATTAATCACAAAAACCTGGTAACAAATTCATTATGGCCAAACCATACATTGATTCTTCAACCAAACTACCGGAAGTTACTTTAAAAGCAGTGCTGTTAGGCGCTCTCCTTTCTGTAGTTCTATCAGGAGCTAATGCATATTTAGGATTATTCGCGGGTATGACCGTTTCAGCGTCTATTCCGGCAGCAGTAATCTCCATGGCAGTATTGAAATTATTCAAAAAGCATAATATCCTGGAGAACAATATCGTTCAAACATCCGCCTCTGCGGGCGAGTCTTTGGCTGCTGGTGTGATTTTCACCTTTCCGGCATTAGTTTTAATGGGTTACTGGCAGGATTTTAACTACCTGGAAACATTTCTTATCGCTCTATGTGGCGGTATACTTGGTGTATTTTTCACCATTCCGCTCCGTTCAGCATTGATCGTCAAGCTTAAACTTAAATTCCCCGAAGGTGTGGCAACCTCGGAAGTACTAAAATCAGGGGAAGAAGGAGGCAAAGCGATTAGGTATTTGGTGATAGGCGGTCTTACTGGTGCAGTGATTAAATTATTTGAAGCAGGATTCAAGATATGGGAAGGGATCTTCGCAAAAGCCGGATATATTGGTAAAGCTTATTCCTTTTTTGGAATAAACCTCTCTCCCGCTTTAATTGCCGTGGGATATATCGTTGGAATCAAAATTGCTATTTTGGTTTTCGCTGGTGGAGTCATTAGCTGGTGGATAGGTATACCCATTTTTGTCTCAATAAATGGCAATCCGCAAGACCTTGACCCCATTTCATTAGGTTATAGTATATGGAGCAGTCACATCAGATATCTGGGTGTAGGTGCAATGGTTGTTGGTGGTTTGTGGGCACTTATTAGTTTGAAGGATGCTATTTTAACTGCACTTCAAGCCGGAATCAAAGCTTTAAGAGATAAAGTTGATCAATCAAAGATTTTGAGAACAGAACTGGACACACCGATGTCCTGGGTGATCATCGGCATTGCTGTGATGATCATTCCGATATTCATCATTTACCTAAGGTTGGTTTCAGACATTCCAATCTCTGCGTTGATGGCCATTATAATGGTTATCGCTGGATTTCTTTTTGCCTCAGTTGCAGGCTATATGGCAGGTTTGGTAGGCAGCTCCAATAATCCCATTTCGGGAGTTACTATCGCCACCATATTATCCTCAGCGTTAATTTTACTTGCACTGATGGGTTCAGGGGCTGAAAACGGACCGGCAGCAGCTATCATGATCGGATCAGTTGTTGCCTGTGCAGCAGCTATAGCTGGTGATAATATGCAAGATCTAAAAGCAGGTAATCTGCTTGGGGCCACACCAAAAAACCAGCAAATTATGCAGATGATTGGCGTAATATCTGCCGCAGTTGTATTGCCTCTTGTCCTCCAATTATTGAATGCAGGCTATGGATTCGGCCCGAAAACCATTGAAAACCCTGATGCCCTGGCAGCGCCACAAGCTACATTGATGCAAAGTGTGGCGGAAGGTGTCTTTGGTGATGGATTGCCCTGGACCATGGTTTATACAGGTATGGCACTGGGGGTGCTTATAATAATTTTAGATAAAATACAAGAAAGAAGAAAGTCTGATTTCAGGGTACCCGTTTTAGCAGTAGCAGTAGGTTTATATCTTCCTTTTGAACTTGATAGTGCCATCATGCTGGGAGGTATCATCTCATGGCTGATTATTCGATATCAGAAGAAAAAAAGCTACGGTTTATCAACTGAAGAAAAAAATAAAGCCGAGGGACGAAGCAATAGGGTTGGATTATTGTATGCATCAGGATTAATAACCGGAGAAGCACTGGTAGGAATTATTTTAGCCATTCCTGTGGCAATTTATGGTGCTTCTGACGTGATGTCTCTTCTTGAAGACCCAATTGGTAATGTACCGGGACTTATCGTTGTACTGTTTGTTTGTTATTGGTTATATCATTTAGCCGTTAAAGCCTTTGAAAGTGAATAACCATACCTATGGTTAAATCCTTAATCCGATAACAATTATGTCATCATCCTGAGGTTCATTAGCCTGCTTCATCCATTTTTGGATTTCATTATCCAAAATACCCTTTTGCTTCTCAAATGGTTTTTTGTGAATGACATAAAGAAAATCTTTTAAGTTGCTTGAAGTGTAACGCTTGGTCAACTGACCTCCAAGCTGATTCTGAAAACCATTGGAAACCAAATAGATGATGTCATTTTTTTCCAGCTCAACAAAATAAGAGGAATAGAATCGATGCGCTTCTTTTTGATACCCACCAGCTAGTTTGCGGTCACCTTTTAGTTCAGTGAATGATCCTTTTTTAATTAAATATAGCGAACTGCGAGCTCCAGCAAACCATAAGTGACTGGTTTCAGAATCATACATGCTGACAGATACCTGTATTCCTTCCCGTTCCATAATTTCTTCATCATTAAACTCTTGCCGTAAAGACCTGTGAAGTTTTTCCAGTAAAATATTTGGATCGAGATAGCCTTCATCCCTGATAATACCATGAAGCATCACATTGACCATAGTGGAGATCATTGCTCCTGAAATAGAGGGGCCTGTATCACATAAAATAAATAACACCTTACCCTTCCCATCACTACTAATCCAATATAGATCACCGGAAAGATAATCCTTTGGTTTATGCAGGATAAAATTATCACTAAAGTGATTGGAAAACTCCTCTTTTGGTGGAAGTATAGCTTCCTGAAGGTCCTGTGCGTACTTAAAACCATATTCAATGGTCCTATCCCGCGCCTTTATGGTCTGATTGGCTTTTGATAGCTTCACTGCAGCATTAATTCTGGCTGTCACCTCTAAGTCATCATAGGGTTTTCTGATGTAGTCAAATGCCCCTGAGCTAATGGCTGACATAATCTCATTTTTCCGGTTATCTTCATTAAAAGCCATCACAACGGGAATATCAATAGTGCTCTCCTCAGCTCTCAATGCCTTAAGGGTTTGTGTTCCATCGAATCCGGGCATATCATGATCTAAAATAATTACATCAGGCATTTTCTTTTGAGCCATATCGAGGCCTGATTGCCCACTAGCTGCGAATAGGAGATAAAATTTATTTCCTTGTAATAAAGCTGATATTTCCTCCATACAAGTGGCTTCATCATCAATGACTAAAATTGCTGGTATCATTAGGTTATAATTATTATTAACTAAGATGAGGTAAAATAAGATGCTTACATAATCAATCACGTTAATTATTATTTAATAAGTTTAATTAAGCGTACGAAACCGTACATAACTTCCATGCTGTTTTTTCACTCCAGTGTATGTTTCAATTGAAGCCAGAAAATATTGATATGGCGGTATTCTCTGGGCACCGAAGTTTTTGAGATTTGATAATGCCAGGTTAATGATATTGAGAGGGCCTCACTAAGTTTTAAGGTTGGGCTGAAAAGAACCCTATTTTGATCGAATACATTATAAATAATTTCATTACCGGCATTGATTAATATCTCATCTCCAAAGTTTAATAAAAAAAGTTTTCCCTTATCATCTTTTGATAACCTGAATAATGGAATGCTTAGTGTAAAAGCATAGCGAAACCGGAAATTAAATGAGTCTACGAACTGCGCTTCGTTTTTATTATTAAAAATCCTCTGTTCTATTCGATACCTATGACTTATGCTGATTTTATTGTATGTGTTATTAACATTTATTTCTTGATAAGGCCTAAGCTCGAACCGCTGTATTTTGTTTGAAGAGAAAAATCCCAGATGCGCAAATCCAGATGAGATACGGACGGAAGGATTAATGATATAACCAATAGACGTTCTTACTATATATTGCGAATTTTCTTTAAAGCCATCCCTCCATCTGAAACCAACATCAGAAAGCCAGGACCACTTAGCATAAATATTTGTTTGGTTATAGTACTGAAACCATTGCTGATTTTCTTTTGAAATTATTTTATCCTGAGAAACTAAATTACCTGCCTTCAGAAAGAAAAATAATATGAAAAATAAACAACCTATAAGTCTCAAACCATTATCAATTTTGTAGAATATCTTAATCTTATGACGAGTTCAAAATATGTGGTGGCTTTAACTTAAAGCTCAAATAATAAATTTATCAGCATCATAGCTTAGAACAAAGCGGTCACCTGCATGCGTCCGGTATGGATCACTTCTTGTTCCAGGGACTTGCGGCCTTCATAGACAAAGTTTATCAATATACCATTGGTTAACCGTTGGCGATAGTTGATGGTCCAGTTAAAATTTTGTCCTGGTCTCAGACCTTCGAGTAGTTCGTAGCCTGTAAAGGAATTTTCTTCTCCATCAAAATCAATTTGTGTAAACCGGAATGTAGACGTTAATGATCTCGTGACCTGCCTGGCAAGTCTCCATTCCATGATTAATTCATGCAGGCGCGAGTAGTTATTGTCATCTTCCTGAATGCGATTATGACTGTCACGGAAGCTATAAGAAAATGACAACCGCTGATTGAGATTAGGTTGCCAGTTAATTTTTGGAGAAAGTTCCATACTATGAATATCAAATTCCCTTCCTTCAAGAAAATCAGAAGAATTCACTTTATTGCCAATGCTGGTGAGCACTTGAAGAGAAAAAAATCTGTTTAAGTTGAATCGGTTATTAAAAGTATAGACGTCACTCGCAGTGGATTCTATGCCCTGGGTAAGCTGCTGTTTTCCTCTTGTTCTGAATATGATTAAGTCACTGCTATATTTGGCACTTCCCCGATTGAAATAAATTGTTGACCTCAATGCATTTCTCAAAGAAATAATGTCGAGGTCCCGGATGTTATTTAAAAATGGATTAAAACGTGCATTCAAGGTGTTGGTCGTCACCTTTTTGTTGGAATTAAAAGACAGCTGACTGGAAAATTTACTCAAGCCTTTAAGTAGCATGGACTTCTCACGCCATTTTTTTGGTGATTTAAGTCTTAAACGCCAATCAAATAAAGTATTGAATGCTGTGATGAAGTCATCTGTGGGAGAAAATACCTTTATAAAATTTTTTTCATCAAAATTGACGGCAATAAAAAACTCGCTAAGGTCCTGAACGCCATCTTCATTCAGATCACGCCACGTATGAGTCCCTTCTCCCGTTTGTACAGGGACAAAGACAAATTCCCGCCTCAGTTCCTGACTGTTGATGGTGGAATAAGTGAGATCGGAAACAATAGACTGATCAAGAAATGATGCTTGCCATGCTATTCGTCCCATGATATTTTCCTCTGTAGTATCTGTTCGGAGATCTTCTATGGTTCTATACTTAAAATCAACTTCCAGGCTTTGGTTTTCATTTATGTGGCTTTTGATATTTCCCTCCAGTGTTCTGGCTGCGGTACCTGCTTTTAACTCACCTTCCCGAGGCATTCTATCATCTCTGAGGCTATAACTTATTTGATAAGAGGTTTTCAAACTATCAGCACTCCTGAAATAGATTTTATGCTCCTCGAAATTCATCGCAGAATTAACAATAGAGTCGTTTTCTGTATTAAAGGTCTTATTTCGGTCGATGGAATATTGATATCCTGGTATTATGAATTTATTTCCATAGTGAACATCCAGATCCCACCTTGTCCATTCAGATCTTCTTGAACCATGGTTATTGTTCATGATGAATAGCTTTGAGCTGGCTTGCCAGTTTCTAATTTTTTTCATAGCTGTCAGGTTGTGTTGAAAACCATCAATGGATGTACCCCGCTTTCTGGAAGTCATTTTATAGGAAACCCTGTTTTTAGCGTCCTTTTTAAGTTCGGTTTGGGCATTGATGATGATGTCATTGAAAGTTTGCGCTTCAACATTTGGATTGAAGTTCCAATCCCGGTCAAATTCGATATACCTAAAGCGATCAATAGTTTGAAAATTTTTATTATCAAATTCATAATCCACAGAACCACTCCATTTATAACCATCCAGTAAGTTTGTTTCAAGTTCGATGAATTGATAGCCCAACTTGAGTGCATAGCCCTGGTCATCTGCCTCATCTAAATCTGAAAAAAGGTTTTCATCACGTGTAGACAACGCCATGTGGCTGTAAATTCGATGTTTTTCATTGAGATCATATCCTGTGCCAAATGTTATCATCTGCCTTTGATTAGGCAGCGGAACCGATATAACGGGTTCAAAGGATCCCTGGGGAGTACCATTTATCGGTGAGATCCACTTATAAGCTACACCATTGATGCTGGTGTTCGTACGTTCATAGTTACCATTACCCGTTCCAACCTCTGAAAAACTAACCCTGAAAAATGCGTCATCAGGATCTCTGGAGAATACAAATATTTCGGTGGCCTTACCGTCCTGGTCAATGGTGTCTGTCTTTCTGTAAAGTATGGCATCTTCATCAAAAGATACTGAGTCTACTCCGGATATAACTGCATTTGTAGCACCATCTCCACTTTCACTAAGCTGTTGCTTTTCTTCGTTAGAAAGATCAAATATCAGGGGCCTGTTTTCATTATCTTTTTCCTGATAAAAATTAAAATATGCATTAAACTTACCTTGTTGATGATAATGATCCGCCGCCATAATGGAACGGCTATAATTTTGATCTGCATACTCGAAGTCAACCCTTATTCGTGAAAATTGGGTAATTAAAATGTTATTGTTGAATGTTATCTCACCCAAATTATAGTCAATGACATAATCATTATTAAAGCCACGTTCCAGTTGTTTACCATCCAGGAATACTTTTTCAGAATTGGCTATGATGGTTATGAAACGTTGGTTTTCTATCCGTACACGGTATGGGCCCTGCAGACCTTCCACAGCCTCTATTTGTATGGATGCAAATTTTCCTTTGGCCACCGAAAATGCAGCTGATGTAGTTGCTTTGCCATTATCACCAACGGGATAGGTGACAGAGGCCTGACCACCCTGAACATTTTTATAGTATCTGAGAAAGTAATTCTTTTTATTTCGCAGTACTACATCCCCTGCTGTTAGGTCGAAGGTGTCGTTATAAACCTGGATGTATACATTATCAAAATCTTGCAGCTGCTGTGTGTTGCCTTCTGGTTGGAAAGGTATATTTTGATCAGTGATAGCGGCCCGGATATTAAGGTCGTCGGTTAAGCTGCCATCTAATTGAAGATTGAGCGTTGAATTGACTACAATATTCTGACGATTGCCAAAGGATATACCTCTGGTTAAAGTACCAGTTTTGTTGATGCCATCAATCGGTAACAACTCATCTTTTTGATAGATGTCGTTATTTTTTATTGGTCTTGTTTTAAAATAGGCAGAGGAATCATAAGCGTTAAGATCATAGTACGAAAATTTTTGACCGATCTTAAGGTTCAATACACGGTAACATAATCTTAGAGAATCGCTTATCGTATGGTCATGTAACTTTATAACTCCGCTATTGACATCAAATTCATACTCAACGGAGGTATTTTGAAATTCAATGGACTTAGGGACAACAATCAATGAATCAAGAATAATGGAATCCTGATTGGTTTTAATCCATTTACACCTGAGGTTATTGAATTGCCCGCTAAGCGAAATTGATATAAGAGAGAATAGAAAGGTTGGTACAATTAATCGCATCAGGAATGAAGCGGCAATGAAATGTAAAACGAGGTACCTTTTTTCAATTCAGATTCAAACCATATTTCACCGCCTGCATGTTCAACACCTCTTTTAGCGATGGCTAACCCTAAGCCTGATCCGGTTGATTTCGTGCTGAAATTGGGCATAAATACTTTTGATTGAATAGATTCTTCTATACCGGTGCCATTGTCTCTTATTTCTATAAATACATTATTTGACATACTCTTTAGAAAAACTTCCACCAAAGGTGTTTTATTGTCAGGTATGGATTGATAAGCATTGATTAATAGATTATTAAAAATCCTGGCCATCAATTTCTTATCCCCTTTAACCATAAAATTTCCATCTTCCAACGCTGCTTTTATACGGCCTTTATCATTTCTAAACAATTCAACAGCATTTTTTAATTCATTATTGACATCAAATAAATAACTTTCAGGTATTGGCATCTTGGCAAATTCAGAAAATGAGCTAACGATTTGATCCAGGTTATCAATTTGTTTTAATAAAGAATTTATAGTTTGATACTCTTTACCACTGGGAGTAACTATTCTTAGTAGGTGCTGCAAACTAAGCTTCATAGGTGTCAGCGGGTTCTTTATTTCATGTGCTACCTGACGGGCGATCTCTTTCCATGCGGATTCCTTTTCACTTCGCGCCAATGCAATTTTGCTTTCCTCAAGTTTTTCAATAAGATTGTTGTATTCCTGAACCAATAATCCAATTTCATCTTTTGTGTCATAACGAATGGGGATATTTTTTTTAGATAGATCAGTTTGTCCGAGATGTCGTGCTATATCAATTAAAGGCCTTGTTAGCACTTTTGAACCGGTATATGAAACCAAAAACAACAACACCAGGATCAGTGCAAAAATATTTACCAGATTTTTAAATACCTGAATAGACTGTCTTTGCAAATAATTTTTAGACTGAACAAAAGGAAGGTTCATTACGCCCAGCAGTTCGTTAGTATCATATGATTTTATGCTCAGATAAGCACTTTTAAATGACAATTCACCTATTTTTTCTTCTATAACCAATGACTCGATATCCCGGTACTTTATAGCTTGAAGGGCTTGAGCATTCATTAAGCCAGGAAGTATGTTATTATCATACAGATAAGGCTGGCTGGAGGCTAACAATTGTCCACTATAATTAAATAAATTTAAATCCGTCCTGGAATATTCAGCCATATTGCTTAGGCGATATTGCAAGGTCTCCCGGTTTATCAGGTCTCTATTAAACGCTTCCAATACATCGGTTATTGATTCTCCGAGGTTATTAAGTCGTTTTTGATAATTTCGCTGTATTTCTTCTTTATTGGATTGATTAATGTTTCTCAGCACTGCAATGCTTACCATTAGTAAAGGTAGAAAGAATGCCAATGCCAGAAATATCTGAATCTTAGCAGACAAGTTTATGGGCACCCTGGTTATCCGGGAGAATAGTCTTAACAACCCAACAAATAAATAGCCTATGAAAAATGTGGAGAAAAAGAAAGAAGCGTTTGTAAGGATATTAAACCGCTCATATAATGGTGAAGAAATAACAAAAATGCCTTTCTGATCAGCTTTTTCAGCATAAAAATGATGTCCTGCCTCTTCAACACCACCTTGATAAATTTTTTTTTGTTGAAAATCCACTGGATATTCAAAGTAAGACCCTGACTTATATTTTAATTCACCATCCTTATACAATGCGTATCCATATTCTTCAAAGTATCTTTTTGTTTCCCGCTCGGTGATTAATAAAGGATAAAGGGTGACATCAGCGTACCGGTTTTCAATTAGTTCTATTCCAATATATCCAAGTGTATCCCCATAATTTACTATTTCAGATAAAGCCACCAACCTGGAAGGCCCTGAAATGTCCTTGTAGTTGGTCTTATAAATCTTATCAAAGTCCGTTGATTTAAGGCTGCTCTTAATACCGGAAAGATTATCAAATTTTTGGAGGGAACTACTGATAGTGTTGCCACTATCACCGAATAAATGAACGTTTAGATTATAGTTCGTAAAGTATGGCGGTAGATAGTTTCGCTTAATTTTACTCTTTAATGCATCTTCATTGACCAAACTTGGACTATATAATCGACTTTTGATATACTGATCGTTAGTGATATTATTTATCGCATCTGACAATAAGAATTCAGCAATTACATCCTCTTCAATTACAAGTTGGTTAGCAAATTTTTCCTTTTGGTTTATGACGATTCGTTCATAATTTTTATAAATGGTAAATGAGGCAATTACAGAAATTGCCAGTGATGTTAAAAAAAGGTAGCCATAAGAAGCATAATTAATTTTATTCAGGTATTTGGGTAGTTTGGAAATAAATAATGTGAGGTTATATAAAATAAAAAATGCAGCTATCGGGTATTTGTAGGGGAAGTCAAGAATAAAAAATATTAATAAAGCCAGTATAACGCCTAATATTTTTTTCCAAATATTTGTCCTGGTATTAATAAATGCGCTTACAATAACGTGGTTTATGAGGAAGAATATAGATCCACTTAGAAATATGATTATTAATGAAATATACTGTTTGTAATCTGAGTACAGTTCACTGGATATATCTAAACTGATCTGTGAATTGGTAAGTATATTTAAGATTACAGAATGTTGAAAATAGTATGCCAGGAGGGCAAATAAACACAGAGAGAAAAAGATAGAAACATTTTTAAACCCTTTCGTGGTCAATCTTAATCTCGTGGATGATTGAGTATAAAAATTAACGACAAGAATAAATAAAAGTATTATACTGATTAATAAATCACCAAGGCTATTATTCAACCAACCAGAAGTGTATATCCTGGAATCAAAAAGTGTTAACTGGCATATGCTATCTGGAAAATTAAATAATCTGAGCAGTAACCGGATAGCCAGCAGGGTTGAAAAATATATTACAGTATTAACCAATAGATTCTTGAAAAGCCTATTCATCAGACTTGTTATCCATAGGATAAGAAAGACTAATCCTACAAGAAAGAGTATGAAACTTGTTAATGGATAAATTGAATTATTGATATCTACCTCTTGCCAGTCCAACCAAAATAAAACCTGACCTTCTACCGATACAGGATATCCCATTTGCTTTTCATTTATAATTGGTTTGTAGTTATCGAATATATCTTTATTGTATCTATCCTTTAGATATCGATTATTGAGCGGGGAGTCGAAAAATAATGGCAATAAACCAACTTTTTTAAGCCTTCCTTCCTCAACAATAAATGATATATAAGTATTATGCTCCTCTGCAATGAAAGAAACCTTTTTGTAGAGATCCCTTAATTCTGGCTCAATATTCCAGCTTCCTGTGTACCAAAAAATCAACGCTTCATCCTGAAAAATATAGGTTGGAAAATCTATTTCATTGTCATCAAAAGCGAAAGTGCTGAGATTGATATTTTTAATACTTAGCAAATCAGATCCGGTTTTGATCGATAGCTGGATTCTTTGCTCTACTGAATCATGTAATTCCCTTTTTGTTGAAGAAAAATTTTCATTTAGCAAATAGATGAAAGCACCCAATAATATGCTGACTATTGAAATAATCAGGTAATTCAGATAACTTAGAATTGAGTCATCAACTTTTAGAAATTTGCTCTTCTTGAGGTTCATATTTTATACCTCCGAAGATATGAAGAAATAAAATACGGGAATATCTGAATATAAGCGGATAGGCTAGTAAAGAGAGAGAAGTTACAGATGTAATATAGATCCATAGCGCTGGATCATTGAAAAAAAAGTAAAGCACAAAAACTGTAGTCAAAAATAATCCTACATTCAATGCATAACTAACATACATAGCACCAATAAAAAAGCCTGGTTCTATCTCAAAATTTAGTCCGCAAACCGAACATGTCGTGTTAGCTTTTCCAAAACTACTAAGATCATAAGCTGAATTATTAAACATCTTTCCCTGATGGCACCGTGGGCATTCACCTTTGATAATAACTTTTAATTTGCTTTTTTTCTGCATTTCTTTTACTGCTTCTGTACCAAAAATAGGCTATTGCACCAATGACCACATAGGGGGCAAAGAACAGATACAATATACCTGTGTTTAATCCTGCCGCAAAACCCACAGAATCTCCATTGCTTACATTATTAACAACTGTGGTTCTGCACATAGCACACTGTGCCAATGAATTTAATACTGAAAAACATACAAGAAATAATGTTAATAAAGTACGTTTCATAATGCTAATATTAATAATTAGAAATACGAATGGTGCTATTTAAGTTACTGATAATAAGGACTTATTAACAAATAAGTAATCACGCCTGTCAACGATACATAAAACCAAATTGGCCAGGTATACCTGACAATTTTTTTATGTTGACCAAATTTGCCAGTGATAGCATATAATATTGAGAAAAGTACTAAGGGTACCACCCCTATGGATAACAAAATATGTGAAATCAAAACAAAAAGATAAATCCCTCTTGAACTTTGTATGGATACCAATTCACTTTTGGAAAGGCTCCCATCTCCATTTATATCACCATAGACGGTAGATTCAACTGAAAAATGGTAAATAACATAAGAGATAAGAAATATAGCACCTAGTGAAAATGAAGTAATCATAGCTTTTTTATGGGTTGATTGATCACCTCTTTTAATGGCAACCAAACCCACGATAAGCGTTATACAGGTTAGTGAATTAATAACACCATTTAGATGAGGTAATATTTTTACCCAGCTACCCATTAGGCCAGTATTATCAGGTATAGATAAAAGTACTACCACCGTTATAGGAATAACTATCGATATAATAGTAATTAAGCGCTTATAATTAGTGTATGAATAACTCTGGATCATCAAATTCAGTAATTCTTTAGCAATATATCTAATTCCATCTTTGACCTATCAATTCCTGCTCTACTTAAAGGATAATAACCCCTTATCTTTTGCTGTTTATCTATTAGTACAATTTTATCATCAGTATTGTTTATTAGCAGTATGCAGTTTTTTAAATGATCCATCTTTGCTTCATTGATCTCGATAGCTGTTTTGTCGTAATATTCTAGATTAAGGTTATCCAGTTTCACTGATACAACATGACCATCTTTATTTTCTGTAAATTTTTTTAGCCTTCTCAACTCATTAAACGCTCCTTTTGAAATTAAATCGTCAATAACCACCATAAAATAAAAATCTTTAGTATCGAATTTACTATCGTTTAAATCAGTTAGAAAAAGTGGGTCTATTTGATAAGGAAAACTGATATCACAATTGTCAGACAATTCTTGATTATGATCCTGGTGATATACAGGTACTATAAATTGATTATTGCCAAATAGCTTTAAAAATATGTAAGTAGCCACCGGCAAAACGAAAACAAGTACCAGTAATATAAATTTTAACCTGCTCTTCATAAAAAAAGTCATACCTATCGGTATGACCTGAAAATTATTTAGATAAGAGTAATGTTTTAGAAATACTTTACTTTAAAGATAGACCCACCCTGGAACATGAATACAAACAACATAAACACGACAAAAATCATGGGTAATAAGATTGACCAGATTAGTGTTTTTCGTTCATGGGTGAGATGCATAAATTCACCCACAATGTAAAAAGCCTTTACAATTGTTAAGGCTACAAACAGAAAGGTTTTAGCCGCACCCGCAGCAATAGTGAAGGCTATAGCAAATTCTATAAGTGTAACTACACCAAGTATAACGGCGACCCGAATTAATTTTCTGATCTTAGATTTATCTACTGGTTTAACAGTTACTTGTGAACTCTGATTATCCATAAATATCAAATTAAGTAAAAGAAGGTGAAAACAAAAACCCAAACCAAATCTACAAAGTGCCAGTATAGTCCAACCTTTTCAACCATTTCATAATGACCTCTTCTTTCCAGGATACCCACTGTGGCTTGATAAAAAATAGCAAAGTTTATCATCACACCGCTGAAAACGTGAAATCCATGGAAGCCGGTAATAAAAAAGAACAAAGCAGCAAAGTTTGGTGGTCCGTACTGGTTCTGAGTCAGGCTAGCTCCAAAAATAGCTGAACCGTCCAATAATTTAGAACCCTCCGCTGTTCCGTGAATGAAATGCGACCATTCCCAAGCCTGACAACCAAGAAATGTCAATCCGCCTAAAATTGTCCATAGCATCCATTTTTCAACACCCTTTTTATCCATTCTATGACCCGCTTCAACACCAAGGACCATGGTAACGCTACTAAGGATTAAAATGAAGGTCATTATACCTACGAAAACCAACGGAGCATGAATACCATGTAAAAGAGGAACAGCATCAAACACCATCTCCGGTATTGGCCAATATTCCTGTGAAAATTCAAAGTTTTCTATACTCCCCTCATAAGCAGGATGGCTATATCTTATTAATCCATAAGTAATTAAAAGTGCTGAGAAAGTAAAAGCATCAGATAGTAAGAAAAACCACATCATCAGCTTCCCATAACTAGCCTTCATGGGTGATACCCCACCACCCCATGAACTTTGAGTGGGTGTATCAAATGTTACTGTAGAGCTTGTTGACATAAAATGTGTCTTCAATTAATTATTTGTGATCAAAAATAAGTATAAATACAACCAAAGTCCACCTAAAAAATGCCAATAAGTAGTACACATCTCAATGTTTAACATACTTTTTGAATGAACTTTATATCTAAATGCTGATATGAGCATCACTATCAAAAATATTATAGCACTAAGTATATGTAGGGCATGCAAACCAGTTAGTACATAAATAAAAGAACCAGATGCATTTCCTATAAAAAATATATCCTGACTAACTAACTCACTCCATGACTTATATTGTCCTAAAATAAATGCAATTGCTATAACTGTGGTTACAAAAAGCGCCAACCGAATTTGAAATAAATTATTTCTCTTAGTAGATAGGTATGCCCAATGCATAGATATACTACTAAGTATAATTAAACCGGTGGTTACTTTAAAAAGCTCTGGTAACTCAAATATTAACCATTCGCCTTGTGACTGCTTTACAATGTATGCACTTGTTAAGGAAGCAAATAGCATGGTGATGGTTACAATAAATAACCACAATGCAAACTTTTGGGGATGCATCCTTAAAATTCTTGATGGTTTATAAGTTAATTCCATATTTTATCCAATTAAAGTATATCTAACATAAATGAAATTTGAACAACGGGCAGATAAATAAAAGAGGCCATCATAGTTCTGAAAGCTGATTTCCTGCTTGGATCTTTTAGTAAATTAAAGGTTTGAGCCAGGAATAACACACCACATATAGTAACAATGAACGCTGAGTTAATACCAGTAATTCTAAAATACATTGGTAAAAGCCCTAAAGGAAGTAAAAACAGGGTATATATGACAATATTTAATGCTGTTTTTAAATCCTTAGTACCGTTGCCAGGCAACAGCTTATAACCTGCTTTTTTATAGTCTTCATCTGATAACCATGCAATAGCCCAGAAATGAGGAAATTGCCAGATAAATTGTATTCCAAAAATTATAAGCGCTTCATATCCTATGCTGTTGTTTGCAGCTACCCATCCAATTAACGGAGGAAGTGCGCCAGGTATAGCCCCAACAAAAACTGCAATGGCTCCCACTCTTTTTAAGGGTGTATATATAAAACTGTAAAGGATAAATGAAAAAAGTGATAGAAACAGTGTTAATATATTACAATAAAGAGCTATTAGGACAGAACCTAAAACCAGGGAAAAAATCGCAACAAAAACCGCCTCATTCACATGTAAAATACCCATAGGTATTGGTCTGGACTTAGTCCGCTCCATCATTGCATCATAGTCTTTTTCCATGATCTGATTAAACGCCACGGATGCTCCAGATATTAGAAATCCCCCAACAGATAACATAAATAAAGTAAACCAGTTGATAACGCCATTACTTCCAAGTACATATCCGAATAACGAAGAAAATACGACCAATGAAGACAATCGAAATTTTAAAAGTGTCTTGATCGATTTAACCTTCTCAAGAAAGAAAATATTAAAAATAAAACTATAAGGTTGACTGCTCATGTATTATGTTGTTTTTACTCGTCAAAAGAAAAACGTAGTATAAAAGACCAAATATAATGGTAGATATGACTAAATGGAATGGTTGTATGAATGCAGGTATGCTGAAATACGCCATAATTGTCCCGCCTACAGTTTCTAATAATACCAGAAGCAATATCGCTGACATAAATTTAAATACCTGACTCAATTTCTTTTTATATGTCAAATAAGCTAAATAGCCGGTTACAGCAATGATTACCAAGGAATATGATCGATGAAATTTAAAAATCATACCTAAACTGTCAATCCATTTATGCCTTAAAGGATTGCCTAAATTTATTGCGGCTAGATCCACCCCCTCCCTAACCTGAGTACCCAATATAATTTGAACTGCAAACATTATTAAAAGTATTATAGATAATCGACGTATCTTAGAATAACTAATTGTAAAGTTGCTTTTTGAATGATGTGCTTTGAAATATGTGTAAATTAATAACAATACCAGAAGTAGTGCCAAAGACATATGTACTGACACCATACCTGGAAGTAGTTTAGTACTAACCACTATAGAACCTATCCATCCCTGGAATCCAACCAGTAAAACACTTCCAAAAGACATTAAAGGAATTGATTTTTTATCCATAAACCCATAAACAGCGGATATAAAAGTTAAAAAAATTAATAACCCGATTAAAGCGCCTATCAAACGATTTATATATTCAATCCATGTTTTCAGAACATTAAAATCTTCTTCTACTAATATAGATTTATCTGAGATAATTTTATTTGCATAATCTTTGAATCCAAGACTAGCAATCAGTTTGGAAAATTTGACATTTTTTTCATGTCTTTTGGAAGCATATAATTGCTTATAATTTTCTGGCAACTGATTTAAAGAGGTAGGCGGTATTATTTGACCAAAACATTTTGGCCAATCCGGACAACCCATTCCCGATCCTGTGCTCCTTACAATGCCGCCTACAAAAATTAAGAGGTAGACGGCAATGATTGTTGTAAATAAAAGATTTTTAAACAGTCTCTTTTTGTTGCTCATTAACCATTTTAACATCCTCAGGATTTTCTTTTTCTGCTAGTTTTTGTTCATGAGGCAGGTTAGAGTCTGGTGATAACGAATAAGGAATTGTTTGAGGAATAAAGTCATCTTTAGCGCCTGGCTTACTGTAGTCATAAGGCCACCTGAAAACCTTAGGAATAGCCCCTACCCAGTTACCATGCCCAGGATTAATTGGTGTAGTCCACTCAAGTGTATTGGATTTCCAAGGATTGGATGGTGCTTTTCTTCCTCTGTACATACTATAAAAGAAATTAAATAAAAATATAAATTGTGCCACAAAGGTTAAGATAGCAGCTATGCTGACGAATGAGTTCAGGTCTGTCAATATGCTGAAAGAATCGAAATTTGTAAAAGAATAATATCTTCTTGGAAATCCTGCTATTCCGATATAATGAAGTGGAAAAAAGACAAGATACACACCAACGAAGGTTAACCAGAAGTGAATGTAACCAAGTTTTTGATCCATCATCCGGCCGAACATTTTAGGGAACCAATGGTACACCCCGGCCATTAACCCAAAGAATGATGCACTACCCATCACAAGATGGAAATGTGCTACCACAAAGTAAGTATCATGAAGATTAATGTCTAGCGCTGAGTTTCCTAGAAATATTCCTGTCAGACCACCTGAAATAAAGAAAGAGACCAAACCAATGGAGAACAACATTGCAGGGGTGAAAACTATATTACCTTTCCATAACGTAGTTATATAATTAAATGCTTTGACTGCAGAAGGTACTGCAATAATCAGCGTTAAAAACATAAATATTGAGCCCAGGAAGGGGTTAAGACCAGATACGAACATGTGATGTGCCCAAACGATAAAAGATAAGAAAGCAATCGCCAACATAGAGCCTATCATTGCTCTATATCCAAAAATAGGCTTCCTTGAGTTAGTTGCAATAATCTCAGAAGTTATTCCCAGGGCTGGGAGTAAAACGATATACACTTCTGGGTGACCTAAAAACCAAAATAAATGTTGGTAAAGGATAGGACTGCCTCCAATATTGGGAAGAGCTTCCCCTGCTATATATATTTCTGATAAATAAAAACTTGTGCCAAATGATCTGTCGAAAACTAATAAAAGAGCAGCTGCAAAAAGAACAGGGAATGATAGTAGACCAATAATCGCGGTAATAAAAAACGCCCATATCGTCAGTGGTAATCTTGCGAAAGACATACCTTCTGTTCTTAGGTTTATCACTGTTGTAATGTAGTTGATACCACCTAATAATGTCGATGCGATAAAGAAAACCATTGATACAAGCCACAATGTCATTCCCAGCCCAGAACCTTGTATAGCTTGTGGTAGTGCACTAAGAGGTGGATATATTGTCCAACCCCCTCCTGCAGGACCTGTTTCGATAAAAATTGATGTAAACATAATCACACTGGATATAAAAAACGCCCAGTATGATAACATATTCATAAATCCTGACGCCATATCCCTGGCCCCGATCTGAAGTGGTATTAAAAAATTACTGAATGTGCCGCTCAGTCCGGCGGTGAGTACGAAAAACACCATGATTGTCCCATGCATGGTAACTAGTGCAAGATAGAATTCAGAATCAATTTTACCTGCTTCTGTTATCCATTTACCCATCAATGGTCTTAGAAATTCCAATTGCATATCCGGAAACCCAAGTTGCAATCTGAAAATGACTGACATGGCACCACCAATTAAAGCCCAAAATATACCACTTATTAAAAACTGCTTAGCGATGGTCTTGTGATCGGTAGAAAATATATACTTACTTATAAAGCTTTGTTTATGTTCATGATCATCATGGTGATCATCGTGGTGACCATGATTTTTAGTTATTTCGATATCAGCTACTGACATAATATTTTTATTTATATTTTATTTCTCTATACCTGATGATATTAGTGCTAACTCTTTCAAGTTTGATGGTATTTTAGCCACGTATTCGGGATTAAGTTTTAACCATGAATCCTGATCATTATACCATTTCTCGTAATCTTCCGGTTCATCTACCACAATTGTATGTTTCATCGCAAAATGACCTTTACCACATATTTTGTTACAAACTAACTCATAGTTGAAATCTGGGTTTCCTGTCTCCTCGCGCATTTCTTCGGTAGTTTTTGTCGGAACAAACCAAAACCTTGTTGGCATTCCAGGAACCGCATTCATTTGCATTCTGAAATGAGGAACATAAACACTATGAATTACATCCCTTGCTCTGATCTTAAATAATACAGGTTTACCTTTTGGAATATGTATTTCCCGGGGCATAAAATCATCAAAACTGGCTCTGTCCTCGAAATTAATACCCACTTGATTGACTGCATCGATTAACTTATAATCATATCTTCCCAGTTTGTCATCTTTTCCAGGATACCTTGATGTCCAGGCATACTGATAACCCATTATCTCAACAACTTCAGCATCATCAGGTGCAGGACCGGTAATACCCACCCAGGCTTTCCAACCAGAAATAATCAAAATTGCAAGAACTACAGCAGGCACTGCTGTCCACAATAACTCAAGATTATTGTTATGCGGATAGTAAAAGGCTTTTCGATTATCTTTATGTTGGTATTTGTATGAAAAACCGAAAAGAAATATTTGAGTGATTATAAATACTGCGACAGTAATTCCCATGGTTATCCAAAATAAACGCTCTGTGATAACACCGTGCTCTGAAGCTATCGGTTGTACAAAATCATCGTCCAACCCACCGAAGGAATAATAGAAAAAACCCGCAATTCCTAGTATTAAGAATACTAATAAGAGGGCTGCATTTGTTTTGTTGTTCGTTGGAACAGTCTTCTTGGTATCACCTTTAATCACACCCACGAGCGTACTAACCCTGAATATTATAAAGACGATTGCCAGTACAAGTAAAAAAGCAAGTAATAAAATTGTATTTAGCATCTTCTAATTTCTTATAAGGTTAATAAGTGGTTATAGAATATTGTTTTAAATATGATGATGTAAACTTTCTTTTAACATTGGATGGTTTTTAGCTACCAATGGAACCTTTGCTAAATTCATATGCACAATATATAAAAAGGCTGATAAAAATATTATGGCCAGGCCAACCTCTAGCAAGCCAATGTTACTATTGTTACCTACTGTGCCCGGGGTAACCATTAGATAAAAATCTAACCAATGACCAAATAATAATGTGGGACAAACAATCTTCAAGAATCTTGTATGACGCTTTGAATCACGAGTCATAAGTACAAGGAAAGGAAAAAAGAAATTGATGATTATATTAAGGTAGAATATCGGTGCAAAGTGAGGATTTTTCCATCGCTGCATAAAGTAAATTGTTTCCTCAGGAATGTTAGCATAATAAATAAGCAGAAACTGAGAGAACCATATGTAAGTCCAAAAAATACTAAAAGCAAAAATGAATTTACCTAAATCATGTAAATGATTTTCATTAACAATGGATAGATAACCTTTATCTTTCAACATCACAACCAAAAAGGTGATTAATGATAATCCAGCGACCCACCAGCTGGCAAACACATACCAACCAAACATTGTACTGAACCAATGGGTGTCTATGGACATAACCCAGTCCCAAGCTGCTATTGATGATGATACAGCAAATATTATTATGAATATTGCTGAGTTTGTTCGCATAGAATACCACTTACTATTACCCCCTTCAAGGTCTTCTTGAATGGATAATTTTCTTATTTTGGTGAAAAACCAGTACCATAGAAGAAAAAATACGATTAACCTGAAATAAAAAAATACAGGGATTGAAGGACTTTCATGAAGTGGCCAAAAGAAGAATCCTTTTTTACCATCTATTATTTCATCATAATGTGCTGATGATTCATCATATAAATCTACATGCGTCCAATGAAACAAATCGTGACTACTAACTACGAAAAGTAACAACATCAGTATACCTCCAATTGGCAGCCAGTAACCAAAAGCTTCAGGAACACGCTTTATACCTGCAGACCAACCGGCTTGGGATACATATTGGATCGCAACGAAAAATACACCTATTATGGATAATCCAACAAAATAAACATTATTGATCCAAAGGTTAGCGAAGAGCCTGGTGGTCCAGCTATATGAATGACCTTGGTCACCTCCGTGGCCAGCTTCTGAATGTTCGGAGTCATGATCATCGCCGTGCGATGATGATTGTTCATGAGTATCGCCATGTGCAGTTTCTGTCTTTGCTGTTTCGGCATGACCCGCTTCATGACCCCCATCCCCTAAAGATAATGCTACAGCACCAATTATTGTCAGTACAACACCAACGATCAATGTTATAATTAGATTTTTCTTTGCTGAAGCTGTAAACGTATAATTCTCTTCCATTTATTTTTGGTTACTGTTTTTGAAGGGTTTGCACATATCTTACTATTTTCCATCGATCATCTACACTTATCTGGGAACCGTGGGCACCCATTCTTCCTTTTCCATGTGTGATAACGTGAAAAATATGACCTCCGGGTTTATCTTTCACAGCTCGGGAAGAATAAGAGGTAACGCCTTTATAAACCTTGCCAACGGCGCCATCTCCTTGTCCTTTGACACCATGACAATGTATGCAAAAAGTCTCGTACAATGCTTTGCCTTCCTTTAATACTTGTTTTGTTGAATCTAATGGGTTTTTCACTATTCTACCAGCAAGTACTAAACTATCTTTCGGAATCCTGTAAGGTAAATAACCGGATCTTCTGACGGTATTTCCTGCGGGAATCCTTGAATTCATATTAAAAGGATTATATGGATTTGAATTGTAAAATTCAGCATGCTCCTCTATTTCAGATGATGTTAACCATCTACCTATCTCTTTATCCTGGATTTGGGTCAATGGTTCATAAGGTGTGGAATGGTACATTTGAGGCGCGTACTCCAATCCTGGATAGTCACCATCGGCGACACAACCGAATAAGAAAAGTGCGCTAAAAAATGTAATGCAAGTAAAATGATTAATCTTCATCTGTAAAATCTTTTTTATTTACTTCGGAAGCACCGGATTGGCTTACTATTTCTGTTATTTTGGCCTCCACCATATTATTTGAAGCTAAATCTATTGCCATCACGTGCTTATCATCAGTTATCCTGATATCGTATATTCTTGGCTTTGCCCATGGTTTTAGATTGCTTATTACAAGAAAGGTTCCTACCATTCCAAATGCAGCCAGGAGAACTGTCAATTCGAAGGTAACAGGAATAAATGCTGGTAAAGGAAAATAATCTTTTCCTCCAATTATCATAGGCCAGTCAAAAGTCATCATCCCGGATTGCATGGTTAAAGCAAGTGCCGTGCCGGTTATCCCAAATAAGAATGCAGCTACAGATAACCATGATCTTTTATATCCTAGAGCTTCCTCAATTCCATGAACAGGAAAAGGAGAATAAACCTCCTGGATTTTTACCCCTTGATTACGAACGTTTTTGATTGCTTCAAGAAGTATATCTTCATCTTCGTAAACCCCAAGAATGTAGTGTTTTTCTTGTTCCATTTTTATGTTGTTACAGGTTCAAGTTTCTCTTTGTCTACTTTTTGTTGTGTTTTCTCACCTGTTGCTTTTAAGATACTCTTAACTTCCGCCATATTGATTACCGGGAAAAATTTGGCAAACAAAAAGAACAGCGTGAAAAATAAACCTATCGAAAACAAATAAGTACCAACATCATAAATTGTAGGATAAAACATTGCCCAACTTGATGGAAGAAAGTCTCTGTGAAGGGAAGTTACAATGATGACAAATCTTTCAAACCACATACCAATATTAACAATAATTGATAAGATAAATGTAGATGCTATATTAGTTCTGATTTTCTTTATCCAGAACAGCTGAGGTGATATTACATTACAAGTCATCATGGAAGCATATGCCCACCAATAAGGACCTGTAACTCTGTTTAAGAATGCATATTGTTCTGCTTCAACTCCAGAATACCATGCAATAAATAGCTCCGTTATGTAAGCTATGCCAACAATAGAGCCGGTGATTATTATAATGATATTCATCAATTCAATGTGTTGAATTGTAATGTAATCTTCTAATTTATATACTTTTCTTGTTACAATTAACAAAGTCAAAACCATGGCAAATCCTGAGAAGATAGCTCCGGCAACAAAATAAGGTGGAAAAATAGTGGTATGCCACCCTGGTATGACAGATGTAGCAAAATCAAAAGATACGATGGTGTGCACAGATAATACAAGTGGAGTAGCTAATCCGGCAAGTACTAATGCAACCGTTTCGTAATGAGACCATGTCCTTGATGCACCGTCCCAACCAAAACTAAGTATGCCGTAAACCAATTTGGAAATCTTATTTTGAGCTCTGTCCCTTATTGTAGCAAAATCGGGTATCAGGCCCATATACCAAAAAACGAGGGATACTGAAAAATATGTGCTTATTGCAAAAACATCCCAAAGCAATGGAGAATTAAAATTGACCCATAAAGAACCAAATGTATTAGGAAGCGGCAAAGCCCAGTAAAAACCCAACCAAGGCCTACCCATATGCAGGACCGGAAACAGCGCGGCACAAATAACAGCAAAAATGGTCATCGCTTCTGCTGCTCTATTTATCGACATTCTCCATCTTTGTCTGAAGAGGAGCAAAATAGCAGATATTAAAGTACCCGCATGGCCAATACCGACCCACCAAACGAAGTTAGTGATATCCCATGCCCATCCTACTGTTTTATTAAGTCCCCAAACACCAATACCGTCCCACAATAAACGATAGACAGCGTAGGCTCCAACACCAAGTACCGTTAAGGAGATTGCCATAGCCAGGAGCCATGTAGGTGCTGGTTTTTGTTCTACCCGAATACAAATATCGTCTGTAACATCATGGGCAGATTTCCCGCCGGTTACTAATGGTTCACGTATCGTAGATTCTACTACCATAGATTATTTGTTAAGCTATATTTTCTTTATTTTTAATTTTAGTAAGATACCAAATATTAGGTTGTACCCTGAGTTCATCAAGTACATGAAATGCTCTTGGCTCGTTGGCCACTTTATAAGTATCTTTTTGCTGTATTTTTAGTAAATTATATACTCTGCTTTTTTTGTCATTTAAATCACCAAATACAATAGCCTCTGTAGGGCAAGAATTTGCACATGCCGTATTAATTTCTCCATCCCTTGGCCTTCTTCTTTCTTTCTTAGCTTCCAGTTTACCTGCTTGAATCCGCTGTACACAAAACGTGCACTTTTCCATCACCCCCCTGGCTCTCACTGTAACATCAGGATTCAGCGCCATCTTACCCAGATCGTTATTCATCGCTAGATTGTTCTGGAATTGATCATTATCATGATATTTAAACCAGTTAAATCTTCTGACTTTGTAAGGGCAATTATTTGCGCAGTATCTCGTACCGATACAACGGTTATAGGTCATTTGATTGAGTCCTTCGGAGCTGTGGGTGGTTGCTGCAACGGGACATACCGTTTCGCAGGGTGCGTTGTTGCATTGCTGACATAACATTGGCTGGAAAACGACATCCGGATTACTAGCTGCTTTTTCGTAGTTCTCTTCCACTTTAGCGTTTTCACCTTCCCCAATTTGTTCCTTCTCATGACTGTAATACCTATCTATCCTCAACCAGGCCATCTCCCTTCGCATCAATACCTCATCTTTACCAACTACAGGGATATTATTTTCCGCCTGGCAGGCAATAGTGCAGGCACCACAACCGATACATGAGTTAAGGTCTATCATCATACCCCAATGATGATTATTATAATCATGACCTTTCCATAATGTGACAGCTCCGGGTGGAAGCTTTCCATTTGGGGCAGATATTTTAGTAAAGTGTCGACCGGCAGTTGGATCCTCTTGATATTTTGGTAAAACACTCTCTTGAAGTACCGTATGACGACCCATATAAGTTTGATGTGTTTGGGTCTGTGCTATTTTATAAGAATCACTAGTCGGTTCAACTTTTATTCCTTTAGTGATGCTGTATGAAACAAAACCGTTTTTCACCTCCAGAAATTGATAAGCGTTTACCCCAACTTCATTAGCTACCTTACCACCAATGGTTCTACCATATCCTAGTGATAGTCCCATGGTTCCATAAGCCTGACCCGGTTGAACCAATACCGGGATTTTTTGATTTTTACCAGAAACGGTGAGGTTTACTAACTGGGTTTGCATATCACCAAGTTTGATGCCCCACTCACTTGCCAGCTTAGGTGATATAGTTAAATAATTATCCCAACAAGCCTTTGTGATAGGGTCTGGCATCTCCTGCAACCATGGATTATTTGCCATGATTCCATTACCGATGGACTGATTTTCATAAACGACTAATTCCAGTTCGTTGTTCTCAGCTTCATAGTTAGAACTTATAGAAGCTATAACACTTTCAAGGGATGGCTTCTCCTGGGTATATTCAAATTCAGTGGTTTCACTTTCAGACTGCTCCGGATCATTGTAGTTAAAAATGCCATCATGAAGCATCTTATCCCATCTCATTTGAAACTCAAGATCACTTGAGATGCCCATTTTTTCTTTCCAGTTATCTTTTAAATACTGATAATAATCATCATTACCCCCTGACCATTTTAATAAGGATGCCTGAAACTGCCTGGTATTAAAAATATTCCTGATAGTAGGTTGAGAAAAACTAAAATAGTTCTTTACAGGCTCGTAGTCATTCCATGATTCCAGGTAATGGTGATCAGGTGTTTTGTATTTAACAATTTTGTTGGTTTCGTCATTCCTATCGGATGATGAGATTGAAAAATCACATTTTTCAATGCCTGTTTTTATTTTATCTCCCAGTGCATGATCGTATACGGGATTACAATTGTAAAAAATAACACCACTGTAAGCACCATTATTTAAGTCTTTAACAAATTGATCCATCCCGGAATCATCACCGGATCGTATTTTTATGGGGTTATTCGTAATAATGGTCTTTCCATAATTCTCAAGCATTTCATTTATCATGGCCACAACAATCTGAACATTCAGATCATTGGATCCTGATAGTACAAGCGATTTGCCTTTACTTCTCCAAAGGTCTGAAGCCATTTGATTCATTATGGCTGTTCCTTTGATTTTTGCTGTGCTCACAGTGGCTCTACCCGCTTTTTGTGCAATGAGATTGTAAAGATTTAATATATAAAGTCCTTGCTGTGATGCTCTGACAGGCGTTCTGTAGTCAGCATTTGCACCAGTAAGCGAAAGATTTGATTCAAAAGCATAAAGCCTTGACATGCTTTTCTTATTATCGCCTAATTTTCGTGTTTCAGCGAACTGACGACTAATCAATGTTTGATTAGGCCAGTTTCCAAGAAAATCTGCACCAAAGCTTACAATGGTGTCGGTATTGGTAAAATCGTAATATGGAAATACCCTCTTTCCAAAATATTGTGCATGAGCATCCAGAAGACCACTAAAGGAATACTGATCATATTGAATGTGATCAGTATTCGAATAAGTAGTCCTAAAATCCTCAATAGCTTTTATTGTAGAGGGGCTACAAATTGAATTACTTATGATTGCTATTCTTCCGGAGCTGTTTTCAAGATCAGCTTTGATAGCATTATCTATCTCATCCCACGTAGAAGGTTCCCCGTTAATCAAGGGATATTGAAGTCGTTCCTGATCATAAAGGGATAATACCGAGGCTTCAATTTGCGTAGAAGTGCCTCCACCACTTACCTTAGATAATTTATTGCCTTCAACTTTGATGGGCCTGCCTTCCCTGGTTTTTACAACAACGGGACATACATCACTGCCCACAACATAAGTGGAAGCATAATAATTCGGTATGCCCGGGTCAACGTCTACTGGTTTTTCAACGTAAGGTATGGCTTTTCTTATAGGGGCTTCACATGCAGCCAGTGATGCAGCAGCTACACTGAAACCCATCATTTTTAAAAAATCCCTACGACTTGAATTACTATCTATTTCATTTGGAAGGGGAAGCTTTTCAGCAAATTCTTTATCAGCATGCTTTTCGAACTCGTCATTTTGTGTGAGTTGTTCTAAACCTTTCCAGTACTTTCTATTTTCAATATTCATTCTTGAATGTTAAAATTTTAATAATGACATTTAGAACATTCCAATCCACCGATATCTTCCACCTTCATAGGCTCCTTACCGTTCTTTTCATGCAATTTCACAAGATTGGTGTAATAATCATTGTCTTTTGTGTTAACATTGGTCTCACGATGACAATTGATACACCATCCCATGGTTAGGGTGGAGTGTTGATAAACAACTTCCATCTCTTCTATTGGGCCATGACATGTTTGACATTCAACACCTCCCACATTATAGTGTTGTGCATGATTAAAATAAGCCAGATCAGGCAGATTGTGGACCCTTATCCATTCGATGGGTTGGGTATCATCGCCATATTGACCTGTCTCAGGGTCATAATCGATGGCCGCGTATATTTTTTGAATCTCTTTAGATTCTGTTTTTATGGCGGTATGACAGTTCATGCAAATATTTGCTGAAGGAATGTTTGCAGATTTACTTTCCATCACTCCGGTGTGACAATACTGACATTCGATCTCGTATTGTCCTGCATGAATTTTATGTGAAAATGCGATGGGTTGTGTCGGTTGATATCCTTGCTGGACACCTATTGTAAATGCTCCATCAATTAATGTTTTAAGAACGATAGCAGTAAATGCAAAAACAACAATTCCTATAAAACCATTACTGGTAACGAGTTTACCGATGCTGAATTTCTGCGTTACAAGCTCTTTATCCGCCTCATCAATTCCTTCTTTTTTGTCCTTTAAATATTTGGTTAATACCGATACTATCAAGTACAAAACAATCAGTATCAATACCAGCACCACGACTAGCCCAATCAGTATAGCAGTAAGATAACCTGTGGGCACAGAGCTTCCTGATGCTTCTGTTGCATCGGCAGTTCCTTCAGTGGATGCAACCTCTGCCTGAGGTGTTTTGGCTGATTCACTTTTTATATATGCCAGTATGGAAAGTATTTCTTCATTTTTAAAATTAAATGAAGTCATTTGAACCTGATTGTATTCATTGTAGAGATTAACAGCATATTCATCCCCACTTTGAATAACTTTTTGTGAGTTTTTGATAAAGGCATACAACCACTCTGTTGGTCTTCGCTGATGAACATTTTTTAGGGCAGGTCCAATTACCTTCTCATGAATGGCATGACAGGTTGTACAATTACCTTTAAATAAACTTTCTCCCTGTGATATAATCTCCGGATCTGTTGGAATACCATCATCACTGGTTGCCTGCTCTTCCTGTCCTGCCTCTTCTGTTGAAGCTGCTGGCTCTTGATCCGAGATAGTCTCTTCCTGTGCCATCAATTGGATAGCGAGGAAAAAACATATGGAGATAATCAGAATGAATTTTAATGATAAACTGTGGTTGTTTTTTGACATTTTTTTGATTGGTTCAAAATCAAAGCGATACAAATCTAATATGGGGGTTGTGTATTTCAAAGTATTAAATTTTAGCTGGGTATATCCAATCAACAGGGCATGGTAAACAAATGTTTAAGTTCTTGCTAATCAATATATTAGTTCAAATTTATTATCTTATTTAGAATAATTTTAAATAATATTGAGCGATTACTTTCGACAAATAATGTCATGAATATAAATAGAATAATCAATTAAGCACAAATATTATTTTTATGAAAATTATCATTTGACAAAGATTAAATTTGAATAACTCAAAATATAATATTCCTTAGCCTTTTAAATTTTTAATAGTAAGCTCAATTGTAAAAGCCGGAAAGGTTGAAGAATTTATTTTCTGGTATCAATATTCAAGGAATTCGATAATATAATTTTTAAAAAAAGACAATGTATCTATC